>CAZIFX010000033.1:0-24280 GCA_964538415.1 uncultured Halobellus sp.
CGTCGACCGTGCCGTTCCGTTTGTACCCCTTCGCCTCGATCGCGACGAGCGGCGGCCGATCGCCGAACCGCTCCACGGCGAGCAGGTCGGGCTCCAGCGACCGAACGCCGACCAGATCGGGATAGCCGGAGCCGATTCGTACGTGGTTGAACGGCGCGAGTTGGGTGCGTATCGAGCGAGGGATCGGCGTTCCGGGTAGCCATTCATCCCTCGCAAACTGCGTGTCGGCGACGGCGTATGCGTGTGGATCGTCGTCGTCCGGAAACAGACGTCGCTTGGTGTGTGCAAGAACCGTCGGCTCCGTTAACGACGCCGCGATCGACATGGCTCAGAGTGCCCGAGCGTACACATCAACCTTCGGGAGGTAGCGTTCGGTCACGCCGAGGCATGGCTGCGTTCAGAACGGATCATGAAAACGGGCGACGAAGGAGCCGGCTACGGAACGTCGATACGAACCTCGATGCGATCCGCTAATCGGAGACGGTCACCGTCCGTCACCTCGACGGTCTCTCCCCGTTCGAGCGTCCGCCCCTCCAATTCGGTGTCGTTCCGACCAAGCACCGTCATTCGAACGGAGGTTCCCGAACGCGAGAACTTCACGTGTTCGCGATGAACGTATGCTGCGTCGGAGGGATCACCGCCGTCGCGTTCGTACGCTTCCCGTATGCGCTGGCCGACCGGTTCGTCGAAGTCGACGTTGATGCGTTCCGATCCGACGGTGAGACGGATCGGCGACGAGCGTGACTCTCGAGAGGGGTTGGGCTGGCTTCCGGCGAGATGCGCCCGTGCCTCCTCGTTGAGCTCCTCCCACAGCGGGAATCGACCTCGAACCCATCCCTTCTCCGTGAGGAAGACCCCCTCACCCCGGTCGAAGCTACCGATCTCCTGTTCTTCGATCGGATACTTCTCGTTTTCCTGTACCTGGGGGGAGTCGCGTGCGAGCGCAAGCATCTGAAAGATCCAGCTACCGGTGAGGCTCGCGCTCTGTGCGCCGTACCCCATCTGCTCTATCTCGTATTTTTCTTTACCGATCTGTTCGCGGACGTACTCCTTGTCGTCGGCCGTCCGCATGAGGATCTTCTGGGGACAGTTGCTGAGGATCGTTTCGGCGTCGTCCTCGCCGTAGACCGACCTGAGCTGGGACCGTGACTGGACGCCGATGACGGCCTCCGTCTTCTGTGCACGCCCCGTGGAGAGCATTCGTTGGATCTGCTGGAGCTCGCCGACTTCGTCAAACTCGTCGAGGATGAAATACGAGTACTGCGACGTGTCGTTGAGCGCAAGCCGCATGCTCCAATCGAGAAACACACGGAAGATCGGAGCCATCACGTCCTGCTCCGGTCCGGACATGTCGAGGACGAGGGTACGTCCCCGAGGATCCTCCATATACTCACGGATGGAGAACTCACCGTCCCTCGCGAAATCCCCGTCAAACACCTCACGAACCCGCTTTCTGAGCGTCTGGTACATGTTCGTCGTCGTTTCCATGTTTCCGGGGTTCAGTTCGGATGCCGCCGCGCGCACGTCCGGATCGGCGGAGCGTTCCAACGTCTCGTAGATCCGCTTGAACGGAGGCCCGTTGTATGACGACTGGGGATAAATGAACTCGATCAGGTCCTCGTTTGACGGGTTCGGGACGGATGGATCCTCCTCCACGTGCCGGAGGCATGCCCAAAAGAGGTCCTGGGCGCCCCGGGTAAAGAACTCGTTCGAAGCGTCCCCGCTCCCCGAATCCTCTTGAAATAGCGCTTGGGCTATCGTTCGATAATCTCGCCTGTGGGTTGCCTCCTCGAACACGTTCCAGTAGTTCGTACTGCCGTCGAACGCCAGAATGATCGCATCGTCGGGATCGTAGATCCCCTTCTCGGCGTAGTCCCCCTTATAATCGAATATGACGACGGGATCCTGGGTGGTCGCTTGCATCTGTTTCGCGAGAAACGTGATGGTGCTGGTCTTGCCGGACCCGGGTTGTCCGAGCACCATCACCGAGAGGTCCTTCTCCAGGGTCATGACGCCGTTTCGCAAGCCCATACGATCCTCTTCGATCCGTTTTAAGGGGATCGCGAAGTGCTCGGACGTATCGATGGCCGTCACGGCGCTTCCCCCCCGCATGCCGGATCCGCGAACGAGATCGAGCAGTCCCATTGCATGCTGAAACGTCGCAGTATAGTAAGTAACTTTGCACGATTGGACGCACACGGGTGGCAAGGATCACCGCTCGTCCTGTTCTGTCACGAACATATTTATACTGCCACGGAAACGTTCGGAGTATGACGAACCGTGGGAGACGAGACGTACGGTCACTGTACGATCGGATCGGTACCGACTCCTCGAAGGACGCCGCGCTCGTCCGGGAACTGGTCGACGACCTCGTCCGTGCCGACGACGAGGTGGCGGTGGAAGCGACGCGATACGTCGAAAAGCTGGCCGAAGACCGCGCCGACCTCCTCGTCGATCACCTGAATGACCTCTCGAGAGCGTACCTCGAACGAAGTGAATCGGCTCCCGACGAGTCGATCCGGCGATCGATCGTCCTGTCGATACGGCGCGTCGCGGAGGATCACCCCCGAACCATCGAGAACCCTAACGTCCGGCGCGTCATCGACGACGTCCTCGAACTGGATTCGGGGACGAATGCGGCGCTCCTCCGGGACGCGTTTGCCACCTGGACGAGCGCAGTGACGGTCGGCGTGCACGTCCCCGAGGACGTGATCAACGCCTGTGGAGCGGTGCTCGATCACCCGCGACTGCTGCAGGCGAAGGAGGCGGCGATCGACCTGGTGGAGACCGCTCTCCGTTCGGGACAGGACTCACGGCCGGCTCTGCTCGTGCTGTTGCTCGGAACGCAGGACCCGACCGACCGCATAACGCGAGCCTCGCTGTTCGCGCTCTGTCGAGTCGCGTTGGAACGCCCTGAACCGATCGCCAAACACGACCTCATCCCGCAGGTCAACGAGGTGATACGGAAGCGCTCTGCCGAACTCGAGATATCCGACGACGTGGTCGAACGGGCCGTCGACGCCCTTTCGGAGGTGCAGAACGATGGCCGATGAGGGGTGCGAGAAATGTGCGGCTGCCGGCCGAGAACGGCGGGGAGCCAAGTATCGGGTGGATGAGTTTACCGCCTCAAGGAGCTCCAAGGACACGTGGCGTGAGGGTATCGAAGCGGACGTCACGGGGGAAGCGTCCGCAAACCCGAACGCCACGGGAAGCGTCGGGGGGTCAGTCGAACACGAACGAAGCCACAGGGACGAGATCGAAGTCACCAACGAGTGGCAGTGTCACAACTCGAAGTGCTCGATGGGAATAAAAAACCTGGAGGACAAACTGAACGACGCCAGCATCGAGTTGGAGGACGTCGGTGAGACGAAGGCGTGGAGCGACATCGACACGGGCAAGCTCCGAGATGCGGAAAAGTGTATCAAAGAACATAAACAACAGATGGATCATGAACGGTCGCTTTCCGAGGGGCTCTCGGCGGAGACGAAAGGGGCGTGGGAGGAGGTACGGGAGAACGTCGAACGATACCGTGATGAGCTCGAGGCGGCCAAGCAGCGAACGAAGCTTCGATCCAAGGCTCAGGACGCAAAACGGAAGCTTCCCCGGATGAAACAGAACGAAAACTATGGGATCGCTAACACGATCGACAAGCATCGTGAGGACATCTCGGGGATGCTGAGCGAGTCGGAGTCGATCGACTGGGGGCAGTCGTTCGACTCCTCACACACCAGATCGAACACGCGATGACGACGGAGCGAACCGAGTGTGCTCGTTGTGGCGCCTCCCTCGATCACCCGATCGTGTCCGGATACATCTGTGGAGGCTGTGGCGAAGTCAACGACGATCAGGCGGATCGGGTCTCCGATCCCGACGGCGGGCCCGAGAATGAACCGGCGGCATCAGTCGACTTCTGTCCCGAGTGCGGCGAGGAGACTCACGGCGGAAGGTTCTGTGTCGCGTGCGGAGCGCATCTGGAACCGTTCGGCGGGTCGGGCGGGTGATCAGAGCTTCGCCCCGCAATCGACGCAGTAGCTTCCGACGGACGGGACGTCAGCACCACAGCTCGGGCAGGTCGTCTCGGGATCCACGGTCGACGCTCCGTCCTCCGACCCCATCGCTTTCGTCGTTTCCGCCGTCCTGCCGCGTTCTTCCATCGAACGCGTTTCGAGCCGTGTCGACGTCCCGCCGGTCGATCCTCCATCCCCGTCCGACCCGGTTTCGGGACCGCTGCCGGCATCGGCGGTCGTCTGGAGCCGCGTCTCCGAGCCGTCGCGCTGGAGGGCGGTTTCCGCGTCCGAACTCGGCTTCGAGGTCGGAACGCTGACGCTGCCGGCGGGAAGCGTCTCACGAACGCGTCCGACGTAGGCCGCCACCCCCTCCGTGCCCTTCGATCCGGCATCGATAGCGCGCGTTCGGGCGACGACGTCGCCGATCTGCTCGCCGTCCCCGTTCTTCACGACGACGTACGCAGCGATCGGGAGGACGTAGATGCTTACCACCGCGACCGATTCACGCACGAACGATTGGACGGCCGAGGGAGAACCACCGGTCTCGCTTCCGATCTCGATGCCGAACAGCGCCTTGCCCGGGGTCGAGGCGGTAAGCGCGAGCGACGTCGCAAAGAGGATGATGCTTGCCACGAAGAGCGTCCCGACGGTGAACCGAACGCTTGAGGACAGTTCCGCCAGCAAAAGGAGGGGGACGCCGACGAGCGAGAAGTCGACGCCGCGACCCCCGATGCGTCGAAGCGTCCGACGGCGCACGAACGGCTCGTTCTCGTCGCGGACGAAACGCTCGTTTCGAACGAAGAGCGTTCGTGCCGCGGCAAAACAGAGCTTCACCGCGACGTAGAGGGCGACCACCCACGAGAACAGTAAGAAAAGCAGTACGGCAGCCGAGAGCTTGAATAATGCGTTACCTCCGCGGACCCATGAGCTGACGAACGAAAAGAGGAGCCACCGCTTGGGGTCATACATACACGTACCAGAAATTGCCGCTCATCTTATAAATTTCGTCGGTCGATCCGTCCGGAAATCGTTTCCGATCGTCATCGCCCGCCAGGCTACCGGGTCCCGATGACGACGGTGACGAAGCCGATCACGACGACGACGAGCGTCAACAGCACTGCGGCGGCGTAGCCACCCGTAAGCACGACGCTTGCGGTTCCGAGCGGCGGCATCGCCAGCGCGCCGATGCCGACGGCGACGTTGAAAATGCCCACGATCGCCGTGTCCCTCCGCGGGTCGTAGATCTCCATCAGCAACGGGATGTACAGCGTGGCGGTTCCGCCGAGTCCGAGTCCGACGAGGACGACGCTGACCGCGAGCAGCGACGGATGCGGGGCGAACAGGAACGTGACCCCGACGCCGGTCAGCGCCAACGACCAGAGAAACGCGCGCCGGGAGCCGATCCGATCGGCGACGTAGCCGCCACCGAGGCGTGAGACGATGCTGACGCCGCCGATCAGCCCGAACGTCAGCGACGCGGCCGTCTCGGTCAGCCCCCGGGAGGCGAACAGACCCACCGCGTACGCCGCGAGCAGTTGGTACCACGCGAACGCGAGGCTCATTCCGACGAAGAGCAACTGGAACCGGCGGGTGCCGATCAGTTCCCGTACCCACGCGAAGACGTCACCCAGCGACCCGCCAGTTCCTTCGGCCCAGGTCGGCCGGCCACAGAACACGGCGGCAAGACCGAACGCGACCGCCGTCAGCGACGTGATGACGAGAAACGCCTCGCGGAGCCCGACCGTGCTGATCGCGTACTGCCAGGCGGGAGGGAGCACGGTCAGCCCGAGTCCGTTGCCGACGAAGATCACCCCCGTCGCCGCCCCACGGCGTTCGTCGAACCACCGCGGAACCACGGACGCGACGACGATGAACGCCGTCCCGAGTGCGAGTCCGAGGATCGCGAAGACGACCACCAGCCCGGCGTACGACTCGACGACGAACAACGACGGCGCGATCATCGCCGTTGCCGCCGCACACACGAACAGCAGGAGTCGTGCCGACACCCGGGTGGTCACCACGCCGACGACCCCGGAGCCGATGAAGAAGGTGAAGAGCATTGCAGAAAAGATCGTCGACGCCGCGACCGGCGAGACGTCGAGGGTTCCACTCACCGGTCCCTGGAGGATCCCGTACGACAGCGGCGTTCCGAACGTGAACACCATCGCGACGGCACCGACGCCCGCGGCGATCCAACTCCTCGTTCCGTCCGGCGTCTCCTCGAACGTCCTCACTGCCGACCGCTTCGGCGGGGAGCGGGAAAGCACTCGCGATGGGAAGACGGGACTGCTCGTCGTTCGGTCAACCATGCCAGTACGGCGGTCCCAGTACGACCACACCAGTACGGCGGCACCAGCACGACTCGACCAGTACGACGGCACAGGTTTTTATTGCTGGTTTTCGATGCATCAACGGATGGGTCTTGAAACGATCCGTGTGGATCGCAAGGCGTGTTCGTCCGAGGAGATCATCGAACACCTTGATGCAGGGAAACGCGTGGTCGTGACGGTCGACGTGATCGGACTCTCACGCGAGGTGACCCTTCGAAATACCGGCGGGGAATACGTCTGTGATACCGGATTCAAGCTCATGAGCTACGACGACCCGGGAGACATGCGTCGGTGTATCGAGCGGCTCCAGCTCACCAGTTGAGGGTTCGTACGGACGAGGTCCGGTGAATTCTCTCGGGTGCAATGCACCGGATTCGCACAGCCGCGAGGACTTTATCGCGGCGAGGGCGGACGTACCGGTGTGCAGTACATCGAGGGCGCACTGCGGACGGGCGGCGTCATCACGGTCGGTTTTGTGATCGTGACCGCCGTGGGAACGGGGCTCGTTCCCAACTCCGCGTTCGATCGGTACGTCCCCCGGTCGGGTCTCGACGTGCTGTTTCTGTCATCGACCGCGCTGCTGCTCGGCGTGTATACGACCCAGCAGTGCACTCGCGTCGACTGCTCTCACAGCCCGGTGGCGTACCTCGGCGGCATCGGTGGCTATCTCTCTGTCGCCTGCCCGACCTCCGGGACCATACTTAAAAACGCCGCCGACAAACCCGACCCCGACTTCGTCGACGGACGAATGCGACTGGAGCTCTCCTGTCCCGACTGTGCGGATCCCCTCCAGCTCAGCGTCGACGTCGTCTCAGGCGAACGCGTCGACGTCCGCAAGCGGGTCGAACGAAAGGCCGAGACGAAGACGGAGCGGACGCCGGACCGATTTTAAGCTGACCGAGCGGATCGCTTATCGATCTGATGGCTGACCGATTCCGCGGCGTTTATCGGCTCGGACATTCTTCATTCCGTCGATGACGGACTTCGGACTACGGCTTCGCATGGCGGTGGTCGGCTCGCTGCTCGGCGCGCTCTATCTCGGCGTCGGCATCGTGGGGATCGCGATGCTGGGGACGGGCGCGTGGCCGATCGTGTTGGCGCTCATGCTCACGTTCCCGATCCTCCAGTACAAGTTCGGGACGTGGATGGCGACGCGAAA
This sequence comes from uncultured Halobellus sp., assembly GCA_964538415.1. GTDB lineage: Archaea > Halobacteriota > Halobacteria > Halobacteriales > Haloferacaceae > Halorubrum. Next base: position 7,497 of record CAZIFX010000033.1, read on the forward strand.
GGCCGAGGACATGCCGAACGAGGGATCGTACGCCGAGATACACCGCATGACCGAGTCGCTCTCGCGGGACATGGGCATCGAGAAGCCCCGGCTGATGGTGATGCAGATGGGCGTCCCGAACGCGTACGCGACCGGCCGAAAGGGCAAGGGCGTCGTCGTCGTGAGCGAGGAGCTCATCCGGCTCCTCAGGCGCGACGAGCTCGAGGGCGTCATCGCACACGAGCTCGCACACATCAAAAATCGGGACGTTCTGATGATGACGGTCGGCAGCTCGATCGGCATGATGGTCGGATGGGCCGTCTACTTCGTCTACGTCTTCGTCGGCGAGGACAACCCCGGCGGCTTCATCGTCGGCTGGACGCTCTCCATCGTCGCTCAGATGCTCGTCACCGTACTCGTGATGGCGATCTCGCGATACCGCGAGTACGTCGCCGACGACGACGCCCGCCGGCACATCGGCAGCGGCGACCCGCTCGCCCGGGCGTTGGAGAGGATCTCCTCGAGCTCCGAGGGCCGCGAATCCGCCGTGGACGACTCGACCGCCGCGCTCTGCATCTTTAACTCCGAACGCGGGCTGCTCGCCTCGGTGGTCGCGACGCATCCGCCGACCGAAGAACGGATCGACCGCCTCCGCAACTGAGGCGGTTCGCCCCTCGATTTCGGGGGAGTCGATCCACGCCGATCCGATCGGAGCTTCCGCGATCAGCGAACGATCGTGACGGGGATGGGTGCCCGCTTCGACACGGTGTCGGCCACGTTGCCGACGAGGAAGCGGTGCGTCGCTCGACTCCGGTCCGCGCCGTGAGCGCCGATGACGATCGCGTCGTAGTCGTCGGCTCGTTCGAGGACGTTCCGGACCGGATGACCGATCCCGACGACCGTGTCGATATCCCGACCGCGTTCGTCGGCGAGCGCACGGGCGCGCTCGAAAACCGGCGCGGCCTTTTCGGCGGCGGCCTCGCCGACGTCCTCCTCGAGCGAGAGCGTCGTTGCCCCGCCCATCATCATCGACGGGGTCCCGACGACGTGCAGGACGGTCACGTCGGCGTCCGTATGCACGTCGAGCGCGAACTCGAGGGCGGACGCGGCGTTTTCCGAGTCGTCCATCGGAACGAGCACTCGTGAGATCATGTCTCGGTGGACGTCGTCCGGACTCTTAAGTGGGTGGCGTGGGCCCCTCCGAGGGGCATCCGCCCCGATCCCGTCCGTCGACCCGGCTCCCTCTACGACCGGTTTCCCGTCCGTAGCACCGCCGACGCAACCGGATCGCGGCTCACGCGAGAGACTCCCTCTCCTCCGAGCCCCTTCGACGGCGCGTCTCCACCGTGTCGTGACCTCCGAGGACCGGTCCGTCGAAGCGGTCCGTGGCCGGGAAGCGATCGGCCGCGCCCGCGACACCGATGACCCTTTGTCCGGCCGTCACCGAGTTTCGGGCGTGCAATCGGTCGGCCCCGAGGCGGTCGCGCTGCTCGCCGACGTCCTCCCGCGACTCGCGCGGATCACGCTGTTCATTACGATCGGCGTGTTCGCCGCGAACGTCGCGGTCGCGTTCGGGCTCATCAGATACGTCGCGGGCGTCTCCGGCTACCTCACGCGTCCCGCGAACCTTCCCGACGAGGTCGGCACCGCGATCCTGACGACCGCGGCGTCGACGACCGCGGGCTACGCCACGCTCGCGGAGTACCGTGAATCCGGCTTCCTCGACGATCGGGCCACCCTCGTCGCCGTCGTCATCAACACGTTCTTCGGGTTCGTCCAGCACGTCTTCACCTACTACGTTCCCGTCCTGATCCCGATCCTCGGCTGGTACACGGGAACGCTGTACGTCTCCTTTCGTGCCGGCATCGCGCTAGCCATCACGCTCGTCGGGGTTCTGCTCGGCGGGGCGCTGCTCTCCGAGCGCAACGTGAACCGCGCGGTGCTCGCGGACGTCTCCGCGGAGGGCCCCGACGCCGACGAGCGAACGAACCGCGAGCGCGTCCGCGCGGCCGGCGAGAAGTCGTGGAAAACGCTCCGTCGGATCGTGCCGCGGCTCGCGGTCATCTACACGCTCGTCGTCGCGTTCGTGACGTACTACGACGTGGAATCGCTGACGGGGATCGCGGAGCCGGTCACGGCCGTACTCGGGCTACCGGGCGCCGCCGTACCCGTGATCGCCGTGTACACGCTCGATACGACCGCCGGTGCGGTCACCATCGCGCCGCTGCTCGACGGGACGTTCACGCCGCGAACCGCGGTGGCGACGCTGCTCATCGGCGGCATCGTCTCCTTCGCCGTTTCGACGTTCAAGCGGTCGATCCCCTTCCAGTATGGGATCTGGGGCGCCGAGTTCGGCACGAAGGTGATCGTCGTCAATACCGTCATGAAGGTCGTTTTCATCTCGCTGAGCGTCGCGATCCTGTTGATCCCGTCGTGGTGAGCGTGGCCCCGTTCGGAAGTTGGGAGTGGAAGCGCCCGCTTCCCGAACCGTTAACCCCGTGCCGGTCGCTCTCGGAGCCATGAGCGATGCCGCGGATCTGGTCCTTTTAAACGGGGAGATCCACACGCTGACGGAGCCCGACGAGACGCACGAGGCGGTCGCCGTCCGGGATGGACGGATCGTTCGTGTGGGGACGACGTACGACGTCGAGATGCTTGCTGGCGTCGAGACCGAGGTCGTCGACCTCGACGGCCGCGTGGCGCTGCCCGGCTTCATCGACGCTCACACGCACCTGACGACCGTCGGCCGCTATCTGGTCCACGCCGACCTCTCGACCGCGGACTCGCCGGCGGCGGCCGTGGAGCTGCTCGCCGAGCGGGCCGCGGAGCTGGACGGCGAGGACGACGCCGACACCGCCGCGGACGCGTGGGTCCTCGGCTACGGCTACGACGAGTCGACGTGGGAGGAGGACCGCTACCTGACGCGGGAGGACCTCGACGCCGTGGAGACGGATCGGCCGGTCGCCGCGTTCCGCGAGGACATGCACGTCGCCGCGGTGGATTCGACCGCGCTCGACCGGCTCGCCGACGCGATCGCGGCTGCCCCCGACGGAACGGTGCCGATCGACGCGGACGGGGAGCCGACCGGCGTCCTCCTGGAGGCCGCGATCGATCCCGTCTACGAGACGGTCGAGCCCGGGCCGGCGGAGACGCGGGAGATCGTCGAGGCGGCACTCGAGGACTGTGCACGTAAGGGAATCACGGGCTTTCACGACATGGTTCGCAACTCCCACGCGCCGGGCGTTTACCGCGACCTCGACGCGGCCGGCGCGCTCACCGCGCGGGTCCGACTCAACTACTGGACCGACCACCTCGACGCCCTGCGGGAGGTCGGCCTGCGTACGAACGCCGGCTCCCCGTTCGTCGAGACCGGCGCGATCAAGTCCTATACGGACGGCAGCTTCGGCGGGCGAACCGCGAAGCTCTCCGAGCCGTACGCGGACGCGGACGGGAGGGACGGCGCCGACGCGGCGACCGGTCAGTGGGTCGTCGACCCCGACGAACTCGACGCGGTCGTCGCGGAGGCGACCGGCGCCGGCTACCAGTTCACCGCCCACGCCATCGGCGACGTGGCGATCGACGCGGTTCTCGACGCCTACGAGGCGGCCGCAGTCGGCGACTCGGGCGCGGCGAGACACCGGATCGAGCACGTCGAACTGGCGGACGACGAGGCGATAGAGCGGTTGGCGGATTCGGGGGTCGTCGCGAGCGTCCAGCCGAACTTCCTCAAGTGGGCGGGCGAGGACGGGCTCTACGACGCGCGGCTCGCGGACCGTCGGACCGAGACGAACCGGTACCGCGACATGCTCGATGCGGGCGTGAACCTCGCGTTCGGCTCCGACGGGATGCCGATGAACCCGCTTTCGGGAGTCCACCACGCCGTCAACGCGCCCGCCGATTCACAGCGGATCGGCGTGACGGAGGCGCTACGCGCGTACACCCGCGGTGCCGCCTACGCGGGTTTCGACGAGGACCGGCTCGGCACGATCGAGCCCGGCAAGCTCGCGGATCTCGTCGTGCTCGACGCCTCCCCGTGGGAACGCCCGGCGGAGATCCGCTCGATGGACGTTTCGATGACGATCGTCGGCGGTCGTATAGTTCATGAATAATGATGCAATATCTGCGGGTTAACGCCGTTTCTTATTGATGTAGTCACTACGAAGTGATATGGCAGAGATAGCCATCGAGTACGCGGCGGGCGAGCGACTGTGGTCGGAAGCCGAGACGGCACGACGGCTCATCGACGCACATCTCGGAGACCGGCCGGACGTCGACCGCGTGACGACGTCGGCCTCGAGGGAGTCGGTGTTCTGCGTGAGCGTCGAGGGCGACCGCATCTGGTGTACGGACCCAGGGAAGTGGATCGACTCGATGGAGGCGGTGTCGGCGGTTCGTCGGCAGCTCTCGACGGCGCGGTGAGCGGGGACCTACCGCTCAAGCCCGCATCGAGCCGTCATCGTCGCGCGACCTCGTGGCGCCCGAATCCGTAACGGAGCCGGTTCGCGAGCCGCCGGGAGAACCGCCCCTCGTTACGCGAGTCGAAACGCTCGGCGAGCGCCCCGTAGATGAGCGGCACCGGCACCCTCTGTTCGAGCGCCTCCTCCACGGTCCAGGTGCCCGTCGATCCGCCCGCGACGTGGTCGGCGACGTCACCGAGGTCCGACCCCTCCTCGCGGAACGCCTCCTCACAGAGCTCGAGCAGCCACGACCGGATCACCGCGCCGTTGTTCCAGGTCCGTGCGACGGCCTCCAGATCGAGGTCGTAGCGGCCGTCGGCGAGCAGCTCGAACCCCTCGCCGTACGCCTGCATGAGCGCGTACTCGACGCCGTTGTGGACCATCTTCACGTAGTGGCCGGAGCCCGACGGACCCATCCGATCGTGGCCGTCAGGGCCGGTCGCGACCGCGTCGAAGACCGGCACTAGCGTCTCGTAAGCATCCGTGGGGCCGCCGATCATCAGCGAGAAGCCCTCCTCCGCGCTCGCCGGCCCCCCGGAGGTGCCACAGTCGAGGTAGGCGGCGTCGGTCGACTCCGCGCGCCGGACCGATTCCGCGAAGTGGGAGTTGCCGCCGTCGATGACCACGTCGTCGGCGTCGAGGTGTGGCTCCAGATCCGCGAGGGTCGCGTCGACCGGGTCGCCGGCGGGCACCATGAGCCAGATCCGTTTGCCCGGCTCCGGCCCCGCCACGAGCCGATCACAGAGGTCCGCGACGGAGTCCGCGGGCTCCGCGCCGGCCTCCGCCGCCTCCGCGGTCGCCTCCGCCGAGAGGTCGAACGCGACCACGTCGTGGCCGGCCTCGAGCGAGCGATTCACGACGATCTGCCCCATCCGTCCGAGTCCGATGACGCCCAGTTGCATGCGAGACAGGTCGCCCGGCGGCGTGGTAGTGATTGCGATCGCCGCCGGAACGTTTACTTTCGCGGCCCGACCGTGCTACGCATGGACTGGGACCCACCCGACGGCTGGCCACGGATCCGGACGATCGAGTCGCACGCCGGCGGCGAGCCCCTCCGGGTCGTCGTCGGCGGCTTTCCCGACCTGCCGGGGGAGGCGATCCTCGAGAAGCGCCGTCACGCCCGGGACCGCCACGACGACCTCCGACGGGCGATCATGCTCGAACCGCGAGGTCACGCCGACATGTACGGCGCCCTGCTGACCGACCCGGTCACCGATGACGGCGACGTCGGCGTGCTGTTCACCCACAACGACGGCTACAGCACCATGTGCGGCCACGGCGTCATCGCGCTGGGAGTCGTCCTTCCGGAGACGGGATTCGTCGACGTCGACGCGACGGACCCGGTCATCCGGCTGGACACGCCCGCCGGACGGGTGACCGCACGTCCCCGGATCGACGACGGATCCCCCTCATCGGCATCGGAGCCACGATTCCAAACCGTCGCCTTCGAGAACGTTCCCTCATACGTCGTCGCGCTCGGGGAAACGATCGAGACCGAGTCGTTCGGCACCGTCACGTACGACCTCGCGTTCGGCGGCGCGTATTACGCGTACTGTGACGCGTCCGCGGTCGGGCTCTCACTCGGTGATGCCGAGACCGCGGAGCTCGTGGCCGCCGGCCGGGAGCTGAAACGGACCATCGCCGAGCGCGTCACGATCGACCATCCCGGCGACGATGACATGGGATTCCTGTACGGGACCATCTTCACGGACGACCCGCAGGGGTCGGGCGATCTCCGGAACGTCTGCGTGTTCGCGGACGGGGAGGTCGACCGGAGCCCGACCGGCACGGGCGTGAGCGGCCATCTCGCGATCCGTCACGCACGGGACCAACTCACACCGGGCGAGTCGCTCTCGGTCGAAAGCGTCATCGGGTCGGTCTTCGCCGGGCGGATCCGCGACACCACGGAGTTCCACGGGCGCCGGGCGGTCATCCCCGAGATCGAGGGACGGGCGTACGTCACCGGATCGAGCACGTTCACCGTCGATCCGCGCGACCCGTTCGGGGAGGGATTCCTGTTGCGGTGACGGTTCCGAACCCCCCGCTACGTCACCTGATCTTTAGATCCACACGAACGGCAGCCACCAGACGACGCCGACGACGATGACGAGGACCCCGACGACGCTGACCGCCGCGCCGACGCGTGCCATCTCGGGGACCGTGAGGTAGCCGGATCCGAAGACGATGGCGTTGGGCGCGGTCGCCACCGGCAGGACGAACGCGAACGAGGCCGCGAGCGCCACCGCCGCCATCAGCGTCAGCGGCGGCGCGCCGATCGAGCCCGCGACCGCGACCGCGATCGGCGTGAACACCGAGGCGGTCGCCGTGTTCGAGGTGACGTTCGTGAGGACGACGACGGTGACGACGAGCAGCACGACGAGCCCGAGCAGCTCGGTGATTCCCGCGCCCGTGATGAGGTCGGCCGTCCGCCGGTCGATGCCCGTCCGCTGGAACGCCTGGGCGAGCGCGAAGCCGGCACCGAGCAGCAACAACACGCCCCACGGCAGCCGCAACGCGTACTCCCAGTCGAGCAGGAACTCCCGCTTTCGGGCGTTCGTCGGGACGAGGAAGGCGGCGATGCCGCCCGCGATGGCGATCGTCGCGTCCGTCACGGCGGGGAAGACCGGCGCGATGAGGAACGGCCGGGTCAGCCAGCCGAGCGCGACCAGTCCGAACAGCGCGGCGATCCGCCGCTCGGCTGGAGAGGGAGAGCCGAGCGCCGAGAGCTTGTGGGCCGCGACCGCCTCGCGACCGGGCTCCACCTCGACGGTCGGCCGGAGCACCACGAGCAGCGTAGCCCAGACCGCGAGCGTCCCGACGACCGCGACGGGGAAGCCGAAGAGCATCCACTCGAGGAAGCCGACGTCGACGCCGAGTTGGCTCTCCGCGACGCCCGCGAGCACCGCGTTCGGCGGGCTACCGATCAGCGTTCCGACCCCGCCAACCGAGGCGGCGTATGCGATGCCGAGCATGAGCGCGATCCCGAACCTGGTTGCCGGGAGGGCGTTCGGGTCCTCGTCGGTGTCGTGGACGATGTCGCCGACGCCCTCGGCAACGTTGACGCGCGATCCGGGCGTCACCGTGTACGTCTGTGAGATGACGGCGATGGCGATGGGCACCATCAACATCGCGGTCGCCGTGTTCGAGATCCACATCGACAGCAGGGCGGTCGCCGCCATGAAGCCTAAAAGGAGCCCGGGCGCGTTCACGCCGACGCTCGAGATGACGAAAAGCGAGATGCGCTCGTGGAGCCCGGTCCGTTCGACCGCGAGCGCGAGCAGGAACCCGCCCAAAAGCAGGAAGACGATCGGGTCGCCGTAGGCCGTCGTCGTGTCACCGACATCCAACACGCCGGTCGTCGGGAAGAGCACGACCGGCAACAGGCTCGTCACCGGAATCGGCACGGCCTCGGTCACCCACCAGATCACGATCCACGCGGTACACGCCAGTGCCGTGGTCGCGCCGCCATCCAACCCCAGTCCGCCGCGAAAAAGGAGGAGCGCGAACGCGACCGGCCCGAGCGGCCGGCCGACGTCGCTTCGTGAGGGGAGTCGCATGTGGCCCCGAACTCCCGACCGTTACTTAAAAACACCTCGACGGCTGCGGAATCGATCCTCGCCTCGGGAGCCGAGACGGGTCCGGCCGTCAGCTCACCCGTCGTCGACCTGCTCGTCCGGCTCACTCGTCGTCGCTTGCTCGCCGTTGGCCAACTCGTCGTCTCCCTCGGAGCTTTCGTCGGCGCTCACTCGCCGTCGTCGGCGTTCCGTTCGCCGAGATGCGCACGAAGGGTGTCGACGTCCTTGTTGCCCGCGCCGGTGTTGAGCAGCACCACGACGTCGTCGGGGCCGAATTCGCCCGTCGCAGCAAGGGTGAACGCGCCGGCCGCGGCGGCCGCACACGTCGCGCCGACCTCCAGCCCCTCCACGCGGGCGACCTCGATCGCTGCGTCGAGGATCTCCCGATCCGTGTTCGCGACCGCGCCGCCGCCGGATTCGCGGATCGCCTCCAGGATCAGTGGACTCGCTCCCGGGTCGGGGATGGCGATCCCGTTGCAGGCCGTCTTCACCTCGTCGTTCGCGAGCGGTTCGTGACGGTCGGCGCCGGCCTCGTATGCGTCGACGATCGGCGCACATCCCGCCGCCTGCGCCGCATACATCGGCAGGAGCTCGTCCGTCCAGCCGAGGTCGCGCACCTCTCGGGCGGCCTTGTGCATCCCGACGAGCCCGACGCCCCCGCCGGTCGGATAGACGACCGCGTCCGGCACCTCCCAGTCGAGCTGCTCGAGCAGTTCCAGTGCCATCGTCTTTTTTCCCTCGTGGCGGTAGGGCGTGACGAACGTCTTCGCGGAGTACCAGTCTTCGTGTTCACGTATCGCCTCCGCGTACGCCTTCCCGGCGTCGCCGATCTGTGAGTTTCCGTCGATCGGATCGGTCACGGTCAGATCCGCGCCGTGGACTTCGGTCATCGCCTTTTGAGTGAATCCCGCCCGTACGGGCAAGAAGACGTGCGCGTCGAGGTCGGCCCGCGCCGCGTACGCGGCCGCCGCCTGACCCGCGTTGCCGGCGCTGTTCAGCGCCACGTCGCTCGCGCCGTGTTCGACGGCGGCCGTCATCGCCATCGCCTGGCCGCGATCCTTGAACGTCCCCGTCGGATTCATCCCCTCGTCCTTCAACAGCACCCGTCCGACGCCCATCGCATCCGCCAGTGCTGGACAGTCGACGAGCGGCGTCGCCCCCTCGCCGAGCGAGACGGCTGCCTCGCGGATGAACGGCAGCAGCTCCTCGTAGCGCCACATCGAGTCGAACGCCCGGTCCGCAAGCACCTCGGGCGTCACTTCGACCGCCTCGTAGTCGTATGCGGGGTCCAGAATGCCGTCACACGTCGGACAACGGTGGGTCACGGTCGCCGCGTCGAACATCCCGCCACAGTCGACACAGCGGAGGCCGACGAAGCTGGAACTCGTGTGCATGGTTGAGGATGTCGCCCGCGGGGGTTGACCGCCGTGGTCCCGGCAACCGGTGGGGGTTACCGGCACCGACCGTGGCGTTGACGACCGGCCACGCGCGGCGACGACGACCGGCATCGATCGGAGCAGCTGCGCCGTGGCTCACGGGACGAGCGGTCGAAAGAATGCACCGGCCGAGATTTGAACTCGGGTTGCAACCATGGCAAGGTTGCGTGATACCACTACACTACCGGTGCACTGCTGCAACTTGGGCTTTCGGCGAAGGATACTTAAACCTGTCACATCCGAACGCCCCCGCGAACCGATACCGATCGAACCGCCGTCGCCTCCGCGGATCGGCGTCGCCTCCGCAAGCATTTCGCACCCACGAATCGTCCCCGTCCTGCGGGGTCTCACTCCCGTTCGGCGGCGATGCGGTCGGCGTAGGCCTCGACGAGGTCGTCGAAGGCGGCGGCCTCCGCCGCTTCGCGCGTCCCGTCGTCGCGACGATCCCGCAGCCGACGCTTCAGGGTGCGAAGGGCGTCGGGCTTCCCCCCGGCGATCTCCGCGGCGACGGATCGTGGATCGTCGACGATCCGGGAGACGAGCCCCGTCCGGAGCGCCGCCTCGGCATCGAGCACGCGGCCCGAGAGGGCGAAGTCGAGTGCGTCCCCCTCGCCCATCACGCGCGGGAGGCGGACGGTGCCGCCCCACGCGCCGAAGAGCCCGAATCGGACGCCGGGTTCGGCGAACGTCGCCGCGGGCGTCGCGATCCGGACGTCCGCCGCGAGCGCGAGTTCGACTCCGCCGCCGCGTGCGGGACCGTCGATCCCGCAGACGACGACCGCGTTCGCGTCCTCGATCGCGGCCGCGGTTCGCTGGCCATGCGCCGCGAAGCCGGCGGGATCCTCGAGGCTCGTGACGACCCCGAAGTCGGCGCCGGCACAGAACGCGTCGCCGGCGCCGTGAAGGTAGATCACCGGTTCGGTCGCCTCGGAGACGGCAGCCTCGAGCGCGGTCAGTTCCGCCGGACGGAGGGCGTTTCGTCGCTCCGGCCGGTCGATGGTGACGACTCGGACGTTGCCGTCGGCTTGGGTGCGAATCATACGACTCGGTGGTCGCCGTTTCCAAAGGTCTTTGCCTTTCCCAGCGTTACGGTGGTCTAATGGACGATTCCGCGCGTGCGCGCCGGGCCGCACGCGAGGCGCTCGTGGACGTCGAACCCGAGCGCCTCCGTGTCGCCATCGACGACAGGTTGGTGGATGCGACGGTGACGCCCGGCGTCCTCGCGCTGGTCACCGCCCGTGCTCTCGATCCGGAGGTCGAGCTGGCCGACGTTGCCGACCGCGCCGCGGGCGTGCAACTCATCTACGAGGGGCTTCGACTCACCCGTCGACTCGCACACGAGGAGCCGTGGCTCACGGCGGCGACCCACGAGGAGGACATCGAGGCGGACATGGAGGTCCTCGTCGCGGACGTGCTCGTCTCGCGCGGGTTCTCGCTTCTGGCACGCACCGACGCCGCCGCCGCCGCGGTCGAGGTGGTTCGTGCGTTCGGCCGCGACCAGACCCTTCGCGACCGTGAGGGCACCGCCCCCGAGGAGGCCGCCGCACTCGACCGCAACCTGGAGGTCGACGCGCTCGAACTGGCCGTGGTCGCCGGCACGACCGCGGTCGGCGGCGATCCGCCCGCGGAGCTTCTGACCTACGCCCGCGAGCTCGCCGCCGACTACGATGGCGAGTTCCCGCCGCCGGGCACGGCGCTCCCCGAGACCACTGCCGACCGGATCGCCGACATCTCCGACCGCGCCGTCAGCGCGACCGACCGGTGAAGGCCGGTCCGAAACGGCCGACAAACGTGCATCGTCGTGCTCGTGAGCCGCGTCACGGTCCCCGAATCGGGGGACGGATCCATCCCGAGTCGCGCTCGGATCGAAACCCCTAAAGTCGGTTCCGCTCAACGAACGATTGCGTGCCTGGGTAGCTTAGCGGTAAAGCGCGTCCTTGGTAAGGACGAGAGCCCGGGTTCAAATCCCGGCCTAGGCTTCCTTCCTTTCCATCACCCGTTAGCATGGGGTGCACATACGACTCGGTGGTCGTGGAATGAGGGCGCTGGATGGGCTCTACGCCCGTCGCAGGCTGATCCTCCGTCGGTTCCGTGCCCGTTCCGGTCGCGTTCTCCGGACCTTTTTCAGGGCCGGCAGCCCATCCGGCACCATGGCACCTGCCGACGACGACATCTCGATCGAGGAGAAACGCGTGTACGCCGGCACGTCGGGACGAACCGACGCGTACCTCGCCGCGGACGTCGGGGTCGTCCGCGTCGCGATCTCCGATGACATCGTCGGCGAGTTCGACCTCGCGACTCGCGAACCCGCACGCGACGTCGCGATCCTCCCCGCCGGGATCGGCCACGATCAGGACGGCGGACGGACGGATGGGACCGAGCCGGCGGACGAGTTCGAACGCCCAGACGGCGACGAACGCCACGTACTCCTCGCGGTTGCGACCGACGACGACCTCAAACTCGCGCCGCTGGAACCGGACCCGGCGTCGACCGGCGAGTTGACCTTCGTCGATGCCGGCGTCGGTTCGACCGTCGCGGTCGGCACCCACGACGGCGGGTTTCTCGTGGCCGGTGCGGACGGAACGATCTCGCACGTGGCCGAAGTCGGAACGGTCGATTCCGGCGCGGCCGGTTCCGACGTGTCGTCGCGTTCGACGGGGGCGGACGGCCCGACGCCGAATGCACTCATCGCCGACCGCCTCGGCGACGTCCCCGACCCGCGCGCGGTCGACGGGCCGCTGATCGCGGCGGCGGACGGCGTCCATCGGGCCGCATCGCGCGGGGGCTCCCGTACGGTCGAGCGGGTGGGGCTCGACGACGTCCGCGACGTCGCCGGCGGCGGGATCCCGCTCGCGGCCACCCCCGACGGGCTCTACTGGCTCGGAAACGGCTGGATGGACGCGATCGACGGCGACTTCGATGTCGTCGCCGCCGACGGACGCGGCCACGCGATGGCCGGCGGCGAGGGCTCGCTGTGGGTTCGTCACGGCGACCCCACGGGAGACGAGGCGTCCGGATCCGCCGGGTGGGGCGTCGATGCGTGGAGCCGGGCGGAGCTTCCCGTCGACGCACAGATCGCCGCGCTCGGCTACGGTCCCGGGCTCTCGGTGGCCGTCACCGGGACGGGTGCCGTCTGCGTCGATGTCGGGGGCGGCTGGCGGCATCGCACTGTCGGCGTCGCCGGCGTGTCCGGCGTGGCGTTGACCCCCATCGACGATTGATGCCCGCGGCATGGCGATGACCCGTCCAGTCGCGAGGCCGTCTCACGGGTGAGGCGGACGGGTAGGATCGTCCTGCGAGGGTTCGCCACGGCACACGTTTGATCCCATCGCATCCCATCGCATCCATCGCATCCCATCCCATCGCACCGCTCCGCACGGCCGGGCTGGATCGCAGACGAATCCATCGGGCCGGCCGTCTACCGGATCCCTCAGCGCGGTCGGCGGCGACGCCACTGGGTCGGCCGAGCAACGCATCCTTCGATTTCGGATCGGTCCTCGGGAGACGCCCCACGCGACCTCGAAGTGAAAGTGGTCATTGGTCGATCGATCCCGCTTCCTGCTACGAGTTTCGAGCGGAAAGGCTCGGGTCGTTCGAGCGGAAAGGCTCGGGCGGTGGCTGAGCGAGAAGTCGTCGACTCGGAGGGCCGGACGGGCGAATTCGATCCGACTCAGTACGACGCGGCGCGTTTGTCGAGGCCGGCGGCCTCGATGTCAGCACCGTCGACGGAAGTGCGAAGCGCGTCCATGCCGTCGTCGCGGTCGATCCCGAAGTTGTCGGCGTACAGCTCCTCCAGTCGGTCGTATTCGTCGTTCGAGAGCGACGGGACGTCGCTTGCGGCGCTCCACTCCGCGATGTCGCCCGCGGTCCGGAACGTCGGCGTGACGGACGCGACCTCGTCGTGGGCGAGCAGCCACGCGATGGACGCCTGCGAGAGCGTTCGGGTGCCCTCGGCATGGTCGGGCACCTCGAGGAACCGGATCGCCTCGACCTTCTCCCAGCCGGTCTCGTACCACTGTTTCGGCCGGTGTGAGCGGTGGTCGCCCTCCTCGAGAACGGTGTCGCGAGTCACCTGCTCGTTGAGCAGCCCCGAGGAGTGGGGAACGCGCGCGATGACGGAGGTGTCCGAGCCCGTCTCGCGGATCGTGTCGATGAAGTGGCGGCCGGGCTCCTGCTCGAAGAGGTTGAAGACGGTCTGGATCGCGTCGAACTCCTCGAACTCGACGGCCGCGTCGCCCTCGGCCAGCCAGCCGATCGAGGGGCCGAGCGCCCAGCCGAGCGCCCGCACGCGACGGTCGGCCTTCCACTCGCGCAGGAGGTCGCGGACCTCGTCGTCGACCTCGCTCACGTTCGCGTTGTGTAGCTGGAGCAGGTCGACGTAGTCGGTGTCGAGCCGGTCGAGGGAGCGCTCGAGGGCGGTCTCCAAGTACTCGCGGTCGAGCTCCTTCGGCAGTTCGCCGTGGCCCGCCTGCGGGTTCTCATAGAAGTCGTAGCCGATCTTCGTCGCGAGCGTCACCTCGTCGCGACGGCCCGCGATCGCCTTGCCGACGATCTCCTCGCTGTCGCCGTGGCCGTAGACGTCGCCCGTGTCGAGGTAGGTGATCCCGTGGTCGAGCGCCGTCTCGACCATCTCGATCGCCTCGGTCTCGGTTCGATCTCCCCACCAGTTCGTGCCGACGACCCACGCGCCGAAGCCGACTTCGGACACCTCGACGCCCGAGCTTCCGAGTTCGCGGTAGTGCATACCGTCCGTTGGTGATCGGGGCACTTAGCGGGTGCGGTCCGAGCCCGTGGTTCCTCGCGTCCGATCGTCGGTCCGTCGCGGCCGTTCGACCCCTCCCGTTCGCGGCACGCTTATCACGGATAAATGTTGATTAATTACTATGAACATCGAGGCGATCGCCGAGTCGACCGCCACGTCGATGAACGAGGAACAGCTCGGAGACCTCCTGAAGTCCGAGGGAGTCGGCGTACTCGCGCTTCCGGATGCCGACCTCCCGTACGTGATTCCGGTCTCGTTCGGCTATGACGGGGACCGGACGTTGTACTTCGTCTTCCTGCTTTTCGGCGCCGAGAGCAGAAAGGAGGTGCTCGCGAAACGGGCGGATCGAGCTCGATTCCTCGTCTATCGTGCCGACTCGATGTCCGACTGGCGGAGCGTCCTGCTGACCGGCCGCATCGATCCGGTCGCGGAAGCGGAGTGGAGCACGCTCAGAAGCGCGATGGAGAACGCGTGGCATCCGAACGTCTTCTCGTCCGCACACCCGATGCGGGGCGTGGAGGGATATCGATTCGAGGTCGATTCGTGGACGGGGATCCAACAGCGGAGCAGCGCGGACGGGTGAACGCGACGGTCGTCTGCGGGCGGAGATTCGCTGGCTCACGGCGACTCGCCGGTGAGCGGAGGCCGTCGACCGGATCCGGTCGACCCGATCGTCTCGATCAGTCGGACCGGATGCCGGAAATGACTACTCCGGGGTGCTCCCGGGACGTCTCGTCGCCGTTCGCTTCGTCGACGCTCGCTCCGTCGACGCCCGCTCCGTCGGCGCCCGCTCCGTCGACGCTCGATCCCTCGGCTTCCCCGTGTGCTACGTCCGCCACCTCGAACTCGTTGAGGACGGCCAGGAGGTCGTCGGAGCGCGACGAGAGGTCCTGGACGCTCCGGTTCACCTCCGAAACCGTCGCAGTCCCCTCCTCGGCCGCGGCGGCGGCGTTTTCCGCCTCGGTCGCCGTCCGCCGGCTCACGCCCGCGATCCCGTCGACCATGTCGACGACCTCCTGCGTGCTCCGGGCCCCGTCGTCGGTCGCGTCGCTTATCTCCTGGACCGTGTCGTTGACCCGGGTGACGTCCTCGACGACCGCCTCGAACTCCCGTAAGGTCGTCTCGATCGTGTGAACGCCGTCCGCGACCTGCGTCTCCATCTCGCGGACCTCGGTCGTGGTCTCGATGGAGGCGTCCTGTACCTCGTCGATCCGACCCGATATCTCCGCGGCCGACTCGCGGGTCTCCTCGGCGAGCATCTTCACCTCGTCGGCGACGACGGCGAACCCGTCACCTGAGTCGCCGGCGCGCGCCGCCTCGACCGACGCGTTCAACGCCAACAGGTTGGTCTCCTCCGCGATCCCGTCGATGAACGAGACGATCTCGTCTATCTCCTCGACGCGGGTCGCGAGCGTCTCGACGGACGTGGCCACCTCGCCGAACCGTGACTCCAGCTGGTCGAGCTCCGCGATCGCCTCCGAGGCCGCCTCGCGACCGGCACGGCCGCGGTCCGCCGCGACCTGGGCGGTTCCGGCTGCATCGTCGGCGGAGGCCGCGATCTCCTCGACGGTCGCCGAGAGCGTACTCATCTCGTCGGCGACGGCTTCCAGCTCGGTCGTCTGCTCGGTCGCGCCGTCGGAGATGGCCTGTACCGAGCGCGCGATCTCCGCGCTTGCTTCGTCGACCTCGTCCATGCTCACCGTGAGATCGTCGCTCGCCGCCGCGACCGCCTCGGTGAACGTCCGAACCTCGCCGACGGTGTCGCCGAGGTCCTCGATCAATCGATCGTAGTTCGCCACGAGTTCGGCGTATTCATCGTCGATCGCCGCGCCGTCGCTCGCGTCGCCGTCGCCCCCGAAACCGTTCGCGCCGATCGTCGCGGTCAGGTCGCCGTCACGTGCCCGCTCCGTCGCCGTCTCGAACGCGGCGACGAGTCGCTCCAGTTCGGTCGTGTACCGCTCGAGGTTTCGCGCCATGCGATCGAGCGACTCGCCGAACTCGCCAGGGACCTCCCTGTCGAGCGCGTCGGCGTCGAACCGCTGGTCCGCGAGCGCCTCGGCCTGTGCCGAGACGACCAGCAGGTAGTCCCGTACGTCGCCGAAGGAGCGAACAAGCTGACCGATCTCGTCGGCTTGGTCGGTCGACGGAACCGACGCGTCGAGGTCGCCGGACGCGATGGTCTCGGCGTTTCGTTCGAGCGCCCACACCGGCTCCGTGAAGTCGCGGCGAACGATGAGCAGGGTGTTGGCGATCGCAAGCAGCGCGGCACAAAGCAGCGCGGTGGCGACGACGTATCGGACGGTACCGGCGAGGACGAACGGCACGAGAAAGATGCCCACCGTCACCAGAAACTGGATCCCGACCGCGGTCGCGACCTTGCGCTCGATCGACTCCGTGATCCCCAAGACCCCCATCGTTCGCCACAGAGCCTGTTCGTATCGATCCCCTGCGCCGGCGCTCGAAGGTCCTTCCGTCTCCATGATCGACGGTCCTCGGAACCGGTATATGAATCCACTCCCGGAGTTATCAGCCGTCGTAATCGGTCGGTGACGGAACGGCCGATCCGTGGCGGACG
>CAZIFX010000034.1:0-23677 GCA_964538415.1 uncultured Halobellus sp.
CGCTTAGGACGCTGTCCCGTAGGGGTCCGCCGGTTCAAATCCGGTCCCGCGCACTCAGTTCTCCGACATCACGTGCGGGGTCCCGTTCCTCCCGTCGTCTGCTGATCGCTCTTTCAGCCCTGCTTCTCCCCGTTACCCGTGATCGGTCGTCGATGGCACGCTTGGACGGGCCATCACGCCCGGCCGAACGGTGGGGCTCGTACGTCTTCGCTCACGGATCGAGGCGCCGCGCTGGCGCATAACAATCAGCTCGCGGCTGATCTCGGGTATGAACGCAACGACGATGAGACGATCGCCGTCGATGACGACGGCCAAACGAGCGTCGATGGCGTCTACGCCGTCGGCGATCTCACCCCCGGAAACAACCAGATCCCCCATCGCAATGAGGAAGAGAGCAAGGGCGGGCATCGCGATCAACAAGGAGCTTCGAACGTATCCGAAGCCGCTCGACGAACTCCCGGGTGAGTCCGCCGACGTGACGGGAGACGCGGTTTCGGCATCCGATGACTGAGATCCCTCATCCGAGCTGCGTTCGGTATGCCGTTCCGTGCTCGAGATGGAGAGTCGGCTGGGGCACTACGGTCGTGGATCAAGAAACGGTGTGCCCGGAGCGGAGCGTCAGTCCGGACGGACCGATCCTGGACTCCATGCCTTCGGCTGACGCGGATCGTTGCGATCGTCTCCCGCCGGCAGAACGAACACGCGGGAGAGAGACTTGGACGACTTTCAGTAGTCGGTCGACGGGATCGGCATGAAGCGGTCAGCCAGAGGGAGGCGTCCTCACGCGACCCGAACTTCCGTGAGGCGTGCGTTCAAGTCCCTTCGGCTGCCCATCCTAGCCATGACGGAACTCACGGCGGCGGTGGAACGGCGGCTGGAACGATTTCTACTCGACTGGTTGACCGAGGAGTCGGTTCCCGGCGCAAGCATCGCCATCGTCGCGGACGATGACCTCGTATATGCTGACGGCTTCGGATCCCGGAACCTCTCGGAGAACGCGCCGGCAACTGCCGAGACGCGTTATGGGATGGCGTCGGTTACCAAGTCGTTCACCGGCCTCGCGGTCGGTATTCTCGGCGAGCGTGGCGATCTCTCCGTAGACGACCCGCTTACCGACCATCTGCCGGAAGCGGGGATCGAGGCCCTCGACACCGACGGCGAGCCGATCGGCGACGACGAACCGATCACGCTGCACCACCTGCTGACGCACTCCTCCGGACTTCCCTCGCTCGGCTCCAGTACGGTCCTGCTCTATCGGCTGACCGGCGTAGAGGAGTTCAGCGTCCCGCTCGGCGGCCGCGAGGACTTCCACCGGCACGTGGCTGGCGCCGCCGAGGAGGTGGCCGCCCCGCCGGGCGAGCTATTCATGTACTGTAACGAGGGATACAACTTGCTCGGCGAGGTGGTTGAGCGGGTTTCGGGGCAGTCGTTCGAGGCGTTCGTCACCGCGGAGATTCTCGACCCGCTGGGAATGGACCGGTCGACGTTCGACCCGGAGGTCATCGCCAGCGGCGCGCCGAAGGCGGATGCCGGGTCGCACGCTGGCGCCGACACCCGCTCGCGGGTCGCCGGCGTACCGGATCCGGAGTCGTCGGACACGATGACGCCGTACGCGCTGCGGGACGGAGGGCCCGAGGCGACGCAGTACCCGTACCGTCCCGTGAGTCTGCCCGCAGGCGGACTGATCGCGCCGGTCACCGACATGTCGCGGTACCTCCGGATGAACGCTAACGGGGGGAAGCTGGCGGGTACCCGGATCGCGGACCAGGAGACCCTCAAGCGGGCCCATGAGGGATACATCCCGGACGGCGACCGTCGCTACGGCTACGGTTGGAGCCGGCGGAAGATGCTTGACCGGACGCTAGTGGGTCACGGTGGCTCACTCGGGGTTTCCTCCTCGTACGTCGGCTTCACGACCGACGGGGAGTATGCGGTCGCGATCGGCGCGAACACGACGCCGGGGGTGGCGCCGCCGACGGTCGCACGGGGAGTGCTCGCGATTCTCGATGGCAATGAGCCGGCCGAAGAGGTCCCGCACTACGCCCGCGAGGCTCGCTTCGACGAGTTGGTCGGCAAGTACGCGGGCTACCGGGGCATCGTTGAGGCGACCGTCGAGCGCGGTGGAGGCGCACTCATACTGACGGTGGAGGGAGCACTCGGTGACACCGAACTGTCGATTCGACCGACGGACCCCGCCCTCCCGGGATACGAGTTCGAGGCACCCTCGAACGATGGCACGCCGAGGACGGTGAGGTTCCGGCCACACGACGACCACGTGGATCTGTTCTATGAGCGTAACCGGTTCCATCAGGTTGAGTAGTGGGGAACGCGGCGATAACGTGGGGAGACAGGACGGGAACTCACGTCACACGGGAGTTGAATCGAAACGAACAGCCCTTTGTGCATCGGGTTCTTGCCGACGCTATTGGGGAAGGTTACGGCGAAGCAACGTTGGAGGAGGCGATGCTTCTGAGGACGCCTCGACTTGCTCGGCGGTACCGACCGGACCGACGGGCCCATCCCGACACCGACAGCTTTCGACCGGAAGGGCACACCTAAGTGTCGACTCGCACAATGGAGGGCCATGCCGCCGAGCGTACTCATGTTGGGATGGGGGTATCCGCCGAACGTCACCGGCGGTCTGGACGTTCACGTCGGGGAGCTGTTCTCCGGATTGCGCGACGACCTCGACGTCGACGCGAAGCTGATCCTACCGGCCGAGCTCGCCCCGGAGGACGAGCCGGGCGTCGAAGGCGTCGACACCGGCGAGGGCGACATCGCCACGCGGGTCGACCGCCTCAGCGACCGGTTCGTCGAGCTCGCGCCCGACTACGACGTGATCCACACGCACGACTGGTTCGGCTACGGACCCGGACGGAAGGCCGCTCGCAAAAGCGACGCCACGTGGGTCGCCTCCTTCCACTCGCTCGCGAGCGACCGCAACATCGACCCGCCACAGCGGGAGGTGGAGACCGAGCGACGGCTCGCGAACGCGGCCGACTGCAACATCGCGGTCAGCCAGATCACGCGCGGTGACATCCTGGAGCTCTACGACGCCGACTCCCGCGTCGTGTACAACGGCTTCTCGACGCCGAACTTCACCGGCAAGGACGTCCGTGCGGAACACGGCATCGAGGGCGAGATGCTCTTTTTCGTCGGCCGACACACCGACCAGAAGGGCATCTCCCACCTGCTGTACGCGATGCGAAAGCTCCGCCGCGAGGACGCCACGCTGGTCGTCGGCGGCTCCGGCCACCAGACCAAGCAGCTGAAACGCTTCGTCGAGCTCGTCGACGTCGAGGACGACGTCGAGTTCGTCGGCTACGTGGCCGAGGAGGAGCTCGGCGACTACTACCGCGCCTCCGACGCGTTCGTCTCCCCGTCGCTCGCGGAGCCGTTCGGGATCACCATCACTGAGGCGCTGGAGGCGGGCACGCAGGTCGTCTCGACGCCCTGCGGGGCCGGAGAGATCCTTCCCGAGGGCTGTCTCGTGGAGGTGACCCCCGATTCCGAGTCGATCGTGGACGGGCTCGACGAGGCGCTCGACCGCGAGGAACCCCCGAGCTACGAACGACGCGACTGGTCGGAGGTCGCCGAGGACACCCTCGAAGTCTACGCTGACGTCGCGTGACGGAGCCGCGCGACTCGCGCGACCCGCTCGAATCGGTCGACCCGGTCGGTCCCGCACCGAAGAGCTAAATCCTCGCTGGCCGACGGCACGGAACGTATGCGCGTGCACGTCATCGGGCTCGGCGGCGCCGGGAGCCGCATCGCTGATCGCCTCGCGGGCGACCACGGCGGGGAGCCGTTTCTGCAGGGTATCAACGCCTTCGACACGCATCTCGAGACCCTCGATTCGTTGGCGAACCTCGAGGAGGATCGACGACGCCGGTTCGGCGACGCGGCCGGCGGGGACGGCCTCGGCGGCGACCTCCACGCCGGTCGGCGCCTCGGCGATGCCCACGCGAACGAGTTGAGCCGAGCCATGGACGACCAGCGTCCGTCCCTCGCCGAGGCGTTCGTCCTCGTCGTCGGGCTCGGCGGCGCGGCCGGCGGCGGAGCAGCCCCGGCATTGGCCGAGGAACTCGACCGGCTCTACGACGCACCCGTCTATGCCGTCGGCGTGTTGCCCGCGACGCGGGAGACCGAGCCACGGACGGCCGGCCGCGGAGTGCGCGAGGAGAGGCCGCCCCGGCGGCCCCTCGCGCTGAAGAACGCCGCACGGACGCTCGCCGCCTTGGAGGAGCGCGTCGACGCGATCCTTCCGTTCGACAACGAGGCGTGGCTCAGGCGGGACGAAACGATCCCGGAGGCGGCGGATCGGCTGAACGGGGCGCTCTCGACTCGGCTCGCCGCGCTGTTCGGCGCCGGCGAGACGCCCGAGGACGTCGCCACGCCCCAGCAGGTGCTCGACGCGAGCGACGTCGCCAGAATCGTCGGGTCGGAGGGGGAGATCGCGTCGATCGGATACGCCGAGCAGGCGGTCGAATCGCCGGAGACGAACTCGCGGTTCGGGCTGGGACTGTTCGGCGGCTCGGAGCCGGAGGCGGTCGACGCCAGCGCGGCCGTCTCGGCGATAGAGACGACCATCCGCAAGGCGACTCGCGGCAAGGGAACGATCGACGTCCCCGACGGGCGGGCGGATCGAACCCTGCTCGTCGTCGGCGGCCCGCCCGAGTGGCTCAACCGGAAGGGGATCGCCGACGGCCGGCGATGGCTGGCCGAGGAGACGGCATCGGACGCCATCATAAGCGGCGACGCGCCCGTGCCCGGCAACGACGCGGTGTTTGCGGTGGTCGTCCGCTCGGGAATCGATGGACCCGAGCGGATCGTGGGGATCCGCTCGGCGATCGAATAGCGCGAGGCCTCGCGGGTAAGGCTTAATCGATCATGGAGCATACGTGATCCCATGTCCGGCTCCAAGACGCTCCTCGTCCACCCCGAAGCGGGGGCCGACCGGATCGTCGACGCCCTCGAAGCGGCCGATTGTGACGTCACCACCGTCCACCACGCGACGGCCGCCATGGCCCGGCTTGCGGGCGGGACGTTCGACTGTCTCGTCTGCGAGTACGAGCTTCCGGGTGACGACGGACTCACCCTACTGGAGGCGGTACGTGAGTCGACCCTCGACCTCCCGGTCGTGATGTTCACCGCGACCGACGACGACGGCGTTTCACGGGCCGCGTTCGAAAACGGCGTCGATCGCTTTCTCCAACAGAACGGGAGCGGCTCCCTCGATCGGCTCGTCGCCGACGTCACGACGATGGGCGACCGAGCGGAGGACCTCCACCCCCAACAGGACGTCTCGGGACACGAGCCGGACGAGACGGAGATCGCGAGGGCGATCGACGAAGCTCCGGTGGGAATGAGCCTCAGTGATCCCGACCTGCCGGACTATCCGCTCGTCTACGTCAACGATGCGTGGCAGGAGCGGACCGGCTACGCGGCCGACGAGGTGCTCGGTCGGAACCCGCGTCTGTTACAGGGGCCCGAGACCGATCCGGAGACGGTCGCGAAGCTCTCGGAGGCGATCTCGAACGAGGAGCAGATCACCGTCGAGATCCGAAACTACCGCAAGGACGGCACGCCGTTTTGGAACGAGCTCACGGTCGCGCCGATCCACGACGACGGCGGCGACGTCGTCCACTACGTCGGCTTTCAGGACGACGTCACCGATCGAAAGACCGCGGAACGGCTGGCCGAGGAGCGCGCGGAGAAGATCACCGCCGAACGCCGGGGGCTCGAGCGCGTTCTCGGCCGGGTGAACGGGCTGTTGAGCGAGATCAGCCGGATCCTCGTCGAGGGGACGGACACCCAGGCGATCGCGCGGGACGTCTGTGATGAGATCGCCGACGAACCCGGCTACATGGGCGGCTGGATCGGACGTATGTCGCCCGCGACGGGCGATCTGGAGATCACGGCCGCGAGCGGCATCCCCCTCGACGCCTCGGCGTCGTACTCGCTGTCGGAGACGCCGGAAGCCGTCCGGCGTGCGGTGGAGACGGACCAGCTTCAGGGCTGTTCGGCCGGGAGCTGTTCGGGCGGTCCGCTGGCTCCCGGAGACCTTGGAAGCCCGCGTCTCGTCGTCGTCCCACTTTCGTACGGGGACCGTC
The DNA here is from genome assembly GCA_964538415.1 of uncultured Halobellus sp. Classification (GTDB taxonomy): domain Archaea; phylum Halobacteriota; class Halobacteria; order Halobacteriales; family Haloferacaceae; genus Halorubrum. Next base: position 6,114 of record CAZIFX010000034.1, read on the forward strand.
GATACGGGCTGCTCGGCGTATACAGCAGCGAAGGGAACGCGCTCGACCGCCGCGAGCGGAAGGTCTGTGAGTCGGTCGGAAAGATGATCGCCAACGGGCTCCACTCGGTGGAGACGACTCGGATCCTCACCACCGACCGCGTGGTTGAGCTCCGCGTGGCGATCAACGACGAGCGCTTCACGCTCCGTCGGATCGCGGACCGGATCGGCACCTCGGTCGAGCACCTCGGGACGACCAGGCTCGATCACGACGGCTGTGAGCTGTACCTCAGGACGTCGACGCCGATCGACGACTGCGACGGGCTCGAGACGCTGCCGTTCGTCCGGTCGGTTCGGCTCGTCTCGGGGACCGACGAGGACTCCACCATCGCGATCACGGTGACCGAGTCGCCGCCGTTCGAGCAGCTTGCCGACCACGGCGGCGTCGTCACCGAGGCGGGCGCCACGCCGTCCCACGCGACCATGACGATCGAGGCGCCGCCGGAGGGGGAGGTCAGGTCGCTTCTCGACGTGCTTCGTGCGGAGTACGACGGCGTCGAGCTCCGGTCCCGGAGCGACCGTGAAAGCCGGGACCGAAGCCTCACCGAGTTCGCCGCCGCCGTCGACGAGGAGCTCACCGACCGCCAGCGGGTCGCGTTGAAGACCGCCGAGTTAAACGGCTACTTCGAGTGGCCCCGGCCGGTCGACGGCTCCGAAATCGCGGACTCGATGGGGATCACGAGACAGACCTTCCACCAACACCTCCGGGCGGCAGAGCGGAAGCTGGTCGAGGCGTACGTCGATCCCGATCGGTCACACCCGGTCGACTGAGGTCCGCCGAGGTGCCGACCCGCCGCGCCCATCTCCACGACCGATCGCCGACGCACCGACCGATCGCCGACGCACCGACCCACGAACCAACGCCGACACACCAACACGCCATGTCCGATCGAACCGCCGAAGTCTCCGACACGATCCGCGTCGACGCATCGCCGAGCGAGGTCTTCGAGTTCCTCGATGACCCGCACAACCACGCCGCGGTCACGCCGCGTCTGACCGACGTTCGCGACGTCGAACGGCTGGAGAACGGCGGGAAACAGCTGTCGTACACCTACCGGATGGCCGGAGTCGGGATCGACGGGCAGCTGGTCCAGACGATCCACGAGCCGCCCAAGCGGATGCGATTCGAGATGCGAGGCACGCTCGAGGGAACGATAGACCTCCGTTTCGAGGCGGCCGACGGAGGGGAGACGACGGATCTCACGTACGCCGCCGAGTACGTGCTTCCCGGATCCGTGCTCTCGGCCGCCACCGAACCCGTGGTACGACGGTTCAACGAGCGACAACTCGACGCGACGCTGCGGAACGTCGCGGACCGGTTCGAGGGCGAACGTTGAATCGGTGGACGTCGGATCACGGACGGACGGCGAACCGGTCTGTGGGCACGGGTTCGTCGGGGGTGACCGGCGCACGATCCGGAAGGAGTCGACTCGGAGCGAACGGTGGGAAGACGATCACCGGCTGACCGAACGCGTCAGCGTGAACACGAACAGCGCGATCATGAACGCACCCAAAAACCCCTCGAGCGCGACGAGGAAACTCACTAATTCGCCGGTCGTCGCGGGCTGTCCCAGCAGCAACGAGACGAACGCCTCCAGGCTGAACGTGACGTACCCTTGCGGTCCCGTGTACGGAAGATCGAGTTCGATCGAGGCGTAGAGGACCGAAAAAAGCCCGATGAGTCCGACCGAGAACAGAACGGGACGGAACACGCGCTCTCCGTATCCGCAGGTCGCATCCAACGCCGCGTTTCCGGCCCAGTTCGTTGTTGCGATCACCTTCCGTGCCGTCGATTCATCGCTCCGGATCACGTCGAGATAACCGGCCCGCCGGTAGCGCATTTCGAGGACGAAAAACTCCGCCGCCGCCCGGGTTTCACCGATCGCTTTCGCTCCGTTCTTCGCGTGGAGATAGAGGTTCTCGAGACGGGACGGATCGAGTTCTCCTTCCGGGTGATGAAGCCGCCACCCGGCGGCCGCGAGCTCGCTCTTATATTCGCCGAAATCGAACCCGTCGAACCGAGTGTCCCGGAACCGTAGCGCGCCGAAGGACGATCCTTCCACCAGGTCGATCGTCCCGACGACCGCGTCGGTGAGATCGTACGTGACTCGTCCGCTGGCAGCCGAAAATCGTCCAGTGATCCGCTCGGATCCGGTACAGTCGACGGTGACGGTCGTTCCGTCGGTGACGGTGATGCCGTCGGTCCGCAAGGCTCGTTGCAGTGACGCGTTCCGGAGGGCGACGTCGCCATCGAGCGTGGCCTCGTCGAGTCTGATCCCGCGTTCACACCGAGCGTCCTCGAGCGTCAGTGCCGTCCCCGTCCGCGCCTCGCCGGTCGTGTTCGGATCCCCCGCTGCGGAGGCGAGTTTGATGACCGGTGCATCGATGACCGCCTCGCTGAATCGGGCGCTTCCCGAAAACTTCGCACTGTCGAACATCCCGCCGGAACGAAACGTGGCGCCGTGGAAGTTCGCCGTTTCCCTGAACCGTGTGCTGTGAAACTCCGCGGCCGCTCCGAAGGTCGCTCCGACCGCAAATATCCCCTGGTGGAACACCGACACTCTCGCGTCAAGCGGTGCCTCGAAGGTCGCATTTCGAACGTCCACCCACGACTCGAAGGTCGTGAGGTACCACGAGACGGGTTCCGTCGCGGTCACGCCGTCGAAACGGACCGCCTGGGTTACGGTCGCGTCCTCGAGATCGACCGGTCCCTCGAATCGGGCACCCTCGAATCGGAGCGGGTGTCTGATCGTCGCGTTGCGGGCGGTGAACGGCCCCTCGATCGTTGCTTCCCTGAGATCGATGGGGTAGTTCCACGTTCCGTCGAGCACTGCGTACTCCAGCGGCAACGAAGGCAGCGTCGCGCCGAGAAGCCGCACGGGACCGTCGGCTACGGAAAGCGCCTCGAGCAGTCCGGAGACGACGTCCGTGCCGTCCACGTTCGTTGCGGGCGCGTGGAAGAGACAGCGTCCGTCGGGCCCCGCCGATTCGAACGGACAGGACCATCGCTCCCCGTCGACGTCATCGAATCGCTCGCCGGAGACGTCGTGAGCGTACGAGCAGCTCTCACGACCGGACCCCCCATTCATGATGCTCTTACTGAACTACTCCGGAATAAATGTGTATCGAAGGAACGCCGATCGTGGAGGGAGAACGACTGCCATCGGCGACCCACGCTCGGATCCTGCCCAACTGTTAAGACGCCGTTGACCCTACGATATGTATGGATCTGCTTCCCCTCCAGTTCGGCTTCGGGCTGGTGAGCATCGGTCTCCTGTTCGTCATGCTGGTGGTCATCACGCTCTGGCAGTCGTTCGAGATCGTGGACGCCTACGAGAAGGAGGCGCTCACGGTGTTCGGCGAGTACCGCAAGCTGCTCGAACCGGGCGTCCACCTCATCCCGCCGTTCGTCTCCCGCACGTACCCCTTCGACATGCGGACGCAGACGCTCGACGTCCCCCAACAGGAGGCGATCACGCGGGACAACTCGCCGGTGACCGCCGACGCGGTCGTCTACATCAAGGTGATGGACGCCAAAAAGGCGTTCCTCGAGGTCGACGACTACAAGAAGGCCGTCTCGAACCTCGCCCAAACCACCCTCCGGGCCGTCCTCGGCGACATGGAACTCGACGACACGCTGAACAAACGCCAGGAGATCAACGCGAAGATCCGCCAGGAGCTCGACGAGCCGACCGACGAGTGGGGGATCCGCGTCGAGAGCGTCGAGGTTCGCGAGGTCAACCCCTCGAAGGACGTCCAGCAGGCGATGGAACAGCAGACCTCCGCCGAGCGCCGCCGCCGCGCCATGATCCTGGAAGCGCAGGGTGAACGCCGCTCCGCCGTCGAGCAGGCCGAGGGTGACAAGCAGTCGAACATCATCCGCGCGCAGGGTGAAAAACAGAGCCAGATCCTCGAGGCGCAGGGTGACGCCATCTCCACCGTGCTCCGGGCGCGTTCCGCGGAGTCGATGGGCGAGCGGGCGATCATCGAACGCGGCATGGAGACGCTCGAGGCGATCGGCCAGGGCGAGTCGACGACGTTCGTGCTCCCGCAGGAGCTCACCAGCCTCGTCGGCCGCTACGGCAAGGCGCTCTCCGGCTCCGACGTCCAGGAGATGGAGGGGCTCGACGGGCTCGAGTTCGACGACGAGACCCGAAAGATGCTCGGGCTCGACAACATCGACGAGATCATCGGCCAGATCGACGAGGCGGCCGAGATGGACGTCGAGGAGCTCGAAAAGGAGGCGGAGGCGGTCAAGGCTGGCGACGCCGGCGCGAACATCAAGTCGGCCGACGAGGTCATCCAGGAGATGGACGAGGACGTCCCCGAAGGCGAGCTCGAAAAGGAGACGTAGGCTCGAAAAGGAGACGTAGCGGCGACCCCGCGGCCGCATCCCCTCCGAACGGCCGTGGTCGATCCAGTTACGCGAAATGACTTCACTCGTGGGAGAAGTCACAGCCCGAAGCGCTTTTGACGGTAGGCCGGCTCTGTCCGGTCGTGACCGACGGCGTCGACGAGCGGAAGCGCGAGACGTTACGGCGGTTCGCCGCCGTCGGAGCCGCGGCTCCCTTCGTCGGAACGGCGGCCGGCACCGCCGAGAGCGACGACAACGAGACTCGCGAGGCGATCCGCGGATACGTCTCGACGACGCCGGGCGCGCACTTCTCGAAGCTACGTGACGATCTCAAACTGGGGACCGGCGAGACCCAACATCACCTCCGGCGGCTGGTCGACGATGGGGAGGTGGAGTCGGTTAAGGACGCCGACTACCGGCGGTACTTCCCGGCCGGGCGATTCGACGAACTCGACCGGCGGGCGCTCGGCTACCTCCGACGCGGGACGCCACGGGGAATCGTCATCGCCCTGCTTCGGGATCCGGAGGCGACGGGAGCCGAATTGGCGGCGACGCTCGACGTGTCGCGTCCGGCGATAAGCGGGGCCGCCGCGGACTTGGCGGATGCGGGGTTGCTCGACCGATCCGACGGTTACGAGCTGACGGAGCCCGAGCGGCTCCTGACGTTGCTCGTTCGCTACGCGGAGTCGTTCGACGCGAAGGCCGTCGCGCTCGCCGACGAGGCGGCCTCGTTCGTCCGATACGAGCCCTGAACGGTCGACGACGTGACGGGCGTTTCGTCGACGTTGGACGACCCGGTTAACTCGTGACCATCCAGGTCGTCCCCGACGAGTATCCCCACTTCTCGACGTCGAACTCCGTCGCCGCGTCGGCGACCGCGCCCATGTTCGCGCCGACCTCCTTCGCCGAGAGTCCGAGGTCCTCGGCGATAAGCCGGGACTTGAAGTAGGTTCGGTCGTCGGCGTGTTCACGGAGGTAGTCCAGGATCCGCGACTGCTTTTCCGAGAGCCGTTCCGGTTCGACCCGAACCGCGTTCGCGCGTGCCGTGCTCATGTCACCTCGGACGGCGGGGGAGCTCATAAGCCAGTTGGTATGTTCGGTTAACACGCCGCAGTCAAGCGATTCGACCGTTCGTTCAGGCGGGGGGAACGCCCGAAGCGCGGTCGCCATCGACGATCCGGTACGGACGTGAAACCGCGGGCGCGGATCGGGGAGTGGATCGCTTCAGAAGGTACTTACCTTCGCCGTGGCCACTGCGGGGTAATGAGCGGTTCGTCCGACGGCCCGTCCGTCAGCGTCGTGCTTCCCGCGTACAACGAGGAGGCGACGATCGAGGAAACCGTCGAGACGACGCTATCGACGCTCGGATCGTTCCTGCCGGCGGGCGCCTTCGAGGTGATCGTCGCGGAGGACGGGTGTGAAGACCGGACGCCGGAGATCGCGAGTCGGCTCTCGGCCGCTGACGACCGCGTTCGGCACGTCCACAGCGACGAGCGACTCGGTCGTGGCGGGGCGTTGGAGTACGCCTTCGACGCCGCCGCGGGCGACACCCTCGTCTACTTCGACACGGACCTCGCGACGGACATGCGGCATCTCGAGGAGCTCGTCGAGTCCGTCCGGAGCGACCGATACGACGTCGCCACCGGCTCCCGCTGGATGCCCGGCCGCACGGCGGATCGCCCCGCGAAGCGCGGGGTTCCCTCGAAGGGGTTCAACGCGCTCGTCCGGCTGTTTTTACGCTCCGATCTGCGGGACCACCAGTGTGGCTTCAAGGCGCTGTCACGGGAGGCGTTCGATCGGCTCCACGAGGACGTCGAGGACGACCACTGGTTCTGGGACACGGAGCTGCTCGTGCGGGCACAGCGGGCGGGGCTTTCGGTCAATGAGTTCCCGGTCGACTGGGAGCCGAAGGGCGACACGAAGGTCGACCTCGTCCGTGACGTCCTCGGCATGGGCTCGGCCATCGTCCGGCTCTGGTGGCAGCTCTCCGTCCAGCCGCGGATCACCCGCCGAGTGTCGTTCGTCGCCGGGCTCCTCCTCGTGTTCGCCGCGGTCGGGCTGATGCAGCTGTACCTCGACCCCGCGGAAGTGATCGCGGAGATGCGTAACGCGGACCTCCGGCTCGTCGGGCTCGCGACCGCGCTGTACGCCCTCTCGTGGCCCGTCCGCGGCTATCGCTACCGGGACGTCCTCCGCGAGCTCGGCTACGAGGAACGCATCGGCTTTCTGACCGGCGCGATCTTCGTCTCACAGACGGGGAACCTCGTCTTTCCCGCCCGGGCTGGAGACGCGGTCCGCGCCTACATCGTGAAGGTTCGACGGGGGATACCGTATCCGTCCGGTTTCGCGTCACTCGCGGCCGAACGCGTCTTCGACCTGCTGACGCTCGCGGCGCTCGCCGGGATCGTCCTCGTCGGCTACGCGCTCGCCGGCGACCTCGGAACGGTCGTCGACGCCGCCCTTGGCGCGGGCGTCGAGGCGGACGGCGCCGGCCGGACCGCCGTGGCCGTCGCGGTCGGGGTGGGGCTCGCCGCCATCGCGGCGGTCGTCGCCATCGTCCTGTCCGCACGCTCCGACGCCAACCGGATCCGGGCGGTGATGACCCGGCTCAGCAACGACGCCTACGCCGAGATGGTCGCCGGCGTGTTGGAGCGGTTCGTCGGCGACGTACAACGCGTGGGCGCGAACCGCGGGGCGTTCGCTCGGGTCGGCGCGTCGAGCGTCGTCATCTGGGTCATCGACGTGCTCGTGGCGGCCGTCGTGCTGGCGGCGTTCGGCGTCGAACTCGCCCCGGTCACGTTGCTCGCGGTCTGTTTCTTCGCGGTCAGCGTCGGCAACCTCGCGAAGGTGCTTCCGCTCTCGCCGGGCGGGATCGGGCTCTACGAGGGGGCGTTCACCGTGCTCGTCGTCGGGCTGACGCCGATCGGCGCGGCGACCGCGCTCGGCGCGGCGATCCTCGACCACGCGCTGAAGAACGTCGTGACGGTCGTCGGCGGAGTGATCTCGATGCTCGTGCTCAACGTCTCGTTGACGACGGCGGTCGCGGAGACGGAGGATATCGAGGCCGACGCGGACGTCGAGACGGTCGACCCGACCCACGAGTGAGGACGTGCGGAGGCGGTCGGGCCGCCGCGCCGGGAGGCCGATCCTTTATGTGTATATTCCCCGTGCGCATGAGGTATGACCGAAGCCGGATCCCCCTCCGCCGGCGGCGGGTCGCTGCCGCGCCGCTTCGTCGGGGTCGTCGCACGGAAGCGAACGTACGCGAACCTCCTGTACCTCCTGCTTGCCTTCCCGCTCGGGTTGATCTACGGATGGTTGCTCTCGTTCGGCTTTCTCGTCGGAACGCTGACGGCGATCCTCGGGGTCGGGGTGTTGGTGCTGGCGGCGACGATCGGCGGAACTCGCCTGATCGCGCGGTTCGAACGCTGGCTCGCGAACGCGCTGTTGGGCACGGGCCTTCGGGCGCCGACCGATCGGTCGGCCGCGGACGGCGCGTGGGGCACCGTCCGGAGCTACGTCGACGCGCCGTCGACGTGGCGGGCGCTGGGGTTCGCCTACCTGAAGTTCTCGGTGGGCATCGCCGGCGTGTTCCTGATCTTTCTGCTCGCGAGCGCGTTTCAGTTCGTCACGGCGCCGTTCCGTTATCCGTTCGTCGTCGACGTCGGCGAGGTGAACGGGGAGCCGGTCGGCTGGCACGTCGCGACCCAGACCGAGGCGCTGGCGCTGGTCCCGCTCGGGCTCCTCTCCGGGCTCGTCCTGTTGCACGTCGTCAACGGCGTCGGGTACGCCGTCGAGCGGATGGCCGTCGGACTCCTGGACGATCCGGCCGTGACGGCCGACGATGGCGGGAAGTCCCCTGGCGACGCAAGCGAGCCCGACGATGACGACCGGTCGAGGCGTGAAGACGATGCCGACGAGGGAGCTGAAGCCGACGAAACGGACGCGGTTGAACGCGACGACGAAGTGGGCGGCGAACGCGTCGACGAAGTAGGTGATGAACGCGCCGACGGCGATTTCCGGTGGGGGCCGGATCGCTGACCTCCGGTGAGGGCCGGATCGCTGACCTCCGGTGAGGGCCGGATCGCTGACCTCCGGTGAGGATCGAAGCGTCGACCGACGTACCTCGGTTCGGCGGTCGTCTTCCGGGGCAGCGACGGCGACGTCACGGGACTCACCGCCGTGTACGGACGACGCACGCGGAAAAGGGATTTAAACCGTCGGTCGGCGTCGTGGGTCACGTGTCGTTTCCGCTCACGCCGTCGTTTCTGGTCGTCGTCGCGCTCGTCGTCGTGCTGGCCGGCTCCGTCAACGGGATCGCGGGGTTCGGCTTCGCGGTCGTCGGAACGATGGCACTGGCGACCGTCGTTGACCCCGCGACCGCCGTCGTGTTCATGATCGTTCCCATCCTCGCGGTGAACCTCTCGCTCGTGCGCGACCTCTCCGGCGACGAACTCCGGTCGTGCGGGCGACGGTTCGGTCCGCTGCTCGTCGCGGCGACCGTCGGCACCGCCCTCGGCATGGTCGTGCTCGAGCGGCTTCCCGAGGCGCCGCTCCGGCTCGGGCTGGGGCTCGTCACGCTCGCGTTCGTCGCCGCCAGCCAACGGATCGTTCCGCTTCCGGCGTCGTCGTCCGGATCGGCGGACTCGCGGATCGAGACCCCGGCGTGGATGGTCGCCATCGGCGGCATCTCCGGGGTGCTCTTCGGCGCCACGAACGTCGGCGTCCAGCTGGTCGCATACGTTCGTAGCCGCGACCTCTCCCATGAGCTGTTCGTCGGCGTGGTCGCGCTCGTCTTTCTCGGCGTCAACGGCGTCCGCGTCGGCGTCGCCGGCGCGCTCGGGCTCTATCCGGATCCGACGGTCGTCGCCCTCTCCGTCGCGGCCGCGATTCCAGCGGCGGCGGGCGTCGCGATCGGAACCCGGATCCGGCCGCTGTTGAGCGATCGACTCCGACGCGGCGGCGTCCTCGGCCTCCTGACGATGATCGGCGTTCGGCTCGTCTTGGGCGGGCTCGGGATCGCGTGACGGACGTCCCGCACGACGCTTCCGGCGACCGCGCCGTTCACCGGGTGACCGTCCCGTTCACCGCAGCCGCCGGCGGACGACCAGCCCGATGACGAGGACCGTGATCGCGACCACGACCGCAGAAACGAGCGCCCCGCGGGCGTCCGTCCCCCCGACGACGAAGGTCGTTCCCGCGGCAGCGCCTCCCGAGAGTGCGGCGGCTCCCGCTAGCCCGCCGAGCCCGAGACAACAGAGGCTGACCGCGCCGACCAGCGAGAGCGACGCGAACAGCCCCTCGTCGTCGCTCATCGCACCCCTCCCTCGAGGAACGCGTCGATGTCACGCGACCAGTCGTACTCGCGGTACCGGATCCGCGGCCGGCCGTCGGGGTCGATCACGCCGTGCTCGCGGAGGAGCGACCGGATCCCGGAGCCGCCGCCGAAATCGCCGCGATACCACAACAAAAGCCGCGGGACGCGGACGACGTCGCCGTCGACGACCGTCTCCGCGCGGAGGTAGCTCTCCGCCGCCAGATCGAGCTGTTCGTCGACGGCATCGGGAGTGTACACGGAGACGGGCGGACAGGCCGCCGCGCCGCAGTTGAGCGCGAAGTGGATCCGAGGATCGAGTTCGGCGAGCCGATGGCGACGCACGAACGCCGAGGGAAACGGGTTCGGGACGTAGCCGAATCCGTACTTCCACCGCGACCCGCGGAGGATCCCGTGTTCGATCCGATCGAGGCTCATCGGCTCGCCCGCGACCGTGACGATCGGCTTCGAGAAGAACGTCCGCTTGTGCTCGAAGGTCTCCGGCTCCGAGAGCAGCGTGGCCCCCGTCGCGGCGTTATACAGCGTGATCCAGAACGCGAGCGCCGAGCATTCGTCGAGGTCGTCGAGCCGGGATTCGGGCATCGACGCGATCCGTTCGCGTGCGTGACCGTCCGGCGCCCCGGACCGGACGTTCGAGAGGAATCGCTCCGCGAGCGTCGGGAGCGAGGGCTCGTCCGTCGCCATCTCCATGCCGGGGGACCCTTCCATACGGCTAACGAGGGGCCGTTCGGTCAAAAAGCCTCCCGCGGTCGGGCGCGAGCGACGGGCGACGGAGGCGCGAGCGACGGGCGATATGGGGGGAGACGACGGGCAATATGGGGGGAAGCGACGGGCGGCCGGAGGTGCGAACGACTCGGGATCACCGCCTCACGAGGTGATCCGAACGTCGTAGCCGTGCGCCTCCAGCTCGTCGACGATGTCGGCGGCGTGCTCGGCGTCGTCCGTCTCGAGCTCCAGCTCCAGCTCCGCGGCGTTGACCGCGACGTCGCGGGAGGTCCGGTCGTGGTGGACGGCGTAGACGTTGGCACCCGCGCGGGCGACGATGCTCGAGACACGCTCCAGCTCCCCGGGCCGGTCCTTGAGGTCGATCGTTACCTTCAGATAGCGACCCATCTGGACCAGGCCGTGCCGGATCACGGTCGTCAGCCGGTTCAAGTCGATGTTTCCGCCACAGAGCGCGGCGACGATCGACTCGTCGTCCTCGTACGCGAACGCCTCCGAGAGGACCGCTGCGAGCGAGACGGCACCCGCCCCCTCGACGAGCGTCTTCGAGCGCTCCAAAAGCAGCGCGAGCGCGAGCGCGATCTCGCGGTCGTCGACGACGACGACCTCGTCGACGTACTCGCGCATGACCTCGAGAGTCGACTCGCCGACCGACCGCGTGGCGATCCCGTCGGCGATCGTGTCGACGCTGTCGATCTCGTGACGTTCGCCCGTCCGCAGCGATTCCCGCGCCGACGAGGCGCCCTCCGCCTGCACGCCGATCACCCTGACGTCGTCGCCGAGTCGCTCCTTCACCGCGACGGCGACCCCCGAGATCAGCCCGCCGCCGCCGACGGGGACGACGACCGTGTCGACCTCCGGCAGATCGTCGGCGATCTCGAGCCCGATCGTTCCCTGACCGGCCATGACCGCGGGATCGTCGAAGGCGTGGACGTAGGTGCGGCCCTGATCACGTTCGATCTCGTGGGCGCGCGCCTGCGCCTCGTCGTAGTCGACGCCGTGGAGGACGACGCTCGCGCCGTACCCGCGAGTCGCTTTCACCTTCGAGACGGGCGCGAACCGCGGCATCACGACGATCGCGTCGACGCCGGCCCGGTCGGCCGCGAGCGCGACCCCCTGCGCGTGATTGCCGGCGCTCGCGGTGACGACGCCGGCCTCGCGTTCGGCCGGCGAGAGCGTGGCGATCCGGTTCATCGCGCCCCGGATCTTGAACGCGCCGGTCCGTTGGAAGTTCTCCAGCTTGAGGTGGACGTCCGCGCCGGTCATCTCCGAGAACGTCCGTGACCGCTCCTGGGGGGTGTGCCTGGCGGCGTCGGCGACGCGATCGCGGGCGGCGACGACGTCCGAAAGCGAGAGCATACCGATCCGTGACGACGGCGGGGGCTAATCGATTGCGGTCGTCGTCGCACAAAGGGGGAACGGGGGAATGCACGCGTGTGACGTGCAGGTGTATCGAGAACCCCCTGGCATAAAAAGGTGGGCCACCCGGAGTGAAAGTGAAATCGATGGACTCCGACGCCGTCATCCGCTCGTCAGACGGGTGTCGACGAGCCAACACGCACCCTCACCTCGGTGCTCGCGAGGTGCCGTTCGACTCGGTCGGCGAACGGGCCGTCGCCGGGCCACGTCGCCGACGCGCCGAGCCGGTCGGGGTCGCCGACGAAGACCGCGGCCTCGTCCGGGTACTCCCGGGCGTGGCGGTCGTCAGAAACCTCCAACGGAACCGAACTGCGGACGTATAGCCCGTCATCGACCCGTTCGTACCGGTCGAGCCGCTCTATCTCTTCGGTCCGGAGGAGTCGGCCGGCGGTTCGGCCGCCCGGGACGAGCGTCGGATGCCGGCCCTCCACGAGGTGAAGCCCCGATAGCGTCGCCGGCCCGACGAACGCGAACGAGTCGAGCAGTTCGCCGGCGTGTGCGGGCGAGGTGAGCGTTCCGTACACGAAGACGTCCATGCCGGATCCCCGCCAGCCGTCCGCATCAATGTTCGGTCGGAATCGGGCAGCCGATCGGGAGGACACATCCGGTCACCTCCGCCGCCATCGACGTATAAAAACCGACCGCGCCCGACGGGATGGATGCATGGATCTCGACCGGCTGCGCGGGGTCTGGCGGCGCGTCTTCACGCTCGCGTGGCCGGTGATGGCCGAACAGACGTTCCGGACCGCGATGCGGACCACCGACATCGTGGTCACGGCGCTCTTCTCGCCGGCCGCCGTCGTCGCCATCGGCCTCGCGGACCTGTACGCGCGGTTTCCGCTGCGGATCGGGCTCGGACTCGGCGGCGGCGCCATCGCGCTCTCCTCACAGGACACCGGCGCGGACGCGACCGCCACCCGCGACGAGGCGGTGACGCAGGCGATCCTGCTCGGCGCGCTCGCCGGGGTTCCGTTCGTCGCTTTCGGACTGCTGTACGGTGAGTTCGCGATCGACGTCTTCGGCACCCTGGTCGGCCAAGAGACCCCCTCAACCGTCGTCGCACTCGGCTCCGTCTACCTCGCCATCATCTTCGCCACCGCGCCGGCTCGCCACGTCGCGCTCGTCGGCGCCCGGGCGCTCCAGGGCACCGGCGACACCCGGACGCCGATGTACGTCAACGTCCTCGCCAACTCCGTCAACATCGCCGGCAGCGTCGTCCTCGGTCTCGGCCTCTTCGGCTTGCCCAGACTCGAGATCGTCGGCGTCGGCCTCGCGACCGCGACCGCGAACGTCCTCACCGCCACCCTCCTCTGTGCGGCGATATGGGGTTCGTGGACCGCGGCGAACTTCGCACGGCCGCGGGATCTCACCATCACCCGACAGCTCCTCCGAGTGAGCGCGCCACGCGTGCTCGAGGGATTCGGCTCGGAGATCGCGGAGTTTCCGTTCAACGCCCTGCTTCTCGGCTTCGGCGAGGCGGTCAACGCCGGCTTCCAGATCGGCCGCCGGGTCTACCAGCAGGTGACCGGCCCGCTTTCGCGCGGCTACAACGTCGCGGCCTCGGTCCTCGTCGGGCAGGCGCTCGGCGCGGGCGACCCGGACGACGCGCGATACAACGGCTGGGCGGTCGCCGCGCTGGGCATGCTGACGGTGGGAACGATCGGCCTCGCGCTCGTCGTGCTCGCTCCGTGGTTGGTGAGGCTCTTTACGTCCGACCCCGAGACAGTCGGCTACGCGGTCGACTTCGCTCGCGTCTACGGGCTCGCCGGGGCGGCGCTCGTCTGCTTTTCGGCGCTCTCCGGCTCACTGCAGGGTGCAAGCGAGACGCGGATCCCCTTCGTCGCCCGCGTGACCGGGATGTTCGGCTTCTTCCTTGGGGCCTCGTGGCTGCTGGGACGAACGTTCGGGGTCGGACCGGAGGGTGCGTACGTCGGCGTCCTGCTCGCGTACCCGTGGATGGCGCTGTTCGTCGTCGCCGGCTTCGCGTACACCGGCTGGGCCGCACGAGCGGCCGACATGATGGCGGCACGCGGTAGCGCCGAGGAGATCGCCGACGAGCACGAGGAGATCGCCGACGAGCACGAGAAGAACCGACGGACGTGAGACGGTCGCCGGATCCGCGAAGGGTACGTTTTAGGCACCCCGCTCGGATGTTCGAACATGGAACGCGTAGCGATCATCGGCGCGTCGATGACCCGGTTCGGGCAACGTGACGCGTGGGTGCGCGAACTGCTCGCCGAGGCGGGCAAGGCGGCCCTCGAGGACGCCGACATCGGCGGCGACGATCTCGATCACCTCTACGTCTCGAACATGGCCAGCGGCGAGTTCGAGGGACAGACGGGCGTCCCGAACGCCCTCGCCCACGACCTCGACGCGCTACCGGCGTACACCGCACGCATCGACCAGACCTCCTCCTCGGGCGGGGCCGGCGTCTACGCCGCCTGGCAATCGGTCGCCTCCGGCGCGAGCGATCTCACGATGTTGGTCGGCGGCGAGAAGATGACCCATCGGACGACCGCGGAGGCGACGGACGTCATCGCCTCGCTCACCCATCCGGTCGAGTACAAACACGGCGTGACGCTCCCCTCCTTCGCGGGGCTCACCGCGCGGCTCTATCTCGACACGTACGACGCCCCGCGCGAGAGCCTCGGCAAGGTCGCCGTGAAGAACCACCGCAACGGCGTCGACAACCCCCACGCGCAGTTCCGCAAGGAGGTCGACCTCGAGACGGTCCTCGACTCGCCGATCGTTGCCGACCCCCTGCGCTTGTACGACTTCTGTCCGATCACGGACGGCTCCGCCGCACTGGTGTTCTGCCCCGAGTCCGTCGCCGCCGAGTACGTCCCGAACGACGACTACGCCGTGATCGCCGGCATCGCCGGCGCGACCGACACCCACGTCGTCCACGAGCGGGCGGATCCGACGACGATGGGTGGCGTCGCGGATTCCTCGGAGATCGCCTACGGGATGGCCGGAATGGGCCCCGAGGACGTCGACGTCGCGGAGCTGCACGACATGTTCACCATCCTCGAGTTCCTCCAGAGCGAGGACCTCGGCTTTTTCGAGAAGGGCGAGGGCTGGCGGGCCGTCGAGGAGGGCGTCACCGATCGCGACGGCGACCTGCCGATCAACACCTCGGGCGGGCTCAAGTCCAAAGGCCACCCGCTCGGCGCCAGCGGCGTCGCACAGGTCTACGAGATACATAACCAGGTGATCGGCGACGCCGGCCCGCGACAGGTCGAGGCCGACGTCGGCCTCGCGTGTAACGTCGGCGGGTTCGGCAACTGCGTCACCACCGCGATCCTGGAGGGAAGCCAATGAGCGACTCAACGAACGAAAAACGAACGGACGGATCGGGCGAGAAACCGGCGTTCGAGGCCGCTGAGTACGCGGACGGCTCGATCACCTACCCGCCGCATCCGGTCGGGCCGGGCGGGAGCGAGCGCGTCGGAACCGTCGACCTCCGCGAGCACGAGGCCACGATCGTCACGTGGACGACCTCGACGGCCACCCCGCCGGGCGTCCGCGAGCCGAACACGCTCGCGATCGTCGAGTTCGAGCTGGGAGACGACTACGACGGCCCGCCGGTTCGCGCGCTGGGGCAGATCGCGGCACATGGCGACGGGACCGGCGAGGACGGCGAGGCCCACGACGTTGCCATCGGTGACCGCGTCGAGCCGATCTATGCCGCCGAACTCCGCGAGCCCGGCGCGGGGATCCGCGAGCCCGACAGTCAGGAATGGGACGGGTTCCGGTTCCGGCCGGTCGAGTGACGCCGGGAGGGCGGGTCCGTCGCCTCGTCGGACGGGCGAGCGAAAGCCACCGGATACGGCGGTCTCCGGCGATCACCGCGCGCGCTCGCTACACGCGTCGGTAGTCGCCGAGTCGCGTGCCGTCGAGCAGGTAGGCGTCGCCGGCGGGCAGCGCCGCGGGGAGGAACGGCGCGAGGAACGACTGGCCGTCGACGTTGACCCACGTCCCCCCGGAGCGCTCGTTGAACGCCGGGAAGACGACGAGCTCCGGGGGGTCGGTCGGGCCGTCGACTCCCGCGGCGTCCACTTCTGCGGCGCCGGCGCCCGTATCACGGTCGTCCTCGACGAAGGCGGTCGGATCGACTCCGCCGCGGAGCCACGCTCGTTTTACGCGCGACCCGCCCACGGCGTCCTCCAGTCGAACCTGAGGGTGCTCGTGTCCCATGCAGATCACGTCGGCAGCGAGCAGCTCGGGATCGGGCCACGTGTGCCCGTGAACCACGCCGACGACGCCGGAACGGAGCAGGCCGCCGCCGGGTTCGATCACGTGGAGAACGTCCGCAAACGCCTCGGCGACGCCCGCGTCGTGGTTCCCTTCGACGAGCGTCATCGGGACCCGGGCGGTCACGGCCTCGATCAGCCGCTCCAACTCCTCGCGCTCCTCGCCGTCGGGCGCACCGATCCGGTGGGCGAGGTCGCCGAGGACGACCAGCCGATCGACGTCCGTTTCCTCGAGCAGCCGGAGCAGCCGCTCGCGACGCCCCGCCGCGCGGCTCGCCAGCTCGACGCCGCGCTCGTAACGGAGGCCGACCTCGATTCCGGCGTGGACGTCCGCGACGAGGAGCGCGCGTTCGGCGCCGAGATCGGCGACCGCCGCCGGCTCGCCGACGATCGGTTCGACGCGCGCCATCAGCGACGGGTTCGAGCCATCAGATCGCCTTGAGAACGCCGTCGCCGGGCTCGTAACACTTCCCGCTCATCAGCGCGTCCTCGATGGCGTCCTCGACGTCGTTCGCGTTCACGCCGTGCTCGGAGACGACCGCGTCGACCACCGCGTCGTGGTCGGCGCCGTCGCCGTCGTCGAGCGTCTCCATCGCCTCGACGGCGGCCGTCTCCAGATCGACGTCGGCGGCCGACGTCCCGGCGCCCGCATCCGCGTCGCCGTCGCCCGTCACGGGCTCCTCGTCGACGCTCGGGTCCGCCCCATCGTCGGCGTCCGGTGCCGGCTCCTCGGACACGTCGGCGTCGAAGTCGCCGAGGCCACCCTCGTCCGTCGCCTCCGACGTGGTCGTCGCGTCCGTCGCGTCCGCCGCGGCGGCGTCAGCCGAGGCCCGGACGTCCGCATCGACCTCGTCCGGTTCGGGGACGTCGATGTCGGCCTCGCCCGGGTCGTCGACCTCGGAGCCGGTCGAGAACTCCGTGCCGAACTCCGATTCGATCCGGTCGCGCTCGTCGTCGTCGAGCTCGTACATTTCGTCGCCGACGTCGAGCTCGTCCGCGTCCGAGACGCCGACGGAGTCGTCCGTACTGGAACCGCTCGAATCGGGGCCGCCGCCGGCAGTCGGGCGCTCATCGAAGTCGCCGAGCACGTCCTCACCGTCGGCGGATGCATCGGAGTCGTCGGGCGTGTCCGTCGGGGCGTCGGCGGGATCCGCGTCAAGTTCCGCGGGCTCCGTGGCATCCGTCCCAGCCTCCACACCGGGCGAGGCGTCCAAGGACGATTCCGCCGCAATCGAGGAGTCCTCGGTCGGTGTGGCCTCCGAGGTCGCTGCTTCCTCCGCGGACTCCGCCGGTTCCGACGAACCGTCGGTCGTCGGCTCCGCCGTCCCTTCCGGTTCCCCCGGCTCGGCCACCGCTTCTTCCGGTTCCCCCGGCTCGGCCACCGCTTCTTCCGGTTCCCCCGGCTCGGCCACCGCTTCTTCCGGTTCCCCCGGCTCCGTGAC
>CAZIFX010000035.1:0-23304 GCA_964538415.1 uncultured Halobellus sp.
TGATGACCGGAATGCCCTGGTTGTCCCGAATGCGCTGGGTGATCACTTCGAGGTGGAGCTCGCCCTGCCCGCTGATGAGGTGCTCGCCCGTGTCCTCGTTGATCTCGATCTGGATCGTCGGGTCCTCCTTGGCGACCTGCTGGAGCGTCTCGATGAGCTTCGGCAGGTCGTCCATGTTCTGTGCCTCGACGGACTTCGTGATGACCGGCTCCGAGATGTGCTCGATCGACTCGAACGGCGTCATCTCCACGGAGGAAACGGTCGAGCCGGCGATGGCGTCACGCAGGCCGGTGACGGCCGCGATGTTGCCCGCGGGCACGCGCTCCACCTCCTCGCGCTCGCTTCCCATGAACAGGCCGACGCTCTGGATGCGGTTCTTGCCGGCGGTTCCGGAGACGTACAGCTCCTGACCCTTCTCCAACGTGCCGGAGAAGACCCGACCCGTCGCGATCTCGCCGGCGTGCGGGTCCATCGAGATGTCGGTGACCATGAAGACGACCTCGCCGTCCTCGTCGACGAGCCGCATCGACTCCGCGAGTTCGGTTTCGTCGTCGCCGCGCCAGATGCGCGGGACACGACGGGGCTGTGCGTCGACCGGATTCGGGAAGTGCTCACACACCATGTCGAGCACGACGTCCGAAAGCGGCGTGCGCTCGTGAAGCTCCTGACGCTTGTCGGCCTGCTCGAGGTCGATGATGTCGCCGAAGTCCATGCCGGTACGCTGCATCGACGGCATGGAGACGCCCCACTTGTAGAGCGCGGACCCGAAGCCGACCGTCCCCTCCTCGACGGAGACCGTCCAGTCCGTCGGGATGTCGTCCATGTTCTCGGCCATCCCGCGGATCAGCTCGTTGACGTCGGCGATCACCGACAGAAGGCGCTTCTGCATCTCCTGGGGCCCCTCCTGAAGCTCGCTGATGAGGCGGTCGACCTTGTTGATGAACAGCGCCGGCTTGACGCCCTCGCGGAGCGCCTGCCGGAGCACCGTCTCCGTCTGGGGCATCGCGCCCTCGACGGCGTCGACGACCACCAGCGCGCCGTCAACTGCGCGCATCGCGCGGGTGACGTCCCCGCCGAAGTCGACGTGACCCGGGGTGTCGATGAGGTTGATGAGGTGGTTGGTGTCCTCGTACTCGTGGGTCATCGAGACGTTCGCCGCGTCGATGGTGATCCCGCGCTCCTGTTCGTCCTCCTTCGTGTCCATCGCGAGCTGCTCGCCCGCGGTGTCCTGGGAGATCATCCCCGCACCCGCCAACAGGTTGTCGGACAGCGTCGTCTTGCCGTGGTCGACGTGGGCAGCGATGGCGATGTTCCGGATGTGCTCCGGGTTGTCCATCAACCGCTCACACTCTTGAACGATCTTCTTGCGTCGGCCCATTATACCGCTTGTTACCGATAGCAGGGTCAAAAGGGTAGTGTTTCTCGTCGGGGCGAAAACCAGCGCTCACCCGTCGTTCCCTCCGTTTTCGTGTGGGACGCTCGCACGCCGCATCGGCGGGCAGGCGTCCCCGACAATGTCGGACCACCGGTGCTTTCAGGCGGATGGACGTGGTATTCGTGCGTATGAACCCCCACGACGAGGGGAGCGGCGGGGAGAGCGACGAGTACGCTGCGGCTCGCGGTCGACTGATCGACCGTCTTCGCCGGCGAACGGACGTGAGCGACCGAACGCTGGCGGCCATCGAGACCGTGCCGCGTCACGAGTTCGTGCCGCCGGCTCGTCGCTCGGCTGCCTACGCGGACCGACCGCTCCCCATCGGTCACGGGCAGACGATAAGTGCCCCCCACATGGTCGCGATCATGGTGGACCTGCTCGACGTCGGTCGAGGCGATCGGGTCCTCGAGATCGGGACCGGCTGCGGGTATCACGCCGCGGTCGTCGCCGAGATCGTCGGTCCGGGCAACGTCCACAGCGTCGAGTACGTCCCCGAACTCGCCGAGAGCGCCAGCGAACGACTCGCGCGGCTCGGGTACGACGTCGCCGTCCACGTCGGCGACGGGCGGGAGGGACTGCCGTTGGAAGCTCCGTTCGACGCCGCCTACCTCACCTGTGCGGCCGCCGACGGCGTCCCCGATCCCATCGTTGAGGGGATTCGTCCGGGCGGCCACGTCCTCGCTCCCGTCGGCGGATCCGGCGCCCAGCGGCTCGTTCGACTCACGATCCGGGATGACGGCGGCGTCGACCGCGAGGACCACGGCGGCGTCCGATTCGTCCCGTTACAGTGAGCGCACGCCGGCGCGTCCGAGGATGCGCCGCGTTGCAGCGAGTACCGACGCCACGTCGCACCGCTTGTGTCGGTGAGCGGGCTCGAATGGACGTATGCCGACGCGACACGAAGCGGACCAGCCGACGGAGACGCTGCTGTTGTTGTGGGCGCTCCGTGAGGTCGGGCTGCTGGCCGCGATCACGGGCCGTGCGGGCACTCCGGCCGAGCCCGCTTCCGAGACTCCGCTTTCGCCCGCGGCGGCTGAACGAGTGATCGAACTGCTCTCGGATCCGGACTTCGTCGCCCGCGTCGATGGGGAGTACGAAACGACCAACCGGTCGTTGGGATCTCTCGCGAAGCGTGACCTCCGGTCGATCGGATCCCTCCCGGGCGGACTCGACGTCATCGACGTCCTCGTCGGTCTCCCGTCGACGCTGGCGGAGCATCCCGAGGCCGCTTCGGAGGCGCTCCTCGTCATCCCCGAGGAGCGCCTCCGAAATCGGCTCGGTGCGGAGCTCGCGACCGATTCGGCGCTCGTCCGTGCCCGCGTGACCGCGTGACCGCGGCGATCAGGGCGGCGTCCGCGGAGCGGGTGCTTCTCGTGGACGTCGCGGAGTTTCTCGACGCGGTTGCCGTCGAAACGACCGTCGCCCCGCCGTCATCGGCGGAGCCTAGCGACCTGGTGTTCAGCGTGGATCTGCTCTCCGAGATGCGTCCGGCGGAGGCGCGACTGACCGCCGAGGCGATCGCCGAGATCATCACGTCGGAGGGAACGACGGTGCTCGTCGAGCCGATCCGGGATCGGCCTTCGACCGACGTCGCGGCCGCGTTCGATGCTCGTCGACTTGCGCTCGGCGCGGGGCGTTGTTACGCCGAGGCGACCGTGATCGACTGGCTCGCGGCCGCGGAGTCGTGCGCGACGGTTGAGCCGATTCCGACGAGGGAAGGCGTCGCGGTCGTCGGCCGTCCCGAGCGTGCGGTTTTAGAGGACTGAGCGCCGAGGGCGGCCATGGACGAATCGGCGCTTCGGGCGGACATGATCGAGGGGCTCGAACACCAGATCGGTGAGCCGCTCGGCGCGTCCGTTCTAAACGCGCTCCAGCGCGTCCCTCGCGAGAGCTTCGTCGAGGCCACGCCGTATGCGAACCGGGCATCCGAGGAGTCCGGCACGCGCGCGCTTGCCCCGGCGACGGCCGCACGCATGCTGACGGCGCTGGACGCCGACGAGGGAGACGACGTGCTCGTCGTCGGCGCGGGGATCGGCTACACCGTCGCGATGCTCGCGGAGATCGCCGGCGCGAGGCGGGTCCACGCGATAGACATCGACCGGCACGCGGTGCACGTCGCCCGGTCGAACCTCGCCGACGCCGGCTACGACGCCGTGCTCGTCGATCGTCGCGACGGCGCCAACGGACTCCCGGAGTACGCGCCGTACGACCGGATCCTGCTCGAGGCGGCGGTCGTCGAACCGCCTCGAGCGCTCCGTGATCAGCTGGCGGATGACGGACGACTCGTGTATCCGCGCGGGACGACGGTCCAGACGATCGTCGGCATCGAGCCCGAGTCGACCGGTGCCGCACCCGCCGCCCCCGAAGCGGAGAGCGTGGGGAACCCGGCCGACCCGGGCTCGACGGACTCGGCCGCCGAACCGCGACCGGATCGGCCGACGGATGACGGTCCCGGGGCGCCTCCTGGCTTTCGAACCGTCCACACTGCGGGTCCCGCCCGGCTCCGTCCGATGCTCGCCGACGGCGAACAGTCCGGCATCGAGCGAAACCGGACGCGACGTGAGGACGCGGAGTTCGCGAAGCAGGGGTACTTCGCGAAACACGGCTGGGAGCGGGATTGGATCGACTGGGACGAGCAGCTATGACGCCCGGCCGCTCGCTCCGGATCGCGACGTTGCACTCGATCACCCCACGACGACGTGCTCGCTTCGCGATGACGTGGATCACTTCGTGATGACGTGATAACCACGAATACGTGTTCACTCCGCGATGACGTGATCACTCCGCGACGACGAGCACCTTCGTGTTCTCGCGCTCGTCGACGTAGTCGCTTCCGGCGGGCGGTTTAACATCGATCGTGAGCGTGCCGTCCGGTTGGTTCGGTCCGAGTTCGGGGGCGACGTCGACGGTCGCGATCCCGTCCTCGTCGGTCGTCGCGGTGGCGACGCCGTCGATGCGCGCGGAGCCGCCGCGGAGGATCACCGTCGCGTCCGTGACGCGGTTTCCGTCCGGGTCGACGACGGCGACGTCGATCGATTGGTCGCCTGGCGTCGTCACCTCCGGCTGCGGCTGTGCGTCGAGTTCAGTCGCTGCGAGTCCGTCGATGTTTCCGACCATCCCCATCATCACGCTGAGGCTGGCGACGCCGACCACGAGCGCGATCACGAGCCGAACCGGCAGGCCTTCGATCGCCCGTTCGTCCCGACGAAACGCGGTCCATCCGTGTCCGAGTCGTTCGGAGCGTTCCTCCGCCATGGGGCCGGTTGGTCCCGGTATCACTGATAAAGGATCGGGCTGGAGGCGGACGGATTCGCGACCGGGGAGGGGGTGGGCGGAGACACGCTCGGTCGAGACGATGGGACCGACCGCAACGTGGTCGCTAATGCTTATATATGGTGCCGGCGCCACCCCGACACGCATGTACGTGCTTGGACGGCACGGGACGGGAACCGATCGGCCGACCGTTCGGATCGGCGACTTCCTCGCTCGGGACGGAAGCGCGGGCGCTGCGGTCGGGATCGACGCCGATCGGCCGCATGCCGGCGTGGTGGTCGGTAAACGTGGAACCGGCAAGTCGTACACGCTCGGCGTGATCGCCGAGGGGCTCGCGGATGCCCGGGGGGTGACGCCGATCGTCGTGGATCCGATGGGGGTCTTCGACGGGCTCTCCGCCGCCGGCGGCCGGGTGATCGAGCCGGCGGTTCGTCCCGCCTCCCTGCCGCCGTCGGCGTGGCCGGATCTCGTCGGACTCGATCCCGCGGGCGGCCCGGGCGGGCTACTCTGGCGGGTCGTCGCCGAAACGAGCGACTCGGCGGACTGTCCGGCGTCGCTCGCCGCCTTTCGGGAGCACCTCCCATCCATGGATGCGCCCGATGAAACGCGGCGCGTGGTCCGCAACCATCTGGATCTGGCGGCGTCGTGGGGCGTCTTCGATCCGAGCGCACCGTCGATCGAGGACCTGCTCGACGACGGACGACCGATCGTCATCGACCTCGCCGGAACTCCCGAGACGGCGGCCAGGGCGGTCGTCCGTGTCGTCGCTCGCGGACTCTACGATTCCCGTGTCGCCGGGACGGTCCGACGGCTTCCGTGGCTCCTCGTCGACGAGGCACACGCGTACTTCGGCGGGATCGCGGACCCCGCGTTGCGGACGCTGTTGACGCGCGGGCGTGCCCCCGGCGTCTCGCTCGTCTGTGCGACGCAGAGACCCGACGCCCTTCCGCCCGTTGCCGTCTCCCAGTCCGACCTGATCGTTGCCCATCGAGTCACCGCCGAACGCGACGTCGAACGCCTCCGCGAGGCGGAGGCGACCTACCTTGACGGGCGTCTCGCCGCCAGGTTGCCGGACGGGGTGGGTGAGGCGCTCGTCGTCGACGATGCGACCGAGGAAGCCCACGCCGTCCGCGTCCGTGAACGGCGAACGCCACACGGCGGGGCGAGCCCACGCGCGAGCGACGGGACACGCTCGTGATTCCGTCCCCGGGAGCCCGCCGTGCGTGTTCCTCTTCACGCGATCGGGCGTCCGTCGGGTCGACGTTCGAATCCGAAGGCACAATTCCCTCGCCGCAAACGGTTCCGCATGGAACGGACCGTGGCCGGATTCCTGCTCGTCGCTGCCGGCGGCTTCCTCGGGGCGGTGAGCCGGTACGGCATCGACGTCGCCGTCGGCGACGCGACGGGCGTCGGAACG
Organism: uncultured Halobellus sp.; assembly: GCA_964538415.1. GTDB lineage: Archaea > Halobacteriota > Halobacteria > Halobacteriales > Haloferacaceae > Halorubrum. Next base: position 6,126 of record CAZIFX010000035.1, read on the forward strand.
TTCACCGTGAACGTGATCGGGTCGTTCGCGCTGGGGCTTCTCGTGACCCGGGCGACGACCCGCCGAACGCAGTTGTTCGTCGGCACGGGGGCGCTCTCCTCGTTCACCACCTACAGCACCTTCGCGGGCGACGCGGTCGTCCTCGGAACCGTCGACGGCGGACTCTACGTTCTCGCCAGCTACGTCGTCGGACTCCTCGCGGCCGTGTTCGGACTCGCGATCGGGAGGCGACTGTGATCGATTCGCCCCTCGTCGGGAGGCGACCGTGACCGACCCGCTTTCCGCCGGACCGCTTGCAGCCGTGCTCGTCGGCGTCGGCGGCGCGTTCGGTGCCGCGAGTCGGCACGCGGTCGGGATCTCGATCGAGGGCCGGGAATCCGTCGTCGTGGTCAACACGCTCGGCAGCCTCGTGTTCGGACTGGTCCTCGCGGCACCGGTCGGCTCCCTCGCGACACAGCTCGTCGCGGTCGGATTCTGCGGCGCGTTCACGACGTTCTCGTCGTTCGCGGTTGAGACCGTGAGCACGGCCGAGGCCGGGGAGTTCGGCGTCGCGACCGGCTTCGCCGTCGCGAACTTGGTCGCGGCGGTCGGCGCGGTTCTCGTCGGGCTTGCCGTCGGCGGGATCGGATGGTGACGCCGGGGGAATCGACGCGGGACGCGATCGAAGCGACGGGAGGGGAAGCGACCGAAGCGACAGGTACAGAACGGTCCGTCCCGTAGACGCGTCCGTGACAGACGACGCTGACGCCGACGCGACGGCGGATGCCGGAGCGACCCGAACGACGCGTCCCGACGGGGCTTCGGGATCGGTCGACATCGACCGTCCGGAGGGCGTGGACGGCTCGGAGGCGACCACGGCGGACAGCGACGTCTTCGAGTCCCCCGAAACGGTCGACTTCGAGGACTTCTCGCTTCCACAACGGGTGTTCGTCGCCGCCGTGCAGAACCCGACGCGGGGCGTCTTCCTGGTCGTGTTGCTCGCGTTCGCCTTCTCGTTTTACATCGCCTTCTGGATGGCGTTCCCCCGCGTTGCCGCCTTCCTTACCACGCTGACGGTCGTGCTGGCAGCCCTGCTTTTCGGTATCTACTACGTGCTCGACAGGGTCGTTTGAACGGATCGCTCCACGGGACCTCCACGGACCATGGCGGTCGGCGGCGGTTCGTGGTACGTCCGAACGCGTCGCTCGGGGGCGAAATCGAAGGAAAGCGTCCTGACGGAGATTTGAACTCCGGTCCCTGGCTCCGCAAGCCAAGAGGATAGTCCACTACCCTATCAGGACTCATTCTTCAGTACCGGGGAGATACTTAAGACCGTTACGGTCCGGTCGTTCCGTGTCCGCTGATCGCACGGACCGTCCGTGCGAGCCGTCAGCGCACTCGACACAACGGCTATATCGGCTCCCGACGTCTCAGGTGCATGCACAGACGCGCCCTGCTGGCCGGCATGACGCTTCTCGCAGCCGGCTGTACGGCCCGGGGTGAACCGAACGCTGCTGACGACGTGGACCGCGTCGACGGCGCGGATGGCGCCGAGGGAGTGGATGGCGAGCCGCCGGCCGTGTCGACGCCTCAAGACCGCTCGGTCGGAGACGTTTCACCGGGCATCGACGTCGAGATCGTCGAACGTGACCCCGAGATGGAGGCGGGGACGGCCGTAGTCACGTTCGAGTCGGATGCCGTTCACGTCGACGGGACCCTGGTCGGTGCGACGGGTTGCCATGCCGCCTCGGTCGCGTCGGCGACGACGGCGGAGGACGGCACGTTTCGCCTGGTCGTCGCCGCGGTCGACGACGCCGCCCCCGACGAACTCTGCACGCTCGCGTTCACCGAAATCGGCTACGCGGTCGACCTCGAGTTCGTGGACGACGTCCCCGAGGAGGTCGCCGTCGTCCACGCCGACGCGATGGGACACGAAACGGTTGTGGTCGACGCGGACGACGACGGCTAACCGCCCACGGGGCGTGACCGGGCCCACCCACGCGCCGCACGGCGCCGACGATGATGGGTGGCGGTGCGTCGGGGTCTCGGCGGCGACACGTCACCGTGATCGGTGCCCGTGGGTCGGTGGCATCGTCGGCCGTTTTCGAACGTGTCGCTACAAACTTTTAAGTCAGCGCGCTGAAATACTATATAAATGCGATGACACGGCCAACCCGGCAGCGGGATCACGACCGGCAGCGCACGAGGCGGGACGACGGCACGGAACGCGATCGGGGTGATAACGTTGACGAGGTGGACCCGGAGGAGTTGGATCCGGACGAACTGGACCCGGAGGAACTCACTCGGACGGCCGACGGCGAACTCATTCACGAGGAGACGGGGCTCATCATCGAGGAGGAACAGATCGACCCCGGCCCCGAGTGGCGCGCGTTCAACCATTCCGAGCGGCAGTCGAAGTCCCGCGTCGGCGCGCCGACGACGAAGACGATGCACGACAAGGGGCTGACGACCACGATCGACTGGAAGGACAAGGACGCCTACGGACGCTCCATCTCCTCGAAGAAACGCTCCCAGATGCATCGGCTGCGCAAGTGGCAGGAGCGGATCCGGACGAAGGACGCCGGCGAGCGCAACCTCCAGTTCGCGCTCTCGGAGATCGATCGCATGGCGAGCGCGCTCGGCGTCCCGCGATCGGTCCGGGAGGTCGCCTCCGTCATCTATCGACGCGCGCTGAGCGAGGACCTCATCCGCGGCCGGTCGATCGAGGGCGTCTCCACCGCCGCCCTCTACGCCGCCTGCCGGAAGGAGGGTATCCCGCGATCTCTGGAGGAGATCTCGGACGTCTCGCGCGTCGACCGCAAGGAGATCGGTCGGACCTATCGGTACATCTCACAGGAACTCGGCCTGGAGATGCGCCCCGTCGACCCGAAGAAGTACGTCCCGCGGTTCTCCTCCGAGCTCGAGTTGAGCGAGGAGGTCCAGTCGAAGGCAAACGAGATCATCGAAACGACCGCCGAACAGGGGCTGCTCTCCGGAAAGTCGCCGACCGGATATGCCGCCGCAGCCATCTACGCCGCCTCGCTGCTCTGTAACGAGAAGAAGACCCAACGCGAGGTCGCCGACGTCGCCCAAGTGACCGAGGTCACCATTCGCAACCGGTATCAAGAGCAGATCGAAGCGATGGGCATTCACACGTAGCCGGACGCCTTCTCCGATCCACGTCCGAGCGGGCGCCTTCTCCGATCCACGTCCGGATGGATACATCGGGGACGTTCCAGCAACGTTCAAACCGTCGCCACCCCAACGACGACCCGAATGCGGCTCGACGAGTATCTGGAGTTCGAGGCGAACGAGCGTGCCGAACGCCGCCGCCTCGCCCGCGAGAAGGACTACGGGATCCTCGACCATCTCGATTCCTTCGAGCGTCGCTTCGAGGAACACGTCTCCGACGATGCGATCGTCGGGAGCGTCTCACCCTCCATCTTCGTCGGTCGGTCGAACTATCCGACCGTCTCCACGGGGCTGCTCTCGCCGGTCGGACGCGAGGAGCACGCCGCACGATTCGAGACGTCCGCCGCGTGGTACGACGAGGGCGTCTCCATCGCGGACGTCTTCGACCGGCGCACCAGCCTGCTCAACTCGACGCGCGGAATGGACGTCGGGAGCGTCGGCACCGTCCACGACGTCTGGGACGGCTGGCTCGGCGTCCAGCGTGAAGTCGCCATCGCTGACGAGCCGGTCGACGTCGAAATCGGCCTCGACGGTCGACCGGACCTCGACCTCGAGGTCGGCATCGAGGACGTGAAGACGCCGACCGGTCCGCGGGCGGCCGCCCGCACCGCCGAACTCGGCGAGAACCCGCACGTTCCGCGGCCGGTGAAAAAGACCCTGGAGGACGACGACTGGCGCGCTCAGGGCGCGATGACCTACCTCTACCGGCGCGGCTTCGACGTCTACGAGATCAACACGATCCTCTCGGCGGGCGCGCTCGGCCGCGGGGAGGACCGCCGGCTCGTCCCCACGCGGTGGTCGATCACCGCCGTCGACGACACCGTCGGCCGGTACCTCCGCGGGACGATCCGCGACGCGCCGACGGTGGACGCGGTCGAGGTCCATCGCAACGAGTTCCTCGGCAACGCCTTCTGGGTGATCCTCGTTCCGGGCCGTTGGGAGTACGAGCTTGTCGAGCTGAAGGCACCCGGGTCGGTCTGGAATCCCGACCCGGAGGCCGGCATCTACCTCGCCGCTGCAAGCGAGGGGCGGGAGGGCCGCACCGGCTACGTCGAGGAGACGGCCGGCGCCTACTACGCCGGCCGCCTCGGAGTCCTCGAACATCTTCACGACCGGGGCCGACAGGCGAAGGTACTCGTCTGCCGGCACGTCTCCGACGACTACTGGGGTCCCGTCGGGGTCTGGCAGGTCCGGGAGGCGGTTCGAAACGCCTTCGAGGGGGAACACGGCACGGCGGAGACGTTCGGCGAGGCGGTCCGTGGCGTGACCGATCACCTCCCGCTATCGCTCGCACGGCTCCGACGAAAATCGACGATGGTGGCCGGGCTGCAGGCGAATCTCGGCGACTTCGTCGACGGCACGTAACGGTGTGGCGGGCCGCCGCTCGGCGACGGGATCAACGAGCCGCTCAGTCGCTCCGCTTCGCGAAGCCGAACCGCGGCTTCAGGTCGTCGACGACGACCGTGAGGGTCTCGCCGACGTCGGCGTCGGGGACGAACAGCGTGTAGCCCTCGAGGTAGGCGATGCCGTCGCCCTCCTCGCCGTGCTCCTCGATCGTCACCTCCACCCGGTCGCCCTCCTCGACTGGCGCGGTGAGACGTCCCTTCGCGACGAGGTAGACCTCCGAGGAGGAGTCTCGCGAGGCAGGCGGCGACATCGTTCGGACGTACTCGAACTCCGCCTCAACGTCCTCCCGGAGGGCGTCGAGGTCCTCGCCCTGAAACACCTTCACGACGAAGTCGCCGCCGGGCGCGAGCAGCTCCTCGGCCACGTCGAACGCCTGTCGGGCGAGATGGACCGAGCGGGCGTGGTCGAGCGAGTACTCGCCGGTCATGTTCGGCGCCATGTCGGAGATCACGACGTCAACTCCGCCCTCCCCGACGGCCTCCCGGAGGTAGTGGCGGGTTCGCTCCTCGGTCATGTCGCCGCGGATCGTCTCGACGTCGTGGTCCTCGAAGTCGTCGATCCGCTGGAGGTCGACGCCGACGACCGTCCCCGACTCGTCGACCGCCTCGGCTGCGACCTGCAGCCAGCCGCCCGGTGCCGCCCCGAGGTCGACGACCGTGTCTCCGGGCTCGAAGAGCGTCGCGTCCTCGTCCAGCTGTTTCAACTTGTATGAGGCGCGGCTCCGATATCCCTCCTGTTTGGATCGGTTGTAGTAGTCGTCCCGACGCGTCATGGGTGGGTCACCGTCTGCGATGAGGGCCGTCGACCGCGGCCGGGCGACGACGAATTCGCGTTCATGAGCGGAAAGACGCGGCCGACCCGGAAAGGCACGTCGGATGCGGACGCCGCGTTCGGGGCCGTCACCGCCGTCTGCCGGACTCTCGCGGGAAGTCAGTCTCCGGCGTCCGCGTCCGGACGATACCGCCGGCTTACGACCTTCCAGCGGCCGGATCTGAACAGCCCGTAGTTGATCCCGCCGGGCACGAACGACTCCAAGACGAGCGCCAGATACAGGCCGGCGACGCCAAGCGGGGTGACGAGCCCCACGACTGCGGCGGGGAGCGCGAAGCCGTACCGCCCGACGAGCGAGGCGACGAAGGGCCAGCGGGTGTCGCCGGCGCCGACGAGCGCTCCGGATGCGGTGCCGTCGAGCCCGAGACCGACGGCGCTGATCGCGGCGACGGCGACGAACGTCGCGGTCACGGCGACCTCCTCGGGGCCGGAGACGAACAGCGTGGCGATGGGGGTCGCGAGCAGGATCACGGCGACGGCGACGACGGCGTACGCGACCATCGCCAGCCGGATGATCCCCGCGCCGTACGCGCCGGCTTCCGCCTCCTCGTCGGCGCCGAGGCGTTGTCCGACGAGCGAACTCGAGGCGAGCGACATCCCCCAGTTGATGCTGTTTATCATCGCTCTGACCCGCCTTGCGACCTCGAGTGCGGTCACGACGACGGGCCCGAAGGAGGCGGCGATCCAGAGCAGCGGGAAGATCACGAGCCCCTGTGCGAGCCGGCGGCCGATCTCGGGCGCCGACACCTCGAGCAGCTGGCGGACGACCGTGACGTTCACCAGCGGGGTCGAGCGCGTGATCGGGACGGGGCTCGGCTCCATGCCGAGGCCGCCGTAGGAGCGGCCGACCATCCCCCAGCCGAGGACGACCATCACCGCGCCGGTCGAGAGCGTCGTTCCCAGCGCGGCCCCCGCAACGCCCATTCCGAGCCCGAAGATGAACAGCGCGCTGAGGACGACGTTGAGCACCGCGCCGCCGGTCCGTGCGACCATCTCGGTGAAGGTGTCGCCGACGCCGGTGTAGGTTCGGCTGGCGATGAGGTTCACCATCTCGAAGAGCACGGCGGGGGTGACGAAAAGCAGGTAGACGGCGCCGTGCCGGAGCGACTCCGGCTCCGCGCCGAGGACGGCGATCAGTTCGGAGGCGAACAGCGCGAAGCCGAGCATGATCGGCACGGAAAACAGCGTGGCGACGAGGACGCTCTGTTTGACGACGAGCGAGGCGCGGTCCATCCGGTCGCCGCCGTAGTTCTGCGAGACGAGACTGACCGTGCCGCCCGCCAGCCCCAGCCCGAGGAGAACGACGATGCTCCAGTAGCCGAGCGCGAACGCCAGCCCCGCGGTGCCGGCGGTGCCGACCGCGATCCCGACCATCGCGAGGTCGGCGGTCTGTTTGGACATGATCGCAAAGCCCGTGACGACGCGCGGCCAGGCGAGGTCGAACGTGGGCCGGAACCGCTCGGCGTCGATGATCCCCGCCCGATCGAGGAGGTGACCGAGGGCGCCGACGGCATCGTCGCGGGGATCAGACATGCCGGAGGATTTCGCGGGCGGACACTTGCCTCTGACGACCTTCGGACCCGCTTGCCGGGTGATCGACGGAGCGGCCAGGTCGCCCGGATCCGTCGTGCCATTCGGCAGGGATAGTTAAATACCCGTTTCGATCCCCCGGGTGGCTTATAATCCGGCGATGTCGTCGAACCGCGCCGGCGGTATCCGGTCAACCGGCCGCTGGACGGGTGCGCCCGTTCGCCACCCTTTTATATGACGGCGGTTTCCGGAACCAACGAAACGGTAGCGAGCCGGAACGCGGGTCCCTCGGTTACGGTTCGCCTCCGGCCTCCTCAGCCTCGGGCCTCCCCAGCCTCGGACGCGCTCCGGCGCCGAGCGGTCCGGCGCCGGAGCGCGTCCTCCCTCGCGCACGCGCTGCTCGCGGCTTCGCCGCTCGCAGGTCGCGCGCGCCACCGAAGGAGAGACCGTCGACCGCGCCCGTCATCTTTTAAAACGCCCCCGAACGGGGCCGGTCAGTTCGCGTCGCGTTCGGCGGTCGCTTATCGGTCGCGTTCGGCGGTCGTCCCCGAATCCGCTTCCGGCTCCGAATCCGCATCCGCCATCGCTTCCGGATCCGCATTCGCTTCTGGACCCGCATTCGCATCCGCTTCCGCGTCGGCGACGAGTTCGTCGTAGCGGGCCCCGGTCTGTTTCAGCGTCTCGGTCGAGTAGAGCCGTTCGTGGTCGAAGGGCAGGTAGTCGGCGGCGAGCTCGTCGATCTTCGCGTCGACGGCGTCGGCCTCCCGGCCGTGGATCATCGTGAACATGCTGTACTCCCAGCCCTGTTCGGGGCGGCGCGGCCGGTGATAACAGAGCGTGACGTACGGGAGGCTCCCGACGACCTCGCCGCGCGCGTCCAGCTCCTCGTCGGGGACGTCCCAGACGACCATACAGTTGTTCCGGAAGCCGGTGACGACGTGGTTGACGACGCAGCCGATCCGCTTGATGCAGCCGTCATCGAGCAGCCGCTCGACCGCGGCGACGACGTCGTCGACGTCGGCGTCGATCTCCTCCGCCACGTCGGCGTAGGGGGTCGAGGAGAGCGGGAAGCCGTCCTGGATGGCGACGAGCAGGTCGGCCTCCAGCGACGTGAGGTTTCCGCGCGCCTCCTCGGAGATCCGCGTCGCGGAGACGGTCGTCGATTCGACCGACTCGCGGGCGAACCGGTCGTCGTTGACGACCGGAAACTCCAGATCGATGTAGTAGTCGGTGAGCATCGGGAGGTTGAGCACCTCACAGCCGGTCCGCTCCTCGATCTCCGCGAGGATCGCGTCCCGCCGCTCCCGGGAGCCCGCGGTGACCACGAACCACTGGTTCCACTCGTGGTCCCGGCGGTAGTTGTGGTTCACCTGTCGGTAGCCGTTGATCACCTCGGCGATCTCCTCGAAACGGTCCGCGGGCGCCTTCACCGCCGCCAGCGTCGAGGAGCCGATGACGGGCGGGTTGAGCACTGCGCCGAACCGACGGAACACGCCCTGTTTGCGGAGGTCTCGGACCCGTTCGAGCACGTCGTCGGCCGTGAGATCGCGGCCCGTCCGTGCACCGATCTCGCGGGCGACTCGCTCGAAGGGGCGGGGCTCAACCGGAAATCCGCTCTGATGCTCGTCGATCAGGACGGCGTCGACGGCGTCGATCCCCGCACGCCAGTCCGCGTCCAAACTCATTACGTCCATTTGGACCCCGACGGTCCTACCCTTTTCGGACCGGAGATTTAACACGACGCACCCCCGAAACTGTTTCATGTTATCACGTATCACTGATCTGTGGCGGTGGTCCGTGGAATCGTACGCGCTGTTCGTGGTGTTGGGGGTGGCGATCGGGCTCGTGTTGGTGCCGCCGGCGAGCGACGTGGCGACCGCCCCCGACGGAACCGTCGCGGTGGTGGCGATCGACGGCACCATCGACGGCCAGCAGGCGACCGACTACGCCGAGGCGATGGAGACGGCCCGCGAGGAGGCCGACGCTGTCGTGATCGTCGCGAACAGCGGCGGCGGGAGCGCCGCGGCGAGCGAGGAGATGTACATGCAGACGGTCCGTACCGCGGCGGAGATGCCGGTGATCGCGGCCGTCGACGGCGGTGCCCTATCCGGCGCATACTACGCCATCGTGCCGGCGGAGCGGATCTACGTGAAGCCGGCCTCGTCGGTCGGGAGCGTCGGGGTCGTCGCCGACACGCCCCCGACCATCGAGCCGAACGACCTGATAACGACCACGGGCCCGGACAAGCTCGCGGGCAGCGACGAGCGCCAGTTCGTCCACGACCTCGCGACGCTGCAGAACGCCTTCCTCGGCGCGGTCTACGAGCATCGCGGCGACCGGCTGGAGCTCACTGAGGAGGAGCTCGGCAGCGCCGCGACCTACACCGGCGTGAACGCCGTGGAGCGGGGCGTGGTCGACGACGTGGCCGACCGGCAAACCGCCCTCGAGATGGCGGCGTCGGAGGCCGACCTCGATCGCCCCGAGGTTCGACACCTCCGAACGGACGACGAGGCGACGTTCCTCCTGCAAAGCACCTACCTCGCGAGCGAGACGAGCGATAGGGAGCGGCTCGATCCGCAGGTCCTCCAGGCGAGCGACGATCCCGGACCGCCGGCGTTCCTGATGGTCCCCGCCACGACGCTCGACGACGACGGCGTCGTTTCGGGTGCCGACGCCATGCACGCCGACGAGGCGCTTCGATCGGCGGACGATGATGCGGAGGCGAGGGACGACGCGGAGAGGGACGAAACCGACTCGGATGCCGGTTCGACGCCCGTCCCGCGGGTCGGGGGTGCGCCATGAGCTACCGGACGGGAGCGGCCGTCACGCTCGGCGTGGCTGCGACGATCGTACTGCTGGGCGTGGGGATCGCGTTCGCGGGGCTGCCGGATCCGGATCCGGACCCGGATCACGAAGTGTTCTCGCCGGACGAGGCGCTCAGCGAACCGTTGCCGGCGTCCGGTACGGTCGACCCCGATCCGACGGTGGGCGACGGCTCCGGCGTGATCGTGATCGATGACTCGAACGCGAACCGCTTCGACAGGGCAGACGTCCAGCCGCTCGCCGAGGCGCTGTCCGGCGTCGGGTACGAGGTTCGGTTCCACGCCACCGGCGACATGGACGAGGCACTCGCGGACGCCGACGGCCTCGTCGTGATCGATCCGGGCAGCGCCTACGCCGGCGACGATCTGGCCGCGGTCAAGGAGTTCGTCGACGGGGGCGGCCGACTGGTGATCCTCGGAGAGCCGAACCGGATCTCGATCGCCGCGGACCTACTCGGTCCGGCGTTGACCGAGCAGGAGAGCCAACTCACGGAGATCGGCGGCGCGTTCGATCTCCACTTCGATACGCGATACGTCTACGACCAGACCGCCAACGACGGCACCTATCAGGAGATCGTGGTCGAGCCGCACGAGGATGCGGCCCTGCCGCCGAACGACGGGACGGCGATCGATGAGATCGACCGGGTGGCGCTACAGGTCGCGACGGAGGTGCGAAGCACGGGCGGGGGCGAACCGATGCTGGTCACGAGCGATCAGGCTCGTACCGCCGGGGAGGACGATCCGAGACGCCACACCGTCGCGGTCCGCGACGGGGACGTCCTCGGCGTCGGCGACTCGTCGTTCCTCGCCGCCGACCGCCACAACGTTGCGGACAACGAGATCCTCCTCGCGAGCATCACCGAGTTCCTCGTGAGCGGGGACCGCGTAACCGGCGTGCCGGACGAGGTCGGCGACGGCCTCGACGAGGGCGAGGAGCCGGACGAGCCGGATCCCGAGGAGGATCCGGTGCAACCGCCGGGTTGACGGGTCGGGCGACGTCGCCGATCAGTCGGCGACCTTCAGCTCGTTCGAGGTGACCGCCGGAGCGAACGGCCGTGCGCTCTCTTCGAGCTGGGGGACGGTACAGCCGGCGACGGTCGCGGCCTGTTCGAGCGTGAGCGTTCCGGAACGGTAGAGCGTCAACGCGCTTGCCACGGAGTTGGACGTCATCGTGTATGATGTTCCTGAGTGTACATACATATAACTTTGACGGGATAACGGACGCGGTGTGAACGAGTAACACGTAATAAATTGGACGCTTGGTTCGGATCGGGGCTGATTATAAAAATATCTACACTCGACGGTCATTTCCGAACGTCGGGCGCCCGTGACGCCCGCGATCACGTTCCCACGCGGCGGGAGTCGAACGGGAGGGTTTAGGTTCGAGAGCCCGAACGATGTCACATGGCGCAGGCGACCCAGGAGTTCGGCGAGTGGCCCCTCAAACGGCTGATGACCGAGGTCTGTGGCTCCGGCCACAAGTCCGCGGAGGACCTGACTCGGGCGCAGGCGACCGAGGCGCTCGAGCGCATCCTCGCGGACGAGCCCGACCACACGACGCTCGGCGCGTTCTGGCTGGCAAACCGCTGGAAGCGAAACACCCCCGAGGAGCTCGGGGCGTACACCGACGTGATGTGCGAGCGCGTCGATTACGCGGAACCGGACTGTGACCCCGTCGACTGCGGCGCCAACTACGACGGTAAGGGCCGCAGCGCGATCCTCGGCGTCGCCGCGGGCTGCGTCGCCGCCGCGGTCGAGACGCCCATCGTCGTCCACTCGGGCGACCGCGTCCCGACCCAGAAGCAGGACGCGTACAAGCACGTCCTCGACGAGCTCGGCGTCGCGACGGAGCTGACGCCCCGCGACTCCGCGGCGATGGTCGACGAGACCGGCTTCGGCTTCTACTACCAGCCCGCATTCAATCCCGCGATCGATGACCTGTTCGAGCGCCGGGACATGATGGGCGTGCGCACCTTCGTCAACACGATCGAGACGCTCGCGAACCCCGCGGGCGCGTCGACGCATCTCGGCTCCTTCTATCACCTCGCGTTCGCGAAGAAGGTGACCGACACGTTCGTCGAAAGCGAGTTCCACGACCTCGACCGCGTCCTCATGTTCCAGGGGATGGAGGGATACGACGACGTCCGTCCCGGCTACACCAAGGTCGCCGAGTGGGACGCCGACGGCGGGGACGGCGAGCCCGCCTTCGACGACTTCGAGATCGAGACCGCCGACTACGGGATGGACATGGAAAGCGAGGACCTCGGGGTCGACGACGTCGCGGCCGACTCCGCCGCCATCACCGAGGCCGTGCTTGCGGGCGAGCGCGACGGCGTCTTCGCCGATGCCGTCGCACTCAACGCCGCGTTGCGGATCTATGCCGGAGAGGAGGCCGACTCAATCGAGGAGGGGCTCGACCTCGCGCGTGCGGCCATCGACGACGGCTCCGCGCACGCGGTCCTCGAGGACCTGCGCGCGTTCTGAGATCTGCGCGCGTTTTGCACGGCGGAAAACCGGCGTTTCGTGCGTCCGACGCTTCGATTCCGATCGCCCGACTGCGGCCGATCTCGGGGGAATTTTGGAGAGAGTTCGGAACAGCGCTTTATTCGTCCGTCACCGACACCCATGCGTACGGATCACAACCATGAACCACGACCCTCTCACCACCCATGCCGACGTGTGAACACTGTGATGCGCACGTCTCCGATCGGTTCGCGCGCGTCTTCTCGGACCACCGGGGCCGCATCCATGCCTGCCCGAACTGCTCGGCGAACGCCGGAATCGCCGAAGTGACGCGAAAACGCGCGTACGACGCCTAAAAACGTCCGTCGAAATTTCGCCGTGAACGCATGCCGACGTGTCGCTGACGTTCGGTCCGCCGCCACGAGCCCCTGACGCCCTGACCGGGTCGGTGACCCGCCCGAGGACGGGGTCCGCCGCTGCCGATTCGTCCCTCCCGCTATCGCTCCGGAGCCGGCGGCATCGACCGTTTGTGCGCGCTTCGCTCGTACAGGTCGACGACGCGGTCGACGGCGCCTTCGGGAACCCCGAGTTCCCGAACGGTCGCGGACCGCGAGAGTCCGCCGTCGACGTGGACCGCGAGGATCGCGTCGACGGTGTCGTAATCGAGCCCCATCTCCTCGGCGTCGGTCTGTCCCTCCCACATCCCCGCGGTCGGCTCCTGCATCACGAGATCACGCGGGACGCCGACGTGCCCAGCCAGCTGGCGGACCTGCATCTTGTAGAGGTTCCCGATCGGGTTGCAGTCGACGGCCTGATCGCCGTACTTGGTGTAGTAGCCGGTCATCGCCTCCGCGCGGTTGCCGGTGCCGAGCACGACCCGATTCTCCGCGTTGGCGACGAGGTAGTTACAGACCGCCCGCGTCCGCACGAAGACGTTCCCCTTGGCCATCCGGTCTTCGGCCTGCTCGGGCAGCGCCGCGAAGAAGGCGTCCGCGATCGGCTGGATCTCGACGACGTCGTACTCGATGCCGAGCGACTCCGCGACGCGCTCGGCGTCGCTCATCACGTCGGGGTCGCTGACCGCCGCGGGCATCGTGATCCCGTGGAGGCCGTCGGCGCCGAGCGCCTCGACCGCGAGGTGGGCCGTGAGCGTCGAGTCGATCCCGCCCGAAAGGCCGAGCACGGCCCCCTCGGCGCCCGCGTCGTCGACGAGGTCGGCGATGAACGAGACGATCCGCTCGCGGGTCGCTTCGAGCTCGTCGTCCGACAGGCGCAGGTCGAGCGGCGGGTCCGCGGACAACAGCACCGACTCCTCCGAAGTCTGGCTCATGGGAACGAGGAGGGGCTCGAGCGACTAATACCTCTCCACTTGCTCACGGAACTGCACGTTCGTCCTATCTCATCCGATTACGAACGTCCTTTGTAAGCATTCATCCCCGAACGCCTCGGTTCGCCTCACCCGGAGCCGAGGGCTCCGCGACGAACCAACGGGACGAGCCCGGCGAGTCCGAAGACGACGGCGAGCGCGACCACGTATGCGAGCTGCCTGACGGGGTCGGGCGGGGAGACGATCGCGCCGACGATCACCGCAACGACGAGCGTGAGGGCACCCCACGCGAGGATCAGCTCGACACGCGTCGCGGGCGTCGCACGGGTGCCGAGCCGGTGGGTGAGCAGGGCGTACGCGGGAACCACGAGGATCGGAAGCAACACCACACCGCCCGTGATCAGGAACCGTGCCGGCTCCTCAACGCCGCGGGCCGCGGCGTCCCGGTTGACGACGTAGCCGATCGCGACCGTGGCGGCGAGGAGGCCGACCGCGAGGACGCCCACGAGGATGGCTCCGAGGGGACCGGGACCGGTCATCACAGCGCCCCGTCACGCTCGGCGAGGAGGAGCCCCTCCAGCGTCGCGTCGTTCGTCGGCGGCTCGCGGGCGACCGCGACCGCCTCCTCGGCCGGGACGGACCGCGGCACGAGAAACTCGTTGGAGTCCGCCTCGACGTCGACCGGCTCCAGCCCCCGTGCGAGGACGTAGCCGCGTTTGTGACGCAGGAGCCCGGTCGTACACCACACTTCCTGCAGGAGGGCCACGGAGTCGGGCTCGAATCCCGTCTCCTCGGCGAGCTCGCGTGCGCCCGCCTCGGCGTACGACTCGCCGGGTTCGACGATGCCCGCCGGAAGTTCGAGGCTCGTTTGCCGGGTCGCCGGCCGGTACTGCTCGACGAAAAGCACCTCCCCGTCCGCGATCGCGACCACGACCGTCGCCGGCGGCAGCTCGGCCCAGTAGTACCGCTTCAGCCGACCGTCGGGCTGCTCGACGCGGTCGTAGCCGCCGACGAACCAGCCCGTGTCGTACTCGATTACGACCTCCTCGACGGGCCATTCGGGCTCGCCCGGCAGCGAGTGGAGCCGGCCGTCGTCGAAGGCGGGAAGCCCCCGAAGATCCGCGGCCGGCTCCGCGTCGAGGGGCGGTTCCGCGGTCGATCCGTCCGCCGCCGACGGGCCGACGTCGTCTCCGGGTCGACCCTCGTCGGTCATGGCTGGATCACCCGCACGTGGTAGACGTCGCCCTCGAACTCGACGCGGACGCCCTCGTCGGTCGCGGCGTCGCCGACGCGTTGGGTCAACGCGTCGACCTCGTCGAAGGGCGTGTGCGTGAACCACTCCTTCAGGCCGAACGGCCCCATCTGATAGCCCTCCGACCGGCCTTCATCGCTCGCGAGCGCCCCCGTCAGGTAGGGATAGCGACGCTCGGAGACGTCGTTCACGTCGACGGCGGCGTCGTCGGTCTCGATCTCCTCGACCGTGAGGTAGTAGGGATCGCCGGTGCCGAGGTAACTCGGAAGCGCGCCCAACGCGAGCAGGGCGACGACGATCAACGCGATGGCGACGAGGAGGTTCCGGGTGACCCGACGCATATGCACGACGGTAGGCGCCGACGGCGAATACCGGTTTCGACCGCGGGTCGCTTCCGGCACTCCGGCGATCCCCGTTCGGGCCGACGCTCGCCTCACCCACTCGACGGTGCGGAGCGGCTCCACTGACTCACTCGACGGCGCGAACCAGATCCAGCAGGTCGACCTCGTACCGCTCCGGCTCCAGTCCGAGGTCGACCTCGATCGCGACGGAGATGGCCGACGAGAGGTCCTCGTTCAGGCTCGTCGCGACGTTCTCCGCCGGGAACGCGCCGCCGCCGACGAGGACGGTCTCCCCGAACTCCCAGACGGCCAGCCGCCCCGCGATGGGCACGACGTCCTCCGCCAACGTCACCGGCTCGTCACCCGCGACCGGTAACGAGATTGGCTCGAACGGCAGCGTCCCCCGCAGGTCGGTTCGACGAGCCTCCTCGCCGGAGTCGACGGTGAGCGTCCCCGATCCGGTCTCCTCGACGTCCTCGACGCCGTTCTCGGCCATTCGGGTCTCCAGCATCTCCCGGGCGTTCGCCTCGACCTCGTCGAGGATCAGGCCGCTGCCGACGTCGGCCGGGAGGTCCGCGAGGTTCGGATCGAACGTGACGCGGCTGGCGAAAAACGAGACCGGCGCGTCCGTCACCTCGCCGAGCGTTTTCCCGGCCAACTCCTCGCGGAGCGGAACGTTCTCGTACACCTCCGTCGTCGCCGTCGCGGTCAGTTCCCGGCCGAGATACGTCTCGCTGAACGCCTCCCCCCGTTCCTCCTCCACGAGTTCCCAGCCGTCGGCGTCGAGGCGATCCTCGGGCAACGAGGGCGGGGCCGGCGTCGCGGCCGCGAGGCAGCCCGCGGTCGCGATCGAGGCGCTTCCGACGCCCGCGGCCGCCGTGAGGAATCGACGCCTGCTCGTGAGGAACTCACGCCCGTCCATGTCGGAGTGTGTGGGTTCGACCCGTTTCAACGCGTCGCCGCCCCGCCGTGGTCGTCGACGCGCTTTAGCCGGTTCCTGCCTTTCAGCCCCCATGGAGTTCCGGTTCGAGCTGGCGTTGTGCGCGGCGCTCGAATCGCCGGACCGGGTCGTCGCCAGACAGCTGGGCGCGGGCGTGACCCGGCCCGGCGGCCGGATCGTCGACGTCTGTCTCCTGACTCCCGGCCCCCGCTTCGACGACCGCGCGGCGATCACGCCGGCGCGGATCCCCGCCCCGGCGATCGAGGCGGACGTCGGTCCGGGATCCGCGGTGCCAGTCGCCGAGGCCTTCGATCTTCCCCCGGAGCGGGCGCGTGCCGTCGTCGAGGCGAGCGTCGAGGCCGGCTATCTCGAACGGGAGCGCCGGGACGGCCGCCCCGTGGTTCGGACGACCGCTCGCTACCCGGACGGCTGGATCGGCTCGCTAACCGCGATCGAGAACAAGCCCGACCTCGGAACGCCCGGCGACCTCGCGGCCCAACTTCGATACGACGTCGCGCTCGGCCTCTTCGACGAGGTCGTCCTCGCGACCGCCTCGTACGTCACCCGTGCCCATCTCAACCGGCTTCCCGACGGAGTCGGCGTCTGGCGGTTCGACCCGGAGACGGGCGACCGGGAGGTCGTCCGGGAACCGACGCCGCTCGATCCGACGTCGCCGGGCGTCGAGATCCGCGCGGAGCGGGGCGTCCGAACGGACGTCGCGCTCGTCGATCCGGAGGCGAAGGCCCGAAAGCGCCGGCGGATCGCCGAGCGAGCCTACGGGAAGGGGTGGCGTCCGGACCCGCCAGGGTGTGCCCACGCGACGACGACCGACGACGGCCGCCCCTACTGTGCCCGCTTCGATCGGGTCGTCGATCCGGGTCGGGACTGCGGCGACGGCTGCGCGGCGTACGAGCCCGCCGACCCGCCGGCGTCCGATCGGGAGCGGC
The DNA here is from genome assembly GCA_964538415.1 of uncultured Halobellus sp. Classification (GTDB taxonomy): domain Archaea; phylum Halobacteriota; class Halobacteria; order Halobacteriales; family Haloferacaceae; genus Halorubrum. The sequence goes on from CAZIFX010000035.1 coordinate 23,157, forward strand.
TTCGCGACGAGCGGACGGCGTGGGTCGCGGAGCCCGACGCCGAGGGTCCGCGGCGACAGGCCGGACTCTTCCGGTTCGGCTGATCGGCTTTGTTGAAATCCTCTAGAACTGACACGAGGTCGGTGCTGAATAGAGGGCGCGGTCTCGC
>CAZIFX010000036.1:0-22489 GCA_964538415.1 uncultured Halobellus sp.
CTCGAAGGAGAACTCGATTCGGCCCTCGAAGGAGAACTCGATTCGGCTCTCGAAGGGGAACTCGATTCAGCTCTCGCGTCGCGCGAACCCGAGGTTGCCGGAGACGTTCTTGATGTATGCCCGAACCGTCTCACCCTCCTGGGCGCCCGGCACGAAGATCGTGTACTCGCCGCGTTCGGCGACGCCGTCGCCCTTTCGGCCGGTGCCGACGATCTCCAGCTCGTAGGTCTTGCCGGACTCGATCGTGTCCTCCTGACGCTGGGTGGTCGTCTTCTTCTGTTTCGCGACCGGGCGGAACGCGCCGCAGGCCTCACAGCGTAGCATCGGCGTCCGGTTCTCCATCTCCAGCCGAGTGTCCGGCAGGCCACACTCCGAGCAGGTGACGAACGACTCGATGTAGGAGTCGATCGCGGCCTGGAAGTCGCGCTCGCGGAAGTTCCCGTTGTAGCGGGCGCGGCCGGACTCGTACTGGCCGGCGGTCCCGAGCTCCTGTTGGATCTTCGAGTGGACGTGCTCGGGGTCGCGGCTCAACGCGTCCGCGATGGCCGCGAGGTTCGTCAATCGGGTGAACGCCCCGTCCTTCTGTGCCTGGGGGTCCGGAACGGTCAACCGCTCGTCGGAGCCGCCCAGGTCGGGTACCTTCTCCATCGCGCGGTCGAGACTCGATTCGTAATCCATGCGTGAGCGAACGAACGGCCGACGGAAATCGCTTCCGGGTTCGGTCGTTCGAGGGTTCACGCTCCGATCGACCGGATCGGGCCACGAGGGGACCGCCGCCGGCCACGTCGGGTGTGCGTCTCCCTCGCACGATCGGCTCGGTTTTGATACCGCCGGGACCTTCCATGGAGCATGGACACGAACAGACGGCGAGTGATCGCGGCGGTTCTCGCGGGCGGCTTCGGCGGACTTGCGGGCTGTACCGACGGCGACGTCGTTGGCGGAATCGGTGGTGGCGGAGGCGACGACGGCGACGACGCAGAAGCGACCGTCGACGGTGGGGACGACATGGCGGACGATGCCGACGAGATTCCGGAGGACGCTCCGCCAGTCGCCGATCGCTGGCTCCATCTCGACCACGACGTCGAGTTCATGCTGAACGAGTCGCTCTCCGGCGGGGTCGGACAGGACGGGATCCCCTCGATCGACGAGCCCCGGTTCCGACCGATCGGGGAGTCCGACCTCGATGACGACGCACCGGTCTTCGGGGTCGTCCGGAACGGCGAGGCGCGGGCGTATCCGCAGTACGTCCTCGTCTGGCACGAGATCGTCAACGACACGATCGACGGCGAGCGGGTCGCGGTCACCTACTGTCCGCTGACGGGCACCGCACAGGGGTTCGAGCGTGGCGACGCGCAGTTCGGCGTCTCGGGTCACCTCGTCAACTCGAACCTGATCATGTACGACCGGACGACCGAGAGCTGGTTCCCACAGATGGTCGCCACCGGGATCGACGGCCCGATGACCGGACACAGCCTCCGGGAGTTCCAGGTGGTCTGGACGACGCTCGGCGAGTGGCGGGCGGAACACCCCGACTCGGAGCTGCTCACGGACGAGACCGGCTACGCACGGCGCTACGGAAACGATCCGTACGGGGAGTACACCCCGCCCGGCGGGTACTACGTCGAGGATCGGACCATGTTCGCGCCGCTCGAAAGCGTCGACGAGGGACACACGAAGTCGGTCGTCATCGGCGCACGAACCGACGCCGGCGCGATCGCCTTCGACAAGCAGACGCTGCTCGACGAGCGCGTGCTGACGGGGACGGTCGCCGAATCGGGCGGCTCGACGGACGTCGTCGCCGTCTCCGATCCCGCGCTCTCGACCGGCTACGTCTACCGAAACCCGGGCGGACTGGCCGTCGAGCCCGACGGCAACCGCTATCTGGTCGAGGAGGACGGAGCGGACCACGGCGTCGTTGACGCGGACGACCTTCCGCTCGACCGGCTTCTCGCGTACGACGCGATGTGGTTCGCGTGGGCCGGCTTCTATCCGACGACCGAGTTCGTCGGCGAGCACACGGATGCGGGATATGGCCGCTGAAAGCATCTCTCCGCTCGAATCGCCGGCGGCGTGGACCGCGAGACTGCTTCGGCGGACGCTGTTCGCGATCCGCGCCTCCCTCGGACGAACGGACGGCAGGCTGACGCTCGGCGTCACGGCCGTCCTCTATTTCGTCCTCTACAGCGTCGGCCTCCAGCATCTCGGATGGCGGGCGAGCGGAGTCGGCGGTACGGACGGGGCGGGTGGGACGGGCGGCGTGACCGGATCCGAGCCGTTCGTCGATCTCTTCGTCGTGAGTGATCCGCTCGCGACGGCGACGCGGCAGGTCGCCCCGTTTCAGTACGAGACGGTCGCGCTGCTCACGCTCGGGCCGATCGAATACCTGTTCGCGCCGGTCAACGCCATCATCGGCGTCGCGCTCACCACGCTCGTGGGAATCACCCTCGCCGTCTCCGTCGTCGCCTGGCGCGGCCCGTCGTCGTGCCGGATCGGCGCCGGCGCGGGCGCCGCGGCCGGGATTCCCGGGTTGCTCTCCGGGGTCGTCTGCTGCGGACCGACGATCCTGTTGATCATCGGCGTGCAGGCCTCCGCCGGCCTGCTGGCGGCCATGCAATGGTTCCTTCCGCTCGCGGTGGTAACCCTGATCGCGACGCTGCTGTGGGTCGGCAGCCGGGTCGACCCGGCCGTCGTCCGGTGACTCGTTGAACGGTTCCCTTCAGCACCCCGCTCTATGAATTCACCGGAAACACGGTGTGAGTTCCAGCCGGTTTCGGACGGCTTCCGTCGATGGGGCCTCGACCGGAACTCGTCGATGAAGAGTCAGCCGACCCTCCCGCTCGTCGCTCAGAACTGCTCGGCGACGGCGGCGACGACGGCGTCCTCGACGGCATCGCGCTCGCCGGCAAGGAACTCGATCTTCCCCTCACGCAGCCCGGCGGTGGCGACCTTCGCCCGGGGTGCGGTCTCGGCGGCGCGCTCGGCGACGTCGCGGACCGAGAGGTCGGTCGTCGCGCGCACGTACAGCTCATCCGTGCCGATGCCGACCGTCGCGAACGGCTCGCCGTTCGCGTGGCGGCGGTGAAGATCGTCCAGAAGCAGCGGCGTCGGCGGGAAGTCGAACCGGTGAGTGTACCGGTCCGTATCGAGGACGGCGAACTCGACGCCGCCGATCGCCTCGATGACGACGTTCTCGGTCGCCGTCTCGATCTCCGCCTCCAGCTTCTCGCGGAACTGCTCGGAGACGTGTGCGGCGAGGTCGCCGCCGTCCTCGAACAGCAAGTCGGTCACCAACTCGCGTTTGTCCTGGTACGACTGGTAGTACGCCTCGAGCGCGATGGCCTCCCGAAGCTCCGCGACCCGCTCGACGTCGTAGCCGGCGTCGTGTGCGAGGTCGCGGTAGCGCTCGGGAACGTCCTCCCAGTAGCTCACCGCGGGAAGGTGGACGAGGTCATCGCGGACCTCGTCGTTGACGGCCGAGGCCATCGAGGCGGCGATCGCCGCCGTCGAGAGGTCCTCGTCGACGGACGCCAGTTCGGGGGAGACGAGCGTCTCCACCGCGTCGCGTGCTTCGGGGTCCGCGACGGCGGCGTCGATGACGATCGCGTCCGCGCCGTACACCGAAAGGAGTCCCAATCCGTCCTCCGACTCGGCCGTGGAGCCGGTGGCCAGCAGGACGAAAAGCGGGAGCTTCTCGTCGTGACGGTCCCGGTCCTGTAGCATTCGGGTCACGTCGTTCGTCGCTGCGTCCATCCCGTAGACCGGATCCTCCAGCGGCCGACGCGTGAAGTAGTGGTACTCGGCGTCGCTTTTCGCGTGCTCCTCGCGGATCAGCGGAAGCGCCGCGCGCTCGACGGCCGCCCCGGCGACGTAGCCGTCGGCGGTGGCCGGGTGACGAACGACGATCGGCCGAGACTCGAGGATCGCACGGCGGACGGCCTCCGCGGCGTCGAGAAGCCCCTCGCCGAGTTCGGCGACCGCCTCGTCGCCGGCGAGCGGCTGGATGCCCTCCGGGCGTGCCTCGTCCGCGAGCGCCTCGGCGAGACGCGTGTGGACCGTCTCCGCCTCCTCGTTCGCGAGCAGCACGAGCCTCTCCGTCTCGACCTGGATCTCGCCGCGGCGGCTCTCGACCTCGCCGTCGATCCGAACGACGTCGCCGACCTCGACGTCGGGGTAGGCCCGAACGCCGGCCTCGACGAACGCCGCCGCGTCGACGACTCCCGACTCGTCGCGGATCTCGAACACGGTCGGCCCGCCGGTCTGCCGGATGCTTACGACCTCGCCTTCGATCCGTACCGGGTCGTTCACTCGGTCCACGAGCGTTGCAACGGCGACGCGCTCACGTGCGGCCGGAACGTCCGCGGCGTCGGACTCATCCTCCGTGAGAGCTGATTCGTTCGGTTCCGCGTCCGATTCGTCGTCATCGACCACGGCGTCACCGGCAGGGGGTGCGTCGTCGAGATCGGCTGGCGTCTCGTCAGTCCGGTCGTCCTCCTTGGCACCGATCTCGGCCGTGCTCTCGGAGCGGGGCTCGACCGTATCGTCGGCGTTCGCTGCCTTCTCGGTTGGCTCGGACTCGTCCGCCTCCGTGTCGCCGGCCTCCTCGGGACGCCGGTCCACGTCGCCGTCCTGTATCAGCGCGCCGCGGAACTCCCGTTCGGTCTGTCGGATGGACCACCCGAGGTCGATGTTGCCGTTGTCTCGGACGCCTTTCACCCGTACGACCACGTCGTCTCCCGGCTCCCACGCTAGACTCTCCAGTCGCCGGTCGAGCTCCGATCGGTGGAGCAGTCCGGTACCGCCCGGAGCCAGGTCGACGAACACCCCGAACTCGGCGTAGCCGTCGACGGTGCCGTGGTAGAACCGGCCGGAGACGAGATCGTGGGGGGAGTCCCCGCGGAAGTCGAACACGACGTCCTCGTCGTGTAGGTTATCCCAGTTCATTGCGTGCGTCCCATGTCACTCCCTCGCCGTTCGAACGTGACGTCCGCTTCACGGTCGCCGCGGGTGCGACCGGCCACGGAGTCGTTACGGATGATGTACTGATCCATTTGTACGTACCGAGTGGTTCACGCCTAAAACGGTTGTCGAAACCCGTCCGGGAGGGGCCCGACGGCCTCACCCGCTCAGCCGCCAAGCACCGATCTCGCCGCGGCCACGGCACGATAGCCGACCCCGTAGCCAACGAGAGCGGGTGGAACCCCCGCAACGAGCGTTCGAAGCAGCGTGGTCCCGTGGACCGTTCGGATCCCGACCAGCAACAGGAGCGTCGCGTACGCGGCACAGGCGATCCGGAGCGCCGGGATCGGCGGACCCGCGAGCGCCATCGGGGCGCTCGCGTACGCGACGATCTGAACGGTTTCGCTCACGCCGCCGCGGTCGCGAAATCCGATCCGGTCGCGGAGCCCGTCCCCGTCGCGACGTTCGAGGCTGGCGACCACGAGCGACACCGTCGCGACCGCGGCGGTCAGATGGAGACCGACCGGGGCAGCGAGCGCGATCACCACGAGCAGCACCACCGTCGCCGAGAGGATCGCCGACTCGGCGATGCCGGGAATCGCGCCCGGAGCGACCGCCATCCAGCCGAGCGCGTACACGGCCGCGATCACGACCGCGAAGGTCAATCCCGGCGCCTGATCCCCCGGGCTGACCGCCCGCCGGAAGAAGCGTCGAGGACGGATCAACACCGCGATCCATGCCCGAACCAACCCCCACGGGCCTCGTTCCCGGCCGCTCGATCGCTCTACTGTCGTCGCCACGAACGTGTTTCGGTCGGAGGGAATAACGGCGTTCCGGTTCGGCACTCGCCCGCGATCCGGATTATCACTCGCGATTTCTGCGGGGGAAGCGCTTATACCATCGACGGGGAACTCGTCGACGAATGGGTCGTTTCGGGAGCGACGAACGGGGGTTCACGCCGGCGGCGGGAACGGGCCTGCTGATCGGCGTCGTCGTCCTGCTGGTGGCGGTCGTGGGCGCGGCGATGTTCGGGTTCATCGAGGGCGTCGCACCCCCGAACGCGGAGATGGAGATCGATGCTGACCGGGGAGAAGTGACGATCACCCACCTCGGTGGCGATCCGATCCCCGCCGAGGAACTCCACGTGCGCGGCGTGGACCCCGACGAGGAGGCTCGGTTCGGCGGCTGGCCCGGCGACGGGCTCGTCGAGCCGGGCGATCGGATCGTCGTCGAGGGGGCGACCGGCAACGAGGAGATCGAGGTCGTCTGGCAGCCGGTCGCCTTCGACCGCTCGGAGACGCTCGCGTCGTACGACCCCGACGAGGCCGAACTCGAGGGCTGGGAGGAGAACCCGTTCGACGGCGGGCTGCCGGGCTGAGGGGGTCAACCCCCGACCGTACGGGTTCTCCACCGCTTCACGGACGACTACTTTACGGACACCCACTCGCCTCGCTCGTCGGATCGTTCGACGGCGTCAAGCACGCGCTGGACCTCGTGGGCCTCCGCGAAGGAGGGTGAGAAGTCCGTGCCGTCCGCGACGGCGGTGAGGAACTCGTAGTTCTCGTGGACGAAGGTGTGTTCCCAGCCGATCACGTGGCCCGGCGGCCACCAGTGGTTGACGTACGGGTCGTCCTCGTCGGTGACGAGGATCGTCTCGTAGCCCCGGGAGTCCTCCCGGAGCAGCTCCAACTCGTTGAGCCGTTCGAGCGAGAACCGCAGGCTTCCCTTCGAACCGTGGACCTCGATCGTGTGGTCGTTCTTGTGGCCCGTTGCGAACCGCGAGGCCTCGAAGCTTCCCATCGCGCCCGACTCGTAGGCGACCTGTGCGGTGTAGGCGTCGTCGACGGTGACCGCCCGACGCTCCTCGACGTCGCCGTCGTCGTCGTAGACGGGCCGTTCGTCGACGAACGTACGGAGGTGTCCGGAGACGCGCTCCACGTCGCCGACGTCGTCGCCGACGAGGAAGCTCGCGAGATCAACCGTGTGGGCGCCGAGGTCGCCGAGCGCGCCGGAGCCCGCGAGATCCGCGTCCATCCGCCAGGCCCACGCCGCTTCCGGATCGACGAGCCAGTCCTGCAGATAGCGCCCGCGGATCTGTCGGATCTCGCCGAGCACGCCGTCCGCGATCAGGTTCCGCGCGTGGCGGATCGCCGGGACGAACCGGTAGTTGAACGCACAGCCGGCGGGAACGTCCGCGTCCGCGGCAGCCTCGCGCATCGTCTCGGCGCCCGAAAGCGTCGGCGCGAGGGGTTTCTCACAGAGCACGGGCACGCCGGTCTCCAGAGCGGCGACGGACGGCTCAACGTGCAGGTGGTTCGGCCCGAGGTTGTAGAAGACGTCGACCTCGTCGATCGCGGCCTCCCAGTCGGTCTCCGTGTGCGTGAAGCCGAACCGATCGGCGGCCGCCGCGAGCGCCTCCTCGTCGCGCCCCACGAGCGCGTGACGCTCGATCGCCGGCGCGTCGGGAAAGAACATCGGCAGCCGCGCCAGCGCGTTCGCGTGCGCCTTTCCCATGAATCGATACCCCAGAACGCCGATCTTCAGCGTCATGCTCGGGGGATCGACGGCCCGATATTAAGATGTGCTGTCCGACGATCGACGGACGGAGCCCGCCGTTGGGAAGTCCGAAAAGCTTTGACCGCTCCTGTCATTGAGAACGTCCGGACGAGGTGACCCGTCGAACGGTCGTCGCCGGATCCATCGGGGAGGCGGTGACGTTCGTTCCGCCGGGTTCGGATGTGGTGACCGCCGCCGTCGATGGCGAAGGTGGTGATCGGTGGAACGGATACCTCGGAGCGGGCAGGCGAAGCGCACTCGACGGGACCCTCGAAGCGACTCAATTCGCTAAAGTCGTAGGCTTTCGCCCCAAACATCTGTGACGACCGGCCAGCCCCTCACTCCGCCCAGTACGCGTCGCCCGGTTGCGTCTCGAAGACCGCCCGGTTTAGGACGTCGACGGCCTTCTCGAGCCCCTCCCGCGAGGAGGTGAGCGAGTCCTCGTGTTCGATCGAGAGCGCGCCCTCGTAGCCGACCATCCGGAGCGTCGAGACGACGTCCTTCCAGTGGGCCTCGTCGTGGCCGTAACCGATGGAACGGAAGAGCCAGGACCGGTCGGGCTCGTCGGTGTAGGGTGCCGTATCGAGGACGCCTTTCACCCGCGCGTTCGCGTCGTACACCTTGGTGTCCTTCGCGTGGACGTGGTGGATCGCGTCGTGCTTGCCGAGGAACCGGATCGCCTCCGTGACGTCGATCCCCTGCCAGTAGAGGTGGGAGGGGTCGAAGTTCGCGCCGATCCGATCGTTCGTCGCCTCCCGCAGCGCGAGCATCCCCGTCGGCTCGTAGACGAGCATGTTCGGATGCATCTCGATGGCGACGTCGACGCCGTGGTCGTCCGCGTGCCCGGCGAGGTCACGCCAGTAGGGGATCGCGACCTCGCCCCACTGGTACTCGTGGGCCTCGGCGTGTTCGGTCGGCCACGGCGCGGTGATCCAGTTCGGGGTCGAGTCGCCGGGCGCGCCGGCGGGCAGCCCCGAAAAGCAGGTGACTACGTCGACGTCGAGCTGGGCGGCCAGCTCGATCGCCTCCCGTAGCTCCCGGTCGGCTTCGTCGGCCCGATCGGCGTCCGGATGCAACGGGTTGTTGTGGGTCGCGAGCGCGGAGACGCGAAGCCCGTGTTCGTTCAACAGCTCGTCGAGCTCCTGCTGGGCCCGGTCGTCGTCGAGGGTGTCGCCGCGGTCGACGTGGTCCTCGCCGGGCCAGCCGCCGACGCCGAGCTCGACTGCGTCGACGCCGATGCCGTCGAGATACGCGAACGCGTCCGCGATCGGTTCGTCGCCGAGGGGGACGGTGAGCACGCCGATGTCCATGATCGGCGATACACCGACGGGTCGAATAAACCTTCAGGAAACGTCACGCGATCCGTGCGAGGAGTCGAGCGTTTCTCGGGACACGCCGCACGCTCCGCTCGTCACGTCGCCACGGACGCCTCGATCGTGCCGGAAACGCGTGGAAGCCGACCCGAGAAGGGGACGTGAACCACATGAGGTTTTAACGGGTGGAGCGTGTAGAGCGAGTATGGGAATCCTCTCTCGCGCCTCCTACGTCATCCGCTCGAAGCTGAACGCCGTCCTCAATCGAGCGGAGGATCCGACGGAGACGCTCGACTACTCGTACGAACAGATGCGCGACGAGCTCCAAGACGTCAAACAGGGGATCGCCGACCTGACGACCCAGAAGAAGCGCTTGGAGATCCAGAAACGCAAGCTCGAGGAGAACGTCGAGAAGCACAACCGACAGGCCCGCGAGGCGGTCCAGCAGGACCGCGACGACCTCGCGCGGAAGGCCCTCGAGAAGAAGAAATCGAAGATGAACCAGATCGAGGAGCTGGAGGGCCAGATCGCGGACCTACAGGACACCCAGGAGCAGCTCGTCGAAAAGAAGAACAAACTCCAGAACCGCATCGAGGAGTTCCGCACGAAAAAGGAGACGATGAAGGCCCGCTACGAGGCCGCGGAGGCCTCCTCGCGGGTCAGCGAGGCGATGACGGGCGTCGGCGACGAGATGGAGGACGTCTCACGGTCCATCGAGCGCGCCGAGGAACGCACCGAGGAGATGGAGGCGCGCGCCGAGGCGATGGACGAGCTGGAGGACTCCGGCGCCTTCGAGGACGCGCTCTCCGACAAGGACGACATCGACCGCGAGCTCGAGAGCCTCTCGACGAACAGCGAGGTCGAATCGGAGCTGGAGACCCTGAAGGGCGAGCTCGGGAAGTCGGACGGAAACGGCGGCGGCGGGGGTGGCGTCGACGCGAGCGACGAGGAGATCGACGCCGAGATCGACGACATCGAGGCGGAGCTGGACGACGCGGAGATCGAGGCGGAGCTCGACGAGCTCGACGACGGCGAGCCGGACGTCGACGTCGACGTCGAACTCGAGGAGTCCGAGGTCGACGCGGACGAGCCGCGGAACTGAGCGGTTCGCCCGGGTGATCGGACGGACGGTTCCCGCGACCGCATCGCACCTGACTCCCCCACGAACGTCAACGCAGTCGCTCACGAACGTACCGCCGGAGCCGCGTCCACGGTCCGCGATCCTTCCTCTCGTTGCCGGCGCTCGTTTCCGGCTCGCCGAGCGGCCAACCCGCCCGCTCCGCCGCCTCCTCGACGGACCGATACTCCCAGCCGACGTGGGTTGCGACCCGGCGGTCCGCGGCCGTCGTGCCGATCAACACGTGTCGAGGCGTCTCCGTGACCCCATGGAGGTCCCGCACGGTCCCCCACTTGTCCCAGCTTCGGAGCCGGAAGTCGTTCTCGATCCCGTGACGGCGGACGAACGTCCCGACGGCCGAGGCGTCGTTGGCGACGATCCCGACGTACCGGCTCCACTCGCGGGCGTCGGCGACGGCGGCAGCCGGGTCGGAAAGCGACCGGACGGCACCCAGCGTGAACAGGAGAGTGAGGTCGCCCTCGCGGTCCCCGGCGACGGCGGCGTCGGTGAGCGACACGGTTCGTGGCGTGTTCGGTGGCACGCACACAAAAACGTCCGGTCGGCGGTCGGGCCTACTCGGCGCGTCGAGCTCCGGTTCCGTTGGCGTCCAGTTCGTCGAGCCGGATCCGTCCCTCCGCGAGGTCGACCCCGTCGTACGGGTCGTCCGCGAGCAGCAGCGACCCGTCGAGGTCGGCGTAATCGAGCAGCGGCGCGAGCGCCGCCCCCGCGGCGATGGAGGCGTTCGACTCGACCATACAACCGAGCATGACCTCCAGTCCGTGTGCGCGGGCGGTCGCGATCATCCGTCGAGCCTCCAACAACCCGCCGGTCTTCATCAGCTTCAGGTTCGCGATGTCACAGCGGTCGGCGATGGCCGGGACGTCCTCCAGAGCGACGCAGGACTCGTCGGCCGCGATGGGGAGCGCGGAGCGCTCGTAGGCGAACTTCAGACCCTCCGGGTCCTCGGCGGGAACCGGCTGTTCGATGAACTCGACGTCGAAGTCGGCAAGCCACTCGCTGTTCGCGACCGTCTCCCGGGGCGTCCAGGCCTCGTTGGCGTCGATCCGAAGCGTCGCGTCGGGTGCGGCCTCGCGAACCGCCTCAACGAGTTCGCGGTCGCGGTCCGTTCCGAGCTTGATCTTCAAGATCGGGTAGCCGGCCTCGACGGCGGCCTCGGCCTTCTCGCGGACGCGATCGGTCGTGTCGAGCCCGATCGTGTAGGAGGTGTCCGGCGTGTTCGAGGGATCAAGCCCCCAGAGCCGATACAGCGGGACGCCGAGCCGCTTCGCGGCGAGGTCGTGGACGGCGATGGAGACCGCACAGCGCGCGGCCGGGTTGTCGTTGACGACCGACTCCATCCGGGACTCGATCTCGTGGAACGCGTGCGGATCGCCGACCTCCTCGACGGTCGAAAGCAGGTCCGGCAGCACCGCCTCGACGGTGTCAGCCGTCTCGCCGTAGTGTGCCGCAGGCGCCGCACCGCCCACCCCAGTCATGCCGGCCTCGTCGGTCACGCTGACGATGAGGTTCTCCGCAGCCGTCTGCGTGCCGCGGGCGATGGTGAACGGCTGGTCGAGCGCCATCGAGACACGCTCGAAGGTGGCGTCGAGGCTCATCCGTCGAGCACCTCGTCGACGATGCCGTCGACGATCGCGCCGGCGCCGTGTCGAACCGGGTCCGCGGCGGGCGCGCCTACCTTCTCGGCGTAGGCCGCGACGGCGTCGGCCGCCGCCTCGTCGCCGTCGACCTCCTTCGTGTTCAACGCGCCGGCGACGATCGACGTCTCGTGGACCGGCGCGGCGAGGTCCTCGTAGAGGTCGACGTACTCGGGAACGGGCGGCAGCTCGAACGACTCGTAGCCGTGGATGGCCGTTCGATCGACCTCGTGACAGAGGACGAGCCCGTCGGCCATCGCGCCGTGGAGGATGCCGCAGGTGACCGCGGAGTAGGCCGGGTGGACGATGCTGCCCTGTCCCTCGACGACGAGCAGGTCGTGGTCGTCGCCGATCTCGAGGATCATCTCCTCGACGGCGCCGGCGGTGAAATCGGAGATGACCCGGTCGATCGGGTTTCCCCAGCCGGCGATCATGATCCCGGTCTGGCCCGTCGGGACGAACGCGGCGTCGACCCCGCGCTCGCGGGCGGCCGCGACGATCTCCAGCGATGCGGTCATCTTTCCGACCGAGCAGTCGGTGCCGACCGTGAGGACGACGTCGGCGTCGACGTCGGCCGAGCGGCCGCCGGCCACCGTGAGGTCGTCGTGCGGCTCACGAACGTCGACCAGGTCGACCCCGTGTTCGGCCGCGAGCGACGCGAACTCCTCGTCCTCGGTCAGGAAGTAGTGGAGCCCGCTGACGACGTCACAGCCGGCCTCGATCGCGTCGACGACGTCCGTCCGCCAGGAGTCGTCGAATCCGCCGCCGATCGGCGCGATTCCGATATATAAGGCGTCGACGTCGCCGTCGACGGCCTCGTACGCCTCCGCGAACGACGGGACGATCGGCGCGTCGTCGACGTCGGGGACGTGGTCGTTGACACGCTCGCCGGCGCGATCACGGTCGAGTACGGCGGCGACCTCCTGGTCGCCGTATCGCATGACTCCGAGGGCGGTCTTCGCGCGGCCGGGAAACTTCTCGTGTGCCAGAATGACGATCCGCTCGTGTTCCATGGAGGCCCGGTATTCCCGGTTCGACTTAAAAGGGACGGGGACGGTCCGGGTTGCCGGGTTTGGAGGAGAGGCTGGTACCCGTCGCCCGCCGACTACGTCGACCCGTCGACGAACTTCTCGGCACCCTCGTAGAACCAGTACCCGTTCTCGCGCATCGCGCGGCCGAGCTCCTGGTGGAACTCGACGAAGTCCGCGAACTCCTCCGTCTCGACGTGCTCGAAGATCTCCTCGACGGAGACGACCGTCTCGTAGTCGATCCGGATCGGGTGGTCGCCGTACTCGTCGACGTAGTCGGCCGCGGCGAGCGGGAAGTCCTCCTCCTCGTCGATCTTCTTCGCCAGCACGGCGTGGCCGTACTTGCGTCCGCCCTCGCTCCCCTGTTCGCCGTCGGGGTCGTGTGGCCAGTTCATGCGCCGACGTACGAAAGTCGCGGGGATAGTCGTTACGTTCCGGGCGGCTCGGTCCTCGAGCGCGGACGTGACGTCGGCGGTTTCGTCGTCGGGGGCGTCGCGTGGTCGTGCGTCATATCGACTGACGCCATCGCCTCCATGAGCTTCGGTCTTGTGCCCGTTCACGGTCAGGGGTCGGATAGGTCGCTCGACGCGGGTCACGAATCCGACGTTTCCCCCGGCGTGGTGAACCGTGACGGCACGCATCCACCTCGAACAGTGAATTAATTACTGAGATTGAAATGTGAGAAATAAATCGCGCGTTTTAATAGTTCAGGCGGTGCATCCCCGGTCATATGGACGGAACCGTAGACCACACGATGATCCGCGTCAGCGACCTCGAGGAATCGATGGACTGGTACGGCACCCACCTCGACTACGAACTGAAGGATCGATACGACGGCGACGGGTTCACCATCGTCTACATGGGCCCCGAAGAGATGCACGAGGACGGCGCCCTCCTCGAGTTGACCCACAACGAGGGCGACGACGACCTCGAGATGGGCGACGCGTGGGGCCACATCGCCGTCCGCGTGCCGAACGGCGAGCTGGAGGCTGCCTACGAGGAGCTGATGGAGGGCGGCGTCGACGACTATCGAGACCCCGAGTCCTGTGGCGGTCGATACGCCTTCGTGACGGACCCCGACGGCCACGAGGTGGAGATCGTCCAGCGGGATCACGGCACGCGCTGGTCGATCGACCACACCATGATCCGCGTCGAGGACGCCGACGAGGCGCTCGGCTTCTGGAACCGCAAGTTCGAGTACGAGGAGACCGGCCGGTGGGAGTCGGACACCTTCGCGAACTACTTCGTGAAGCCGCGCGACGCCGCTCCCGAGGAGATGGCGGTCGAGTTGACCTACAACTACGACGGCCGGACGTACGACCTCGGCGACGCGTGGGGGCATCTCTGTATCCGCGTGGACGATCTCCACGAGGACTGGGATCGGCTCATGGAGCGGGAGGCGAACGACTACCGCGACCCCGAGAGCTGTGACGACCTGTACGCGTTCACCAAGGACCCCGACGGCCACGAGATCGAGCTGATCGAACGCGACCCCGAGGCCGACTCGCTGTTCCCGTTCTAACGACCGATCGGGGCGTCGTCGCGTCCGGCCTCTCGTCCTGAACCGATCGGGGCGTCGTCGCGTCCGCGCGTTTTCCGCACCCACCCGAGTCCCCTCACCACCGGTTCTTCACTCCGGAGAGCCAGCGCGCAGCGTCACGGGAGACGCGTCGATGGCGGCGTGCTCACGGAAACGGATCCTCCGGGGTCACGTCGGGCAACGCCTCCAACACCAAGGTCGGTAGTACAGAAGAACGATCAGCCCGAGGATCGAGACGATCAACAGAAAAACAGGATGGCACGCTCGTCGCTCCGGACGATCGCGCGGCAAGCGGCCACAAACGACTCGGGATCGTCCCGTCGTCTCATCGATCACCGTCGAACGATCGCGGGGGACAAAAAGTAATCGGGAATAACCCGCCGACGAAATCATCGTCCGCGCCCCGAGCACGCGTTTCGGCCGATCGGTCGGACTCCGTTCAGTCGATCAGTCGGACTCCGCGACGGTGGTCGTCGGTCCGTTCAGCGGCTCGCCGTCGACCGGCTCGTCGGGGTTCGCCGCGCGGGCCTCCCGCGGGAGTCCGAGCTGGGCGTCGGGGTCGGCGTCCTCGCGGACGTGAACGGTTCCCCGATGGACCGCGATGGCGTCGGCGAGGTGAAGCCGGACGGCCTCCAGCAACACCTCGGCTTCCAGCGGCTGGCCGCGTCGTTTGATCGCCGGGACGGAGGCCCCGTCGGGGACGTCGAAGGCTCGCTGGGCGATCACCGGCCCCTGATCGAGGTCGGTCGTCACGTAGTGGGCCGTGACGCCCGCGATACGGACGCCTGCGTCCTTGGCCTGTCGGTAGGCCTCGGCGCCGGGGAACGCCGGCAGCAACGAGGGATGGACGTTGATGATCCGACCTTCGTAGCGGAAGACGACCGACGGCGAGAGGATCCGCATGTATCGCGCCAGCACGATCAGGTCGACGTCGTACTCGGCAAGCAGGTCGAGCAGGCGGTCCTCGTCGGTGTTGCCGGCGCCGTCGCCGACGTCGTAGAAGGGCTTGTCGTACCGCTCGGCGAGCGATCGAAGGTCGCCGCGGTTGCCGATGACGACCGGGACCTCCGCCTCGCCGTCGGCCGCCAGCTCGCCGTTGGCCTCGGCCTCGAGCATCGCTTCGGGCGCGTGCGTCTCCTTCGTGACCAACAGCGCGATCCGGCGGGCGTCGCGGTCGCTCGGGAACCGGACCTGGATGTCGACGTCGAGCTCGCGGCCGAGCTCGGCCAGCGCCCGCCGAAGCTCGCCGCGGGAGGTGTCGAGCTCCGTCGCGTCGACACGCATCGTCATCCGGAAGACGCCGTCGCGGACCGCCTGATCGAGGTCCTCGATGTTGATCGACCGCTCGAACAGAAGCGAGGTGACGCGCGCGATCAGTCCCGTCTTGTCTCCTCCGACGACCGTGATCTCGGTCAGTTCGCGGGTCATGCGACGATCACCTCCGATGGTTCGAACGGCAGCATACACGCCCTCTGACGCCCCGGAGGGGTTTGCCCCTTTCGTTCCCGACCGCCGATGTCCCGCCGTCACAATATCCACAAATGTGCATATTGGGGTTGCTCCGAAACGGTTTTTGCCCACGACTCCGCACCATTCGACCATGACGGCATACACCGCGACCGTGACCGTCCGGCTGAAGCGGGGCGTTCTCGATCCCGAGGCCGAGACGACTCGACGGGCGCTCGAACGGCTCGGCTTCGAGCTTACGGGGCTCCGGTCGGCCGACCGATTCGAGATCGACCTCGAGGCGGCCGATCCGGACGAGGCCGCCGAGCTCGCCGACGAGATGGCCGAACGACTCCTCGCGAACCCGACGATCCACGACTACGAGGTCGCGGTCGCCGAACGATGACCGTCGCGGTCGTCCAGTTCGGCGGATCCAACTGCGACCGCGACGCGGTGCGCGCGCTCTCGCACCTGGGCGTCGACGCCGAGCGCGTCTGGCACGAGGACGGGCTCCCGTCGGGTCTCGACGGGGTCGTGCTGCCGGGCGGGTTCTCCTACGGCGACTACCTGCGAGCCGGGGCGATGGCCGCGCGGGCGCCGATCATGGAGGAGGTCAGGGATGCCGCCGGGGACGGAACGCCCGTACTCGGCGTCTGCAACGGCGCCCAGATCGGCTCCGAGTCCGGACTGACGCCGGGGGCGTTCACCACGAACGCCTCCTCCCGGTTCCAGTGTGAGCCGGTCCACCTCCGCGTCGAGCGCGCGGACACGCCGTGGACGAGCGCCTACGAGGAGGGCGACGTGATCGAGGTGCCCATCGCCCACGGCGAGGGTCGATTCGAGATCGACGACGACGCCTACGCGGAGCTCGTCGCCGACGACCGCGTCCTCTTCCGGTACTGCGACGCCGACGGCACCGTCACCGACGCCGCCAACCCGAACGGCTCCACGGGCAACGTCGCGGGCGTCCTCGGCGAGCGGGAGACGGTCGCGGTCCTGATGCCCCACCCCGAGCGTGCCACCCTCCCCGACGTCGCCGCGAGCACCGACGGCGCCGGCGTGCTCCACGCTTTCCGCTGACCGCTCCGCCGCCGGCGTATTCTACACCTTTCGCCGACCGATCCGAGGGCGCCGGCGCGCTCCACGCTTTCCGTCGACCGATCCGAGGGCACCGAATAGGTAACCATTATCCATTTCTCCGCTCGAGCGCCGATCGACGGATCCGTTTACGCAAAAGTTCTTTTATCGTGGACCGCATCCGCTTATCGAATGGCTGCAACTCGTGAAAGCGCCGGGTTCGGGGTTCAGTTCGACGCCGGCGAGCTCACGGGTGCGTTAGGAGATTCGATTACGGTTCTCCCGATCGTCGTCTCGCTCGCGCTGGTGACGCCGCTCTCGTTGCCGCATGCGCTCGTCGGGTTCGGCGTTTTCCAGATCCTCTGGGGACTCGTCTACGGGATCCCGCTGTCCGTCGAGCCGATGAAGGCGCTCGCCGGGCTGGCGATCGCCGGCGCCGTCTCCTTCGGCGAGCTCGTCGCAGCGGGGCTGCTGGCGGGAATCGTCCTCCTGCTCGCGGGGCGATTCGGCTGGATCGGCGTCATCGAGCGGGCGGTCGACCTGCCGGTCGTCCGCGGGATCCAGCTGGCGGTGGCGTTGCTGCTCGGCGTGACGGGCGTCCGGCTCGCGCTGGAGTCACCACTCGTCGCGGCGGCCGCGACGGTCGTCGTCGTCCTCGTCGCGTTCGCGGGGTACCGGAACGCGAGCGCGCTCGTCGTCTTGGCGCTCGGCGGCCTCGCGGCCGTCGCGATCGCCGGGATGCCCTCGCCGACGCTCCCCGATGCCGTCGCCTTCGCGGGCGGCGGGCCGACCCTCTCGTTCGGCGCGCTGGAGGGCGCGGTCGCTCAGCTCGCGATGACGGTCGGCAACGCCGCCGTCGCCACCGCGCTGCTCTGTTCGGACCTGTTCGACCGGGACGTCTCCGCCGACCGGCTCGCCGAGAGCATGGGCGTGATGACGCTCGCCGCGCTGCCGATCGGCGGGCTGCCGATGTGTCACGGCAGCGGCGGGCTCGCCGGCAAGCACGCCTTCGGCGCCCGGACGGGCGGCGCGAACGTGATCCTCGGCGTCGGCTACCTCGGGCTGGCACTGGTCGCGGGCGTCCTGCTCGCGTTCCCGATGGCGATGCTCGGCGTCCTGCTCGTGCTCGTCGGCGTCGAACTCGCCCGCACCGCCCTCTCCGGCGAGGACCGACTGCTCGTCGTCGCCGTCGGCGTCCTCGGTGCCGTCGTCAACATCGGCGCCGCGTTCGTCGCCGGGGCGGTGGCCGCGCGGGCGCTCCGCAAAAGCGATGGTCGGGGCGCGTGAGGTCGAACCGTGAGCGACGACGAAACGGCACCGGCCTTCGGACCGCTTTTCGAACGCGCCGCCCGGTACGACGTTGACGAGGCGACCATCCGCTCCGCACTCGCCGACCGACGGGCGAAGGGGACGCCGAGAAACGGCGACGGCGACCGTGAAGGGCCGAATCCTCCCGACGAGCCTCGGGATCGAAGCCCCGCCCGGGTCGTCGCCGACGCGGACGTGCTCGCCGCGGACCTGTTCGTCGACGGCGCGGCGCGGGAGGCGCTCGACCACCTCCGGCGACACTCCTGGACGACGCTCGTCGCGAGCGACCCGCTGCTGGACGACGCGACCGCGGTCATCGAGGCGCTCGCGGACGCCGACCTCGCGGCCGACTGGCGACGCCGGATGGACGCATGGCGCGACCCCGTCACCCATCCCGCCGGTGACCATCCCGCACTGGCATCGGCGTATCGAGGCGGGGCGATGCAGGTGGTGAGCAGCGATCCGAGCGTGACCGGCCCGGGTGTGGCCGCCGGACTGCAGGGCGCGATGCCCGTGAGCGTGCGCGAGCCGCGGGCGTTCGCGACCGTCTTCTCGCCCGAGCGGCTCCACCCGGTGGTCGTGGGTGGCGAGTATCCCGGTCCCGACCGGGATCCGCGATACTGACCGGGGGTCACCGTCCTGATCGGGGTTCGCGGCCATGATCGAGGCCGACAACCCGGACCGGCTCGTTCGGTATCGCCCGCAGCCGCCGATCAGCGCTCGGCGTACCACTCGGCGAACTTCTCCAGCGCACGACCGCGGTGGGAGACGGCGTTCTTCCGCTCGGTGTTCATCTCCGCGAACGTTTCGCCGTCGTGTTCGAAGATCGGATCGTAGCCGAAGCCACCGTCCCCACGGGGTGCAACGATCCGACCGGGGACGTAGCCCTCGAAGAGCTTGACGGGGAGCGGATCCGTGGCGGCCGTCACGCCGGCATCAGTCCCCTCGTCGTCGATCTCGTCCGTGCCGCCCCCCTCACGTGCGGCGTCTCCCGGTCCCGCTGCCGCCGCGGCCACACGGTCCCCGCGATCGATCGGGTCGGGGCTGGCGGCGAAGCCGTCGCCGTCGCAGTACGCAAGGGTACACCGGAACGCGGCCCGCCGATCGTCCAGGTCGGCCGCGAGCGCCCACACGCGGTCGATCCCGAGCGTCTCCTCGACGTACGAGGAGTACGGCCCCGGAAACCCGTCGAGCGCGTCGATGAAGAGGCCGGCGTCGTCGACGAGCACCGGCTCACCGGCGTGGCGGAACGCCTCCCGGGCGCCTCGGGCCGCGATCGGACCGAGTTCGTCAGCCTGCACCTCGGCGTAATCGAAGTCGAGCTGGCTCACGGAGCCGTCGGCGAGGTAGCTCTCCGCCTCGCGCACCTTCCCCGCGTTCGTCGTCACGTACCTGAGCATGGTCGTCCTCGGGTCGCTCGCCACGAATACCCGTCGGTACGCTTTTTTGTCTCGATGGAAACCCGACGCGTATGTCGTCCCTCCCGACGTTCGGAAAACGGAAGCTCATGGGTCTCATCGGGGTCCTGTCGTTCGGGTTCACGGCGCTGTTCGCCGTCCTCGGGCTCGGCGTCGCCGTCCCCGCCACCTTCGTGACCGGCTTCTTCATTCTGTGGCCGCTCGTGTACGTCCTCGGCGAGGACTTCCCGCTCGTCGAGTCCGATACCGAGTCGGACGCCGGCGACGTGAGCGACGAGGACCCGGTCGAGACGCTTCGGCGACGATACGCGACCGGCGAGATCGACGACACGGAGTTCGAGCGACGCCTCGATCGACTCCTCGAGACGGAGGAGATCCCGAACGACCGCTCCGGCGGATCCGTGGCCGAGCGAACGGATCGCGAGACCGATCGCGGACTCGAGCTCAACTAAATCGCTCGAATCCAACGAACGCACTGTTAAGCGTCGCGCGGAGGCGACGAACACTCTCTTAAGCGTCGACCGCCAGGAACGGACGGACATGTTGATCTCCGGAACGGTCATCGCCGACCCCGACACGGTCATCGACGAGGGGGCAGTCGTCACGGCGGGCGATCGGATCGTCGCCGTGGGCGACGTGGGCGCCCTCCGGGAGACGTACCCCAGCCACGAGGAGCACGCCTGCGACCTCGTCGCGCCGGGGCTCGTCGGCGGCCACGTTCACTCGGTGCAGTCGCTGGGCCGGGGGATCGCCGACGACGCCGCGCTGCTCGACTGGCTCTTCGAGGCCGTTCTTCCGATGGAGGCCGCGATGGACGCCGAGGCGACGCGGGCAGCCGCCGAACTCGGCTACCTCGAGTGTCTGGAGTCCGGGACGACGACGGTCGTCGACCACCTCTCCGTGAACCACGCGGCCGAGGCGTTCGAGGCGGCGGTCGAGACGGGGATCCGCGGGCGACTCGGCAAGGTGTTGATGGACAAGAAGTCGCCCGACGGATTACAGGAGCCGACCGACGACGGGCTCGCCGAGAGCGAACGACTCGTCGAGCGATACCACGGCGCGGCGGACGGCCGCGTTCGGTACGCGGTCACGCCGCGGTTCGCGGTCACCTGCACGGAGGCCTGTCTCCGCGGCTGTCGGGAGATCGCCGACCGACACGAAGGGGTGACGATCCACACACACGCGAGCGAGAACGTCGACGAGATCGAGACGGTCGAGGCGGCGACCGGCCTGCGGAACGTGGTCTGGCTCCACGAGGTCGGGATCACCGGGCCGGACGTCACGCTCGCCCACTGCGTCCACACGAACGAGCGCGAGCGGGAGATCCTCGCGGAGACGGACACGGTCGTCACGCACTGTCCCTCCTCGAACATGAAGCTCGCCTCCGGCATCGCCCCGGTTCAGGACTACCTCGACCGCGGGATCACGGTCGCGCTCGGCAACGACGGCCCGCCGTGTAACAACACGCTCGATCCGTTCACCGAGATGCGCCAGGCGAGCCTGCTCGGGAAAGTCGACGCGCTCGATCCGACGCGGCTCCCCGCACCGGTCGTCCTCGAGATGGCGACGGTCAACGGCGCCCGCGCGGCCGGCTTCGAGTGCATCGGCGCGCTTCGAGAGGGCTACCGCGCGGACGTGATCGGCCTCACGACGGACCGGACGCGGGCGACGCCGCTGCACGACCCGATCTCCCATCTCGTCTACGCCGCCCACGGCGACGACGTCGTCTTCACGATGGTCGACGGTGACGTCCGGTACGCGGACGGCCAGCACGTCGGGATCGACGCCGAGGCGGTTCGCGAGCGAGCGACCCGTCAGGCGGCACGCGTCGCCGCGGCGGCGGGCGTCGAGACGAGCCTTGAGTGAACGCGGCGTCGAGGCAAACGAGACGCGTCGGGGCTAGCGGCCCTGAAGCTCCCGGTCGTCGCCGGCGTGTGCCCGTACCCACAGCTGACCGATCCGAGAGAGGGTCGTCCGATAGGACTTCCCGTGTGCCTCCTGTTCGATGTAGCCCTTGCCGCCGGGACCCAGCCGGTCGACGTTGTAGATGACCTTCGAGCGAAAGGAGTCGGTGTACTCCTCGTTGAGGTCGGCCGCGAGCGTCTCGGCCAGCTCGGAGACCGACTCGAACTCGCCGTGTTCGCCCAGCGTGAACAACACGAGCTCCTCGAACGGCTTGACGTTCTGAAACGAGGCGACGGGTAGCTCGACGATGTGGCTGTCGCCGATCCGCTTCGCGCCGATGGTCGTGCCGCGCTCGTCGAACTCCGCGAGCAGATCGGTCGTCGTCTCCAGCCGGTCCGCGATGCGACCGTCGTCGATTCCCTCCTCGTCGCCGTCGGCCGTCGACGCGAGGTCCTGCAGTAAGTCCCGGTTCGCACGGAGCTCCTCGGCGAGTTCGGTCTCCAGGTACTTCTCGGGGGCCGTGTAGTAGGTGTGGATCCGGTCGCGATCCGCCTGCCGCTCGACCATGATCGAGTGGGCCGCCGTCGCGAACGCGAAGGAGACCGGCCGCGGCATCGAGCAGACGTTCACCCAGACCTCGCGGGTCTCCTCGCCCGTCGCGTCGCCATCCCCCGACTCACCTCCCGTGTCGCCCCCGGCCTCGCTCCCCGCGTCGGACCCCTCGTCACGCTCGTCTTCGCCCGCGTCGAGTTCGGCGTTGATGAGGTCGAAGGCGCGCTCGAACGCGGCGTCGTAGTCGTAGACGTCGTCGAGCCGCACGCGCTCGGTCTCGGCGCCGAGCAGGTTCCGGAAGTCCTGTTCGAGCTTTCGGGCGATCTTCCGGGAGTACTCGACGTTCGCCTCGCTGCCGACCGTCCCCTCCAGCAGGATCACCCGATCGACGTCGAACTGGTCCCGTATGAGCGGGGCGATCAGCCGGTCGTAGTCGAATCCGACCGGCACGATGTGCGTCTGCATACGTGATCCAGCGCCGCTGCGGGCATAAAAACAAGCGACATCGCGTGGATCGGTCCTCCGGGCGTCGACGAGCCCGCGGGCCCGTCACTGCCGCTTGACGGGCGCTTACTCGCCGCCGGTCCCGACCACGTCGACGTCCGTGGGGTTCGGCCC
>CAZIFX010000037.1:0-22420 GCA_964538415.1 uncultured Halobellus sp.
CCGGGCAGCGGACCGATCCGGTGACGCCGACTGCCGGTCGCGCTGATCGCCGGTCGCCGATCGCCGGCCACGCTCCGACCGTCGGCCACGCTCCGACCGCCGGGGGCGGGAGTTCCGCTAGAACGCCAGCCGCACGACGGAGTAGATCCCGAAACCGAGCAGCAGCGAGCCGACGAGCGAGCCGACCCACGCGAGCACGGTGAATCCCATCTTTCGGCGGCTCACGCCGGCGTTGCCGGCCGCGTAGCCGGCGCCGACGATGGCGGAGACGATGATCTCGTTGAACGAGACGGGGATCCCGAACGCGACGGCGGTCTGGGCAATGGCGAACGACGGGATGAGCGCCGCGATGGAGCGGCGTGGCCCCATCGAGGCGTAGTCCTGTGCGATCGCCTTTATCATCCGCGGCGCGCCGGTCCACGATCCGACGAGCAGCCCGAACCCGCCGCCGACGAGCAGCGCCCACAGCGGCACCCCGACGTCGCCGAAGATGGGGACGAGCGGTCCGATGGCCAGCCCGACCTGCGAGCCGCCCGCGGAGAACGCGACGAGTCCGCCCATCGCGAGCAGGAACCGTCGCTGCGCGCCCGCCCGATCCCGGCCGACGTCGACGTAGACCGCCACGGCGACGAGCGCGGCGAGCGCCAGCGTCACGGCGGCCGTTCCCCCCAAGCCGGGCGCGCCGAGCCGGACCCCGATCGCCCCGGCGATGGAGGCCTGCTCGCCGTCCGGGCCGAGCGGCGCGAAGCCGACGTTCGCGAGGATGACTCCCACGAGGCCGGCGAGGGTCGCCGTCAGCGCGCGCTCGGGGAGTCGGTCGCCCATCAGCGCGCGGGCGACCGCGTAGGCGATTCCCCCGCCGACGAACGGCGTGAGCACCCACAGCGTGATGATCTCGGCGTACTTCGCCCACGCCGGGTCGCCGCCCATCGCGAGGCCGACGCCGACGACCGCGCCCGTGACGGTGAAGGCGGTCGCGATCGGGTAGCCGGCGAAGACGCCGATGGCGACGAGGCCCGCGGCGGTGACGAGCGCGACGATGGCGGCGCCCGCGGTGAGCGTCACGCCGCCTATCAGCTCGGTTCCCACGGCCTCGGTGACGTTCGCGCCCTGCAGCACCGCGCCGAGGAAGCCGAGGACGCCGACCACCAGCCCCGCGCGCATCACGGAGATGGCGTTGGCGCCGACCGCGGGCGCGAAGGGGGTCGATCCGGACGAGCCCGCACCGATCGACCACGCCATGAAGAGGCTGGCCGCGCCGGCGACGAGGAAGGTGAGGACCGTGACGGCGACCATCGTTACCGCTTCCCTTCCTCGTAGCCCTCACGAAGCCCCAACAGGGTCCGTCGCACGAGGAGGTATCCGAAGAAGAAGAGTCCTAAGAGGACGAGAAGCAGGAAGACGAACAACGGGTCGACCGAAACCATACCACGGCTTCCGTCGGCACCGAGTTAGGCGTTTCGGAGCGGCGGCTCGGCCGGGATCCACCGAGGACGGCGTCGGTCGCGGCCCGCCGGCACCGACGTCTTCGTGCTCGCCGGCATCGACGTCTTCGTGCTCGCCGGCATCGACGTCTTCGTGCTCGCCGGCATCGACGTCTCGACGTGACTAAAACTCGCGTTTGTGTCTAAACCACGTATAAGATGTCCGCCCCACAACGATCGACCGCGACCCCCGTTTCGGCCCTCCATCCCGGTTTCACCCGCACCGTTCCGGAGCGCGGCGTCGGCTTGCCCGAACGAGCCTCCCCCCGGTTCGCTCGACGCCACGACGCCACCTCGAACGCCGACGGGGCGTCGCGTTCGCCGCTGGCTTCCCCCCGCCCGGCCGGCGAACTCCCTTCTTTTCCCGATGGCGGGGTGAGGAATCGTCGATCCGGTCGGTCAGCGTCGCCGTGCCCGTCGACCTCAGGCCGCCTCGACCGCGTCGCGGAGGGCCGCCGTTCGGCCGGTGATGTCGGCGGCCGCGGCCTCGAGAGCGTCGAGCGGATCGCCCGATTCGGACTTCACGGTCAACACCGGGTCGGTCTGTCCGCCGGACTGTTCGGGGTTCACGTCGTAGGTCGCGGCGGCGACGCCGTCGGACTCCAGAAGCGCCCCCTTCAGGACGTTCATGAACGTGTGATCCTCGCCCGCGATCTCGATGCGGAGTTCCGTGTCGGTCTTTTCGATGACCCGCAGTTCCATACCCGGGATTCGCCCGAACGGCGTTTCAACGTTTCGTCTCCGGGATATCGCTGACGGTGATCGCCTCCGGCGTCGGTCGTCATCGTGGGGGCAGCCGTCGATCCGGCTCGACGACTGAAGGCACAAAGTTCACGTCACCCCGGTTGCGACATGTACTGAATGGAACGACGAGGGCAGATCGGACTCCTGGAGGCGCTCCTCCTCGACGTCGTTCGACTCCACGAGACGTGGATGGAGGTCGTCTTCCCCCGCCAGTTGGACCCGAGCACGGTGTTGGGCAAGTGGAAACCGGAGACGGGCCCCCAGAAGGTCGGCTACTACCTGTGGGCGGCGCTCGGCGCGCCGCTCGTTGCGGTCACCTACCCGTTGTTGCTCGTCGGCTTCGCCACGCGATTTTACGCCGCGAAGCTCGACTCGGCTGTAACCCGGTTCGGCGTCGTCGGCGCGGCCGTCGCCGCCGCGGTTCTCTGGGGGACGCTCACGCTGATCACCCACCTCCAACTGCAGCCCGACGACGTGATAGCGGTCGGCGCTGCCAGCGTGGTAGCCGTCGTCTCCGCCGCGCTCGCGGCTACCTTCTCGAAGGTCGGCGGACGGTTCACCAGCGTCCTGCTGGCGTATCCGTTCGCGATGACGGCGATCTTCCTTCCACCCGTGGTCGCGGCGCTCGTCACGCCGACGCTGGAGCAGGTCATCTTGCCGCCGAGCTACGACCTCGCGCGGTGGATCCTCAACACCTTCCTCTTCGTCGGCGGGCTCAACGACGTCCTCCGTGGCGCGTTCACGCTGGAGACCTTCGGCGAGCAGTGGGGGCTGCCCGGGCTCGGCTACGTCCTGATGTGGGTCGGCATCTCCGTCCCGCTCGGCTGGTTCCTCGGCGCGCTCGTCGCGCTCGCGAACCTCGTTCGACCGAAGCCGGACGCCTAGTCCGACCGAACCCGGACGCGTAGTCCACCCGACCCCGCGTGGCCGTCTCCCGAAGCCGCATCGCGTGAGCGGTCGGGAGAGTTATGGCGTCGGCGGTCGACGGAAGACGCGTGCAGAAGACGGTACTCATCACCGGCTGTTCGTCGGGCATCGGTCGCGCGGCGGCCCACGCGTTCAACGACGAGGGATGGACGGTGTACGCCACCGCGCGCAACCCGGTCGACGTCGAGACGCTCGGCGAGGCGGGCTGTGAGCTGGCGACGCTGGACGTCACCGACCCCGACGACGTCGACCGGGTCGTGAATCGGATCCTCGACGAGGAGGGAACGATCGACGCGTTGGTGAACAACGCCGGCTACGGTCAGTTCGGGCCCGTCGAGGACGTGACGACCGAGGCGGTCCACGAGCAGTTCGACGTCAACCTCTACGGCCCCCATCGGCTGATCCGCGCGGTCCTGCCCGCGATGCGCCGGGAGCGGGACGGCACGATCATCAACGTCTCCTCGACGGCCGGGCGCGTGGCGTTCCCGGGCGGCGGCGTCTACTCCGGATCGAAGTTCGCGATCGAGGCACTCTCGGACGCGCTGCGGAACGAGGTCCGGGAGTTCGGCATCGACGTCGTCGTCGTCCAGCCCGGCCCGGTCAGCACGAAGTTCGCCCAACGGGCAGCCCGCGAGGCCGACCGCGAGAACGGCGCGATCGATCCGTCGGGCGCCTACGACCACCTCTATGGGCTCTTCGAGGACACCCAACTCGTCGGCGGGGACGGGCCGGGCTCCGTGCAGCCGGAGCGCGTCGCCGAGGACGTCCTCAACGCGGCCAGCGCGACGAAGCCGCCGGCGCGCGTCCAACCCGGGACCCTCGCGCGAGTCGGCGTGCTGGCCCGACACCTTCCGGACGCGATCCGCGACAAGGCGTTCGAGGCGATCGGGAGGTTCGTTCGCTGACGGGCCTGCGGGGTCGGGAGGGCGCCGATGGACCCGGATTCGGATGCTATCAGTCGTCGCCAGCCGACGGCTCGGTCGTCGTCTCGGCGGCACAGCGGTTCGGCCCGAGCTCGAGCTCGATGGCGCTGACCTCGTCGGGTGGCGCCTCGACGCCGCGGTTCGCGGCGATCACGTCCGCGTAGTTCGGCGGCTTCTCGGGCAGCGTGGTCGTGATGCGCTCGACGAAGGCGTCGCGATCGAGCCCGAGGACGTCGAGTCCAGTTCGTGCCCTTCCCACGGCCGTCGTCACCGGCTCGCCGGGAACGACGCCGCCCGTGGTTCCGTCGTCCGCGACGGGGAAGTGGCCGGGACAGACGCTCACGTCGTCGGGCTCCGCCAGCAGGGTGGCGTGCAGCGAGTCGTACAGGTCGCGCGCGCCCGTCTCGGCGCCGGCCCGTTCCGCGTCGCCGGCGCCGCCATCCCCCGTCCGATCCGCGTCGCCCTCGCCGGCCGCGAACTGTAGCTCCGTTCGCCCGACGCCGTCGGCAAAGAGCGTGTCGCCGGTGAGCACCGCCGAGCGGCCGACGAGGTAGCTCGCCATGTCCTCGGTGTGTCCGGGGGTCGCGAGCGCCTTCACGTCGATCCCGCCGACGTCGAGCGTCTCGTTTCGATCGAGCGGCTCGAAGTCGTACGCGACGTCGCGCTCGGCGGCGGCCGCCGGCAGGTAGTACGGGACGCCGAGGTCGTCGGCGAGGGCCCGGCCTCCGGAGAGGTGGTCGGCGTGGACGTGCGTGTCGAGGACGCCGACGACGGCGGCGTCGTACCCCGCGGCCGCCTCGACCCACTCCTCGCCGTGTCTGGAGACGTCGACCGCGACGGCGACGCGGTCGGCGTCGTCGGCCGACTCGTCGACCGCGACCGCGTCATCAGCCGCGTCGTTGCCTCCGGGGTCACCCTCCACCCCGCCCACGACCAGGTAGCCGAGACAGCCCTTCGCACGCCGCTGGATCTGGACGATGTCGAGCGGGTCATCGCCCGCGTCGGGAAGCGGAAGCGCCACGCGGTCGTAGACCGCCGACCAGCCCCGCATTCCGTCTTCCACGATCGACACGTCGTCGTAGCCGGCCGCCTCGAGCTCCTCGGCGAACGACGCCGAGGCCTTCCCCTTCGCACAGAGCGTGACGACGTCGTCGTCCACGTTCACGCCCGTCTCGCGCTCGAACGCCTCGCGGTCGAACTCGTGAAACGGCTTATAAAAGAAGTGTCTCGAGTCGGCTATCCGCCACCCCTCGTAGCTCTCCGCCGGCCGGGTGTCGACGACGACGAACGACCGGTCGCCGCGCCGTCGCTCGTCGAGCATGTCCCTGAAGGTCTCCGCGGTGACCACGGTCGCCATGTTTCCACATCGTCGTCGCGGCACAAAGCCTTCCCGGCGGAAACGGGCCGGGACCGACCGGACGCGGACGGCTCACTCCGGCGACGACTCGATCCGCCCGTCGCCCGTGGTCTCCGGGAACACCTTTCCGGGATTGAGCGTGTCCGTCGGGTCGAGCGCGCGCTTGATCGTCCGCATCGTCTCGACGGCGTCCGGGCCGTGTTCGCGTTCGAGGTACGCCTGCTTTCCCCGGCCGATCCCGTGTTCGCCCGTGGCCGTGCCGCCGAGCTCGATCGCTCGGTCGACGATACGGCGGTACAGCCGCTCGCCCCGCTCGACGTGATCGGGGTCGTCGCGGTCGACCATGACGCTGTAGTGGAGGTTGCCGTCGCCCGCGTGGCCGAAACAGGGGACGAACAGGTCGAACTCCCGGCTCAGCCGGTCGACCTCGCGGACGAGGTCGGCATACGAGCCGATTGGGACGGTGACGTCGCCCGGATGCAGCGGATCGAGGTTCGGATCGAAGCCCGCCTCCGCGTACGCCAGCTCGGACCGGATCCGCCAGAGTTCGTCGAGCTCGTCCGCGTCGGCGGCGATCGAGAGCCGGTCGAGGTCGGTCGACTCGAAGACGGCGCGGCAGCGCTCGACCGCGCCGTCGGCCGCGTCCCCGTGGCACTCGAAAAAGACCATGGGCGCGTCCGGGAGGTCGGTGCCGAGGTAGTCGTTCGCCATGCGGGCGCTTCGCGCGTCGATCAGCTCGATCGCGGCGACGTCGACGCCGGCGTGAAGGGTCTCCGAGATGGCGTCGACGGCGCCCGAAAGCGAGCCGAACACCGCCCGCCCGCCGCGAACGGTCGTCGGTCGCGTCGCGAGCCGGAGAGTGACCTCGGTGACCACGGCGAGCGTTCCCTCGCTACCGACGAGCAGATCGGTCAGGTTGTAGCCGCTCGACGTCTTACGCGCCCGCGACCCGGTCTCGATCACCCTGCCGTCGGCGAGCACCGCCGTGAGCCGCAGGACCCAGTCGCTCACCTCGCCGTACTTCACGGTGTAGATGCCGCTGGCGTCGGTCGCGATCATCCCGCCGATCGTGGCGTCGTCGCCCGACTGGGGAAGCGGCGGGAGGAAGAGCCCCTCGTCGGCGACCGCCTCGTTGACCGCGGCCCCGGTGACGCCGGGCTCGACCGTGATCTGGTGGTCGTCCGGATGCACCGCGACGACGTCGTTCATCGCCGAGACGTCGAGCGAGATCCCGCCGTGGACGGGGACCGCGTGCCCCTCGAGGCCCGTTCCGGCGGCGTAGGGCGTGACGGGGACACCGTGGTCGGTCGCGGCCGAGAGCACGGCCGAGACGTCCGCGGTCGAGCGCGGCGTCACGACCGCATCCGGCGGCGACCGGTGCGCGTCCTCGGTGCCGAAGTCCGCGGCGTATCGGTCCCGGTCGTCGTCGTCGAACGAGATCTGGTCGTCGTCGAGGTCGAGGTCGGCGAGAAACGTGAGATCGAGCCGGTCCGGCATGTGATCGACGTTCGCGCGCAGCCGTATGAACGTTCGCGCCCCGGCGGAGCGTCGTCGCAGACGGGAACGCTTAACAGGGTGACCGGTCGAGAGCGAACATGGTCGAGGCGTTCGCGGTCGCCAGCGGGAAGGGCGGCACGGGCAAGACGACGAGCACCCTCGCGCTCGGCATGGCGCTGTCGGCGGAACGCGACGTCACGGTCGTCGACGCCGACACGGGCATGGCGAACCTACTCTTTCATGCCGGGCTCGACGACGCGGCGGTCACCCTCCACGACCTGCTCGTCGAGGAGACGGCGACGGACGTTTCGGAGGCGACCTACGAGCGGTTCGGAATGTCCGTCGTCCCGTGTGGCACGTCGCTCGCGGGGTTCGAGGCCGCCGATCCGGCACGGCTTCGCGACGTGGTCGCGGAGCTCGCGGCGGACGCCGACGTGATCCTGTTGGACTCGCCGGCGGCGCTCGGCTCCAAGTCGGCCGTGCTCCCGGTCGTACTCGCCGACCGAACCGTGATCGTCGTCGAGCCGACGATCCCCGCGCTATCGGACGCGCTCAAGGTCCAGGAGTACGCCCGCTCGTACGGCACCGAGACGGCGGGCGTGCTGTTCAACAAGGTTCGCGGCGAGTTCGAGTCGATCGCCGACCGGGCCGAGCGCCACTTCGGCGGACCGATACTCGCCGGGGTTCCCGACAGCGACGCCGCCCGCGAGGCGCGTCGGGCCGGAAAGCCGCTGCTTGAGCACGCCCCCGAGAGCGCGGCCGCGGTCGCGTATCGGCGGGCCGCTCGCGGGCTCGACGTCCGCGACGGCGACGGCGACCGCGTCGCCGACCGCTTTTCCAGCGCCGTCGTTCCGGACACGCCATGACGTCCCCGTCCGACGCGCCGGAGCTTCGGATCCCTCGGGGGACGCTGCTTCGTTCGCGGGTCGTCTCCGACGTCGCGACGACGCTCGAGGCGGCGTTGGAGCGATCGCTTACCGGATACGCGACGGTCGTCCCGCAGGAGACGCTGCTGCTCTCGGGGGAGGTTCGCGGGGTGATCACCTTCGAGGACGGGGTGCCAGTGCTCGCGTACAACACGGTGACCGACAACGGCGGTCCGGACGCGCTCGCGGAGCTCGCCGTTCCCGGACCTTACCGCGTCGAGCTGTACGCCGTCGACGGCGACGCGCTGGCGACCGCCCACGAGGCGGACTCGCTTCGGGTTCGTCCCGGAAGCGTCGCCACCGAACTCGCGGACGCACCCGCGCTGGCGGATCGGACCCGCGAGGCGGCGCCTGCGGACCGTGGCCTCCCGGACGCGTCCGCGGACGCCGACGCGGTCACCTCGTTTCTCGAGGACGACGAGCGGCTCGCGGCCATTCGCGAGCGGGCACGCGAGGAAGCCCGATCGAGGGCGAAGGAGTGGGGGCTGGAGGACGCGCTCGACGGGCCGGACGGCGGGAACACGTTCGACGGGCCGGACGGTGGGGACGTGACCCGGGGCGATCCCCACGCGACCGACGCGGACGGCGTGGACGGACCCGGCGACACCGGCCTCGACGGCGGATCGCCGGAGCCGTTTTGAGCCTTCGACGCGTCTCTCCGTCATCACCGTCCTTCGACTCCTCACCCTCACGGCCCCGTCCGACTTCGCCGACTGGTACGCGGCGAGCCGTGCCTACACGCGACGGGTCGCGGAAGGAATGGACCTTTCGGGCGCGGACGCGCTCGATGGCGCGACCGTCGCTGCCCGCCTTCGGGAGGCCCCGGATGCGCTTTCGCCGACGGCCGCGCGATCGGTCGCGACGACGCTGCTCGCGGACGGTCGGTTCTCCGAACCGTACTGTGAGTGGATGCCGCTCTGGTACGAGATCGGCCTGATCGCGCCGATCCGATACGGCGAGTGGCGACTGCGCAGGGTCGCGGCCGACGTGGCGGCCGAAGCCGACGTGACGGTCTCCGCGCCACGCTTCTCACGCCCCGATGACGTGCGGATCGCCGGCCGGCCGGCGCTCGACCGCGTCTCCGGCTTCCGGGAACGGTTTCTGTTGGCGGCCGCGCTCCTGCACCTCGAGTGGTTCGCCCATGCGGCGACGGCCGACGGCATCGAGGTCCCGTCGACGCTCGTCGACCGCACCCGTCGCGCGTCGCTGGCGTACTACGGCGGCGCACGGTCGTCGCTCCCGCCGGACGTCAGGCGGTTTCAACGCCTTCTGTTCGGGGACGACCGCTGGGTCCGAGCGGTCGACGACGCGTACGACCTCGATAGCCGACTCTTCGCGGTGTGGGAGCGGCTTCTGGCCGACGAACGCCGACGGCTCGCCGACGCGTGAGCCACGACGCGACGGCTGTTACCGACCCTGTAACAGCCCACCGATCCTGAACGCCGAACGACGGTTACGTATAGGTATCGACGAGCCGGACGAATTGACGCGAACCTCCGCCGTTCGGTTCGTCACCCTGCGACGCGATCGGCCCTCTTCGCCGCGACGTCGAGAACTCCCTGCGCTCGCCGTGCGCCAAAGTGACCACTCGAAGCCGAGTAGTCTTTAATTCGATCTACATGTGTCGGAAGATTCATGGGTCGGCTCTCGGATCCATTCCACATACGAATGGCAGTACTCTGGCTGGACGAAGTCGACGCCGACGATCTCGGAACCGTCGGCGGCAAGGCGGCGTCGCTGGGCGAGCTCATCGGTGCGGGGCTGCCGGTTCCCCCCGGCTTCGTCGTCACCGCCGACACGTACCGCACCTTCATCGTCGAGGCCGGCATCGACGAGGAACTGTTCGACGCGGTCGACGTGGATCCCGAGGACTCCGCCGCGCTCAGGGAGGCCGAGGAGACCGCACACGACCTGATCATGGAAACGCCCCTCCCGGATCCGGTCCGTGAGGAGATCCTCGAACGCTACCGAACGATGGGTGACGAGGAGGAAGCGTTCGTCGCCGTCCGCTCGTCTGCGACGGCCGAGGACCTCCCCGACGCCTCCTTCGCCGGACAACAGGAGACGTTTCTCAACGTGCGCGAGGACGACCTGCTTCGCCGTGTGAAGGAGTGTTGGGCCTCCCTTTTCACCCAGCGGGCGATCTACTACCGCCAGCGCAAGGGGTTCCCACACGCCGAGGTCGACATCGCGGTCGTCGTCCAGCGCATGGTCGACGCCGAGAAGTCCGGCGTGTTGTTCACCAGCCACCCGTCGACGGGCGAGCCCCGCGTCATCATCGAGGCCGCTTGGGGGCTGGGAGAGGCGGTCGTCTCCGGAACGGTATCGCCGGACAACTACGTCTATGACGTCGAACGCGGCGCCGTCGACGAGGTCACCGTCGCCGACAAGAAGGTCGAGATGATCAAAGATCCCGAGACCGGCGAGACGGTCAAACGGGACGTCGAGGAGGAACGGCGCACGAAGCGCGTGCTCTCGGACGGCGAGATCTCGGAACTCGTGGGACTCGGCGAGCGGGTCGAGGAGCACTACGGGGTGCCACAGGACGTGGAGTGGGCGATCTACGAGGGGGACGTCTACATGCTCCAGTCGCGGCCGATCACGACGATCCAGGGGGCCGACGACTCGGCGGCGTCCGATGCCGGCTCGTCGGACCCGGACGTGAACGGCGGCGCGGCGGACGCGGGTGACGGCCGCGAGGAATCCGCGGACGTGCTGGTTCACGGACTCGGTGCGAGTCCGGGGATCGTCTCCGGGACGGTCCGGATCGTCACGAAGCTCGATCACCTCGATCAGGTTCAGGAGGGGGACGTTCTCGTCACCGAGATGACGATGCCGGACATGGTTCCGGCGATGAAGCGGGCAGCCGGGATCGTCACCGACGAGGGCGGCATGACCAGCCACGCCGCCATCATCTCCCGCGAGCTGGGCGTTCCGGCCGTCGTCGGGACGGGGACGGGCACGCGGGATCTGCAGAACGGCCAGTCGATAACCATCGACGGCGACAAGGGGACGGTTCGTGCGGGCGCGGACGAGGAGGCCGAGCCCGCGGAGGAGTTCGAGCCGGTCGAGGCGGCCCGACCACAGACGCCGGTGAAACCCATGACCGCGACGGAGGTGAAGGTGAACGTCTCCATCCCCGAGGCGGCCGAACGCGCCGCCGCCACCGGAGCGGACGGCGTAGGGCTGTTGCGGATCGAGCACATGGTGCTCTCGCTCGGGAAGACCCCGGAGCGATACATCCGGGACCACGGCGCGCGTGCCTATCAGGACGCGCTCATCGAGGGCATTCGGGGCGTCGCCGACGAGTTCTATCCACGGCCGGTCCGGGTGCGGACGATCGACGCGCCGACCGACGAGTTCCGCGAGCTCGAGGGCGGGGAGGACGAGCCGATCGAACATAACCCGATGCTCGGATGGCGCGGGATCCGCCGGAGCCTCGACAAGCCGGACGTCTTCGCCGAGGAGTTGGCGGCCATCGCCCGGCTGCTCGACATGGGATACGACAACGTCGAACTCATGTTGCCGCTCGTCAACGACGCCACGGACGTCGAGGCCGCGAAGGAACACCTCCGCGAGGCCGGAATCGACCCCGAACGGCACACGTGGGGCGTGATGATCGAGACGCCGGCGGGCGCGATCATGATCGAGGAGCTCGCCGAGGCGGGGATCGACTTCGCCTCCTTCGGGACGAACGACCTGACGCAGTACGTGCTGGCCGTCGACCGGAACAACGAGCACGTCGCCGACCGGTTCGACGAGCTTCATCCGGCCGTCCTCCAGCTGATCGGCGACACGATCGAGACGTGTCGGGAGCTCGACGTCGACACGAGCATCTGCGGACAGGCCGGCTCGAAACCCGAGATGGTCGAGTTCCTCGTCGAACAGGGCGTCTCCTCCGTCTCGGCGAACATCGATGCCGTCCGCGACGTCCAACACGAGGTAAAGCGGGTCGAACAGCGGCTCCTGTTGGATTCCGTCAGGTGATCGCGGCTTCGACCGTGACGCAGTCGCTGTGAGGGTGCGAACGGGTGGCATCGTCGTCGCCGCTCCCCGACCGGTTCGCCACGCGACCGCCTTGACTGAAAAACGCTCACCCTGGCGGGCGCGAACCAACATATTCACTACGGGCGGTCACCAACCGAGCCGTATGAGTACGGACGACGTCTCCCGGCGCAGGTTCATGCGGACCGCCGGCGGCACGGCGGCGGCTGCAGGCGCGGGCGTGGCCGCGACCGGAACGGTGGCGGCCGAGGAAGAGCCCGACTGGCCGAGCGGCGCCGAAGGGAACCTCGGAACCTACGAGGACGCCCGCGGACAGGACGAGGTGACCGTGATGGTCGGCGCGGACGACGGCCTCGCGTTCGACCCGACGCTGCTGTGGGTCGACGAGGGAACGACGATCACCTGGGAGTGGACCGGACAGGGCGGCGGCCACAACGTCGAGACCGTCGAGGGACCCGCCGAACTCGAAAGCGAGATCGTCGACGAGGAGGGGTTCACCTACGAGTACGAGACGGACGAGGACGACGCCGGGATCACCCATTACTTCTGTGCGCCTCACGACGCCGTCGGCATGCACGCTGGACTCGCGGTCGGTGACGACGTCGACACCGTCGACGTCGGCGGCGGTGGCGGGAGCGGCGCGGTCTTCGTCCCGCAGGGTGCCCGCGCGCTCGGGATCGCGACGTTCATCGCGATGGCAAGCACGCTCGGGCTCGCGTTCGTCTTCATGAAGTACGGCGGTACGATCACCCAGGAGTAGGCGGACGCGTTCGGTGCACGCTTCGGGGAAACCCAATCCATCAGGTTCTCTCAGTTCTCGATCAGACTTCGATACGCGTCGATCTGCCGATCCAGCACCGTCCCGTGGTCGTAGCTCGCGAAGGATTCGTCGATCGTTCGACGTTCGAGGTCGGCGACGGCGACGAACTCGTCGGCGAGTTCGGCCGGACTGGTGACGAGCCGTCCCCGTTGGCGTCCCTCGACGAGCTCGTGGGCGCTGGAGTCGGCCTGATATTCGACGAGCCCGACGCAGCCGCACGCGAGCGCCCACAGCAGCTCGGTCGGGAAGGTCTCCCACGTCGCCGTCCCCGCGACGACGTGGGTACCCTTGAAGATCGGGACCCGTTCCTCGCGGGGGCGGTCGCCGAGAAACCGGACGCGGTCGTCGATCCGAAGCTCGCTCGCCGTGGATTCGATGCGTTCCCGTTCGGGTCCCTCGCCGATCACGGCCGCCCGCCAGTCCCGGCCGCGAAGCTCCGCCAGCGCGAGCAGGAACGTCTCCACGTTGGCGTGACGGTCGAGCCGGCGGGAGTAGACCGCGTCGAACCGGTCGTCGACGTCGGCCTCGCGGATCAAGTCCATGTCGATGCTCTCCGGCAGGACCCGCACCGCATCGCCGTCCGCGCCGTGCTCCCTCACGCGCGTCTTCGTCGTCCGTGAGGGCGCCGTGAGCCGGTCTGCGCTCCGCGCGAGCGGCCGGTAGCGGCGGGAGTCGTCGTCGGGGTGGTCACGCCACCAGTCGACGAGGACGGGCGTCCGCAGCAGGGTGCCGGCGAGGGTCGCGCCGAGCCCGCAAGTCGGCGGAGAGTTCACGGCGTGGACGACGTCCGGCTCGACGCGTCGGAGCGCGCCGGGCAGCTTGGCCGCGAAGGTCGTCGGGGCGGGGTCGACGACGACGGAGCGGTACTCGATCCCGTCCTCCTCGAATGTTTCGTGGTCGCCGCCCCACCACCGCGCACAGAGCCAGACGACCTCGTGGCCGCGTTCGACGAGCCCGCGGGCCATCCGTCGCGTTCGCTCCCGGGCGGGAGTGATCCCGTGACCGGGGGTGAAAAGCGAGACGAACGCGACGCGCATATCCGGACTGGACGGCTGGCGGCGACAAAAAGACACGGCATCGCGACGACGACCGGCGTATCGCCGAGCCGGGACCATGTGTCGGCCGGTGACGGGTCCGATCCACCCGAAACGGTTTCCGGTCGGGCGTCGAACCCGGCGGCATGCATCGGTACGACATCGAGCGATACCTCAACGTGCGCAGCGCCGGCGGCGCGGACATCGGGTCCGACGGTCGGCTCTCCTTCCTGCTTGATACGACCGGCACCGGCCAGGTCTGGTCGCTGACGGAGCCGCTCGCGTGGCCCGAACAGCACACCTTCTTCGAGGAGCGCGTGACGTTCGTCGACTCCTCGCCGGAGCGCTCGGAGGCGATCTTCGGCATGGACGAGGGCGGCAACGAGCGGGTTCAGCTGTACCGACTCGACTACGCGAGCGGCGTAACCACGAACCTGACCGACCGGCCCGGCGCGAAACATCGCTGGGGCGGATGGGCACACGACGGCGAACGGTTCGCGTTCGCCTCGAACCGGCGCGACGAGTCGGTCTTCGACGTCTACGTGCAGGACCGTGACGCGACCGGTGCCGACGCCGAACGCGTCCTCAAAGGCGACGGCTGGCTCTCCGTGGCGGGCTGGTCCCCCGACGACGACCGTCTGATCGTCCACGAGGCCCACTCCTCGTTCGACCACGACCTCTACACGCTCGAGGTCGCCACCGGGCAGTTGACCCATCACACGCCCCACGAGGGCGACGTCCGGTACGGCAGCCCGGAGTGGGGGCCGGACGGGGAATCGATCTATCTCGTCACGGATCGGCAAAGCGACACGCTTCGGCTGGAACGGCTCGATCCGTCGACCGACGAGTTCTCCGACGTCGCCTCCGGCGGCGAGTGGAACGTCGACGGCGTGGCCGTGCATGCGGAGTCGCGGCGGATCGTCTACTCGCGGAACGTCGACGGCTTCACCGAGATTCACGCCGGCGAGCTCGTCGACGCCGACCGGATCGACGGGTTCCCCGAGCCCGACCTGCCGCGTGGCGTCGCCGGCGGCGTGAGCTTCGGGCCGGACGGCGACCGATACGCGATCACGGCGACGGGCAGCACGGACACGGCGAACGTCCACGTCGTCGACGCGACCTCCGGCGAGACCGAGCGGTGGACCGCGGCGTCGACCGCGGGCATTCCCTCGGACACGTTCATCGAGCCCGAGCTGGTCCACTATCCGACCTTCGACGGGCGGGAGATCCCCGCGTTCTTCTCGGTGCCGGAGACGGAGCCGCCCGCGGACGGCTACCCCGTGATCGTCGACATCCACGGCGGGCCGGAGTCACAGCGTCGGCCCTCCTTTTCGGGCGTGAAACAGTACCTGCTCAACGCCGGCTACGCCGTCCTGGAGCCGAACGTTCGCGGCTCGTCGGGGTACGGCAAGGCGTACTCGTCGCTCGACGACGTCGAAAAGCGGATGGACTCGGTGGCGGACGTGCGGGCGGGCGTCGAGTGGCTCCACGACCATCCCGAGGTCGACCCCGAGCGGATCGTCGCGATGGGCGGCTCCTACGGCGGCTTCATGGTGCTCGCATCGATGACGGAGCATCCCGACCTGTGGGCGGCGGGCGTTGACGTCGTCGGCATCGCGAACTTCGTCACGTTCCTCGAGAACACCGGCGACTGGCGGCGGGAGCTTCGCGAGGCGGAGTACGGCTCGCTCGAGGAGGACCGGGAGTTCCTCGAATCGATCTCGCCGATCAACAACGTCGACGCCATCGAGGCGCCGCTTTTCGTCCTCCACGGCGCGAACGATCCGCGCGTGCCCGTGGGCGAGGCCGAACAGATAGTCGAGCTGGCCCGCGAGCAGGACGTTCCGGTCCGCAAGCTGATCTTCGAGGACGAGGGCCACGGCTTCTCGAAGCTGGAGAACCGCATCGAAGCCTACCGGGCCATCGTCGGGTTCCTCGAGGAGCACGTCTGAGGCGGTCGACGCCCGTTCGGGTACGTGCCGCCTCGCGCTGGTTTGCCCGCCGGACGTTCCGGATCGACGCTTAACTGATCGAACGAGGTGCTCCCAGTTTTCAAACGTCGATCGGCCGACCGTCATCGACCGGCCGTCAGGAAGCGGCGCGCGTGAGAAACGCGCGCGAGGGAGGCATGGCGGACGGCCGCGGAGTGGTCCCGCGGCCGCTCGCCTGCCGAGGCTGGGGAGGCGTGAGGCTCACGCTCCGTCGACTGCCGGAGATGACTCGGAGGTCACTAATAAACCGCCGACGGCAACGCGGCCGATCCATCCGGAACGTCCGTTAGAATCAAACGTTCCGGCGACGCATCTCCGGTCATGAGCGCCGAACAGGAGGACCGGGCCATCCGCTGTCTGGTCGCGAAGGTCGGGCTGGACGGCCACGACAGGGGTGCACACGTGATCGCACGCGCCTTCCGGGACGCCGGCTTCGAGGTCGTCTACTCCGGGCTCCACCGCGCCCCCGACGAGATCGTTCAGGCGGCGGTCCAGGAGGACGTCGACGTCCTCGGGATCTCCATCCTCTCGGGCGCACACAACACCCTCGTGCCGAAGGTCATCGAGGGGCTACAGGAGTACGGTGCCTTCGAGGACACCCTCATCGTGGTCGGAGGAATCATCCCCGACGACGACGAGAGGGAGCTGAAGGAGCTCGGCGTCGCCGAGGTGTTCGGACCCGGCACGCCGATGCAGGAGACGATCGCGTTCATCCGGGAGAACGTCCCGGAGCGAGCGTGATGGACGGGGACGACGTGCCGGAGGAGGTCACCGCGCTCGTCGCCGGGATCCTCGCCGGCGAGCAGCGCGCGCTCGCCCGCGCCATCACTCGCATCGAGAACCGGGCGCCGGGCCATCGGGCGCTCGTCTCCCGGCTCCACGCACACACCGGCGGGGCGGACGTGATCGGGATCACGGGCGCGCCGGGCGCGGGGAAGTCGACGCTCGTCGACAAGCTCGCGGCCGCCTACCGCGACCGCGGGGACACCGTCGGCGTCGTCGCAGTCGACCCCTCCTCGCCGTATACGGGCGGGGCGGTGCTCGGCGACCGGATCCGGATGGGCTCGAACGTCGGCGACATGGAGGTCTTCTTCCGATCGATGAGCGCCCGCGGCCAGCTCGGCGGGCTCTCGATGGCGACGGCGGACGCCGTGAAGGCGCTCGACGCCTTCGGCAAGGACGTGGTGATCATCGAGACGGTTGGCGCCGGCCAGAACGAGGTCGACGTCGTCCGCACCGCCGACACCGTCGCGGTGCTCGTCCAGCCCGGCTCCGGCGACGACGTCCAGACGCTCAAGGCCGGCATCCTCGAGATCGGCGACGTCTTCGTCGTCAACAAGGCGGACGTCGACGGCGCGGAGCGGACCGTCGCCGAACTGGAGGAGATGGTCCACCGACGCCAGGGTGCGACCGTCGGATCGAACCGGGGCCACCACGGCGCCGGGACGGTCGCCTCCGATCAGTCCGACGATGGCGGTGCAGCCGGATCGGACGGTGCAGCCGGATCGGACGGGTCGGACGGATCGAACGAGGAGCGCTCCTCGTGGACCCCGCCGGTTCACCGAACGGTCGGGACGACCGGCGAGGGTGTCGACGAGCTGATCGGGACGTTCGACGCGCACGCGACGCACCTCCACGAGTCGGGCGAGTTGGCGGAGACGCAGCGCACGCGCTACGCCGAGGAGATCCGAACGCTCGTGCGGTCGGACCTCGGGGCGCTCGCTGCCGCCGCGATCGATCGACGCGGCGGGATCGAGGCGCTCGCCGAGCGAGTTCGCCGCCGCGAGACCGACCCCTACACGGTCGCGAACGCGATCGTCTCGCCGATCGCCGCGTGCGTCGAGGATCGACCGAACGACGAGTGAACGAGGATCCGATCACGATCTCGATCCGTCACGGGTGATAGGGCCCGGATCCGTCACGGACGACGGGAGCCCGGCCCATTCTGGACCCATGCGGGTTCCCCGCGTCCGGACGCGTCACGCTTTTTCACGCCGACCCCGAACGGACGTCCGTGACCGTCGATCATCACGGCCGGCTTTCGGCGTCGACGCGCGAGGCGGTCAGGAAGGCCGCGGACGCGGTCGCCGCCGGCGACCTCGTCGTCTACCCGACCGAGACCGTCTACGGGCTCGGAGCGGACGCCCTCGATGCGGACGCGGTCGAGCGCGTCTTCGATCTGAAGCGCCGTGACCGGGACGACCCGCTCTCGCTCGGCGCCGGCAGCGTCTCCGCCGCCCAACGACACGTACGGCCGACGGAGCGAGCGCTGGCGTTCATGCGTGCGTTTCTGCCGGGTCCCGTCACCGTCGTGGTAGAACGCGGACCGGCGGTTCCGGACGTGCTGACGGGCGGGCGGGACCGGGTTGGCGTGCGCGTTCCCGACCACCCGGTCGCGCTCTCGCTGTTGCGCGCTACGGGGCCGCTGACGGCGACGAGCGCGAACGTCTCGGGTCACGGAAGCGTCGTCCGCGTGGCCGACCTCGACGATCGGATCCGTGAGGGGGTCGCAGTCATCGTCGACGACGGGGTGACCGACGGCGTGGAGAGCACCGTCGTCGATCCCGAGCGGGGAACGATCCACCGGCGTGGGGCCATGGCATCGGCGATCGCGGCGTGGCTCGAGGATCCGCCGATTTAACCGATCGAGCGGCTCAGACCGAGAGATCGCCCTTCGCTTTGATCACGTCGAGTGCCCCGGCGTCGACGGTGTCGACGTCGAGCCAGTGGGGGACGTACTCGCGTTTCTCGTAGGCCTCGCGCTCGTCCGCGGTGCCGACCGTACACCAGAGCTGGGGCTCGTCGGGGCCGTGCCACTCGCCCTGCTTGTTGATCGAAAAGCAGATCAGCTCCTCACCTTCGTACTCGATGATCGCGTCCTTTCGGATGCCGGGGTCGCCACGGACGATGAGGTGTTGCATACGCCACCGTTTGGGGGATTCGCGCTTAATCGCTTCGATACCATCGATCGGACCTCGAATCGTCCACTGACCGGCGGATTCGAGCACCTCCCGGTCGGCGACGTCGCCCTTCAGCCCCCGGTGACGATCCACGTCACCGAGTCGACGTCGGGGCCGGCCCTGGCGGCTGCGGTTCACAGAACCTGAAGGCGGATGCCACGGGGCTTGACCCCGAGGCCGTTGACGAACAGCAGGCGGTCGAGCCCGTGTTCGGCCATCGACTCGCCGATCTCCCGCAGCACCGAGACGTACGTCGACACCGAGAGGCTGACCGTCCCGGGGAAAGCGCATGTGGTGTTCCGAGTGTCCGTACGGAAGCGGCGGCAACCTGAGCAACTCGAGGTCGAACTCGTCGGCGCCGTCGACGAGCTCCGCGGTCAGGTGGTCCGCACGGAGCGTGTCCGTTGAGACCGGAAGGTGGCTCGAATGCTGTTCGATGCTGCCGGTCGGCAACACGCCGAGGTCTCCGCGCTCGATCGCCGCAGCCGCCTCCTCGCTCGTCATGCCGAACAGCTCCGCCTCGGTTTCTGGCATGGGAGTTCCCGCGGGCGCCGGGGCCAAAATCGTGGGGGTCACCTCGGTCGCGTGGATCTCTCATCGACCGGGCCGGGCCCCGGTCGGCGGTGACCTCGACGACTACTCCGGTATCCGCCCACATCCCGGGCGATCACTCATGATCGATCCATCGTTACATTCGGAACCAAATAATGACGGACGATTCCCGGATCACGTAACGAAGCGCGATAGATAATGATAATCGTCTATCCTGTCAAAAATTGTTAAGTGAACGTGGATGCAAAGAAAGATACGAACGAGGCGGCCACCGCCAGCCGTCACGGAGAAAACCCATGTTAGCCGACGTCGAAACCGAGACCCACGACCGCCCGAAGACCGCCAGCAACGCCCCTCCAGCCGGTGATGTCGCGCACGCCGGCGACGAATGCGACGCCGAGGCGGCGACGGAACGATCCGCGCTCGTCGATCCGGTGTCGTTCGAGTCGGTCGAGGAGCGGGCGCTCGGCGGGCTCTTCGAACGCGTGCTCGTCGTGACCGACGGGGAAGCCACCGGGCGGGCCGCCGTCGACGCCGGAATCGATCTCGCGGCTG
This sequence comes from uncultured Halobellus sp., assembly GCA_964538415.1. Classification (GTDB taxonomy): domain Archaea; phylum Halobacteriota; class Halobacteria; order Halobacteriales; family Haloferacaceae; genus Halorubrum. The sequence continues at coordinate 19,776 of CAZIFX010000037.1, forward strand.
CCCACGACGCGACCGTCGACGCCCTCTACGTGGTCGATACGACCGAACACTGGGACATGGTCGTCGAACGGCGCGAGCGAGCCGGCGAAGCAGCCGTCGAGGACGCGGCCGCTCTCGGGGAGCGCGCCGGCGTCGACATCGAAAAGTGGTTCCGATACGGAACCGCTCACAAGGAGGCGCTCGACTTCGCGGCCGGCCACGACGTCGACCTGATCGTCGTCGGATCCGCACGCCGGACGGGACTCGACCGACTGATCAACCCCGAAACCCTCCCCGTCCGACTCCAACGTGGCGCCGACGTGCCCGTCCTCGTCGTCGGCACGGATCAGGACTGACGAACGGACGACGGCCTTCGTCACGACGCCGTACCCGCACGGGGATCGTTCTGATCGCCGAATCCGAACGCTTCTCGTCCCGCACGGAGGATCGATCCGTGACTGTGGGTAGTTGCCTCGTCGTCGCGCCGTCGTCCCCGCTCGACTTTCGGCGACGACACGTCCAGAACCTGAACGGGAACGGAGCGGTGCGCCGACGGACTACACGACCGCCAGCGCACGCGGTACAGCCGTGGGCAGGTCGACGGGCACCCGGTCGAAGGAGTCGCCGCCGTCCGTGGTCACGTGGAGGCCGTCGTCGTGACACAGCCAGATCTCGCCGGGCGCTCGACCACCCGCGAGCACCGCCCGATGGGTCCCCGATCCCGTCGGCACGCCCCGACCGTCGAGCCGTTCCCACGTCGCGTCCGCGGACCCCGAAGATCCCGCCTCGCTTGCCGCGTCGCCTCCGGCCGTCCTTGTGCCACCGCGATCGGGCCGTTTTCGATACAGGTAGGCTTCCCCGCGTCGGTGTGCGGCGTTCGCACCCGCGGCGGCGCTGACGAGGACGGTGTCGGGGTCACCGGGATCGACCGCAACCCCCCAGACGTATCGATGCTCGAGCCCCCCGTGGACGGTTCGCCAAGACGCCCCCAGATCGGTGCTCTCGGCGTACCCGTCGCCTGCAGCGGCGTAGACGCGGTCCGGCGCCTCCGGATGGGTCGCGAGGGTGTGGTTGTCACGTCTGGATCCCGGCGGCCGGTCGATCCACGTCTCGCCGCCGTCCGCGGTGACGAGCAGCGCACCGGCCTCGATGCCGACGTACCACCGGTCCGGATCGTCTGGCGCGGGCTCGATCCAGCGCACGTGGTGCGTCTCCGACCGCGGCGGGAAGGACCACTCGGTGGCCGAGGGAACCCCGTCGAACTTCGAGAGCCGCTCGAAGGACGACCCGCCGTCCCTTGACCGGAAGACCCGTGAGGGCTCCGTGCCGACCCACACGACGTCGGAGTCGTGCGGGCTCACGGCAACGGCCGTCACGGCATCCGGTCCGATCCCGTCCCCGCCGACCCGCTCGAAGTCGTCACCCGCGTTCGTCGACCGGAACAATCCGCCGTCGAACGTTCCAACGAGGACGGTCTCCCCGACCGCCGCCGCGCACTCGACGTCGCGTCCCCCGAGCGCGAGCGTAGCGGTTCCGGCCGCGGTCCCAAGCCCGTCGATGACGTGGAGCCCTCCGCGATATCCCGCGTACGCGCGGGACGCGTGTGTGGTTCGACCGCTGGGGAACCGCGTTGACACGGTCATGTTCGTGCGATCCGTCGCGAGGAACATAAACGCTCGATCGCTCCGTCCGTTCCGGAGCGTGCGGCGGCTCCGTCGCGCCGCTCCGCCGGCTTGCCGCCGCTCCGCCGCAAGAGACTTATCGGTTGCACGCGTGTGAAATGTACGCATGGATCTCCGCGTGCTGGGGGACGTTCCCCCCGACCCGTTTCTCGGCGCCGCCGACCTGTTCGAGACCGAGTTCTCGTTGACGAAGCCGGTTCACGTCCGCGTTCGTGAGGACCCCGACGAACGAACCTGGGCCGGCCACTACGACGACCATCACGTGTTGAACGTCTCGCGTCGCGCCGCCACGAGCGCGATGGCCCGCGAGCTGGCCATCCACGAGCTCTCCCACATGGCTCGCTACGAGGAGGGCCACGCCTCACACGTTCAGTCGACGGAGGAAGCGCTCTACTTGGGGCTCGCCGGCGAGCGCGTCGAACGGCGGAAGCTCACACAGTGTTACCAGATCGCGAACCACATGAAGGACATCTACGCCGATGACATCACCTTCTCGGTGGCGCCGGCCGACAAGCTGCTCGGCTTTCTCGAGTCGACGCTTGCGGCCGCCGTCGCCGACCGACCGACCCCGCCACGACCCGGATCGCAGCGGACCGGCCGCGGGGCGGACCCGGCGATCACGGCCGTGAACGCCGCGTTCGCGCTCGCGCTGATCGAGCGCCACGACCTCGCCCCGTCCAGCCATCGGATCTACGACCTCGCCCGCGTCGCGGATGGCGACGCACCCGGCGTCGACGTTGATGCGTTCAAACGCCGGTTCAGTTCGCTCGGGCCCGACCCGTCCGAGAGCGACTACCGAAAGGCGCTCGTCTCGGCGACGCGCGCTTACGCGGTCTAATCAGCACTGCCGAGGGGACAAGTCGGCGAAGACAGAAACGTTAAACGGACGCCCGCTGTACCCCTCTCCGAGGGCGCGTAGCTCAGTGGACAGAGCACTTGGTTCCGGACCAAGATGCCGCGAGTTCAAATCTCGTCGCGCCCGTT
>CAZIFX010000038.1:0-21862 GCA_964538415.1 uncultured Halobellus sp.
CCTCCTCGACGGCGACGATCCGACGCTCCGCGTCCATGTCCGAGCGTGGGGCAGGATCGGTTTTAGCGTTGCGCGTTCGGGCGACCGTCGCCGCCGTAGTGCGTCTCCTCGATCCGGCGGTCGTAGAGCCGCGAGAGCAACGTCGTCAGCGGCCCCGCCGTTCCCTCCCCGTCGCCGTCGACCGCGATCCCGTCGACCGTCGCCACCGGCCGGATCCCCCACGTCGAGTTGGTGAGAAAGACCTCGTCCGCGCCCCTCACCGCGTCGGCCGCGTACGTCCCCTCCTCGACGGGGATCTCCTCCTCCTCGGCGATCTCGATGACGGTCCGCCGAGTGACTCCCGGCAGGACCGGGCCCTCGAGCGAAGGGGTCCGAAGCGCGATGCCGTCGCCGAAAAACAGGTTCGAGGTCGCCCCCTCGGCGACGTTGCCGTCGGGGTCGAGCATCAGCGCCTCGTCGGCGCCGGTCACGCGCAACTCGAGGCGTGCGAGGATCCCGTTCAGGTAGTTGTGCGTCTTCGCGTCGGCGGGCAGCGCCCGCGAGGAGGGTTTCCGCGTCTTCGTCGTCTGAACGGTGGCGGGGCCGTCGAAAGCCGGGTCGCCGTCGAGGCCGCCGCGCGGCAGCGGCTTCACGATCACGACGACCGTCGGGTCGACCTCGGGGTGCGGGTCGAGGGTGCCGGGCTGGATCCCGCGGGTGATCGAGAGCTTGACGTAGGCGTCCGCGAGGTCGTTGGCCGCGAGCGTCTCGCCGATCCGACTCTTCAGCTCCGCGTCGTCGAGACCGTGGTCGAGCCCGAGCGTGTCGCACGTGCCTGCGAGCCGGTCGGCGTGTGCCCCCCAGCGGAAGACGTCGCCGCCGAACGCACGAAGCGTCTCGAAGGCGGCGTCGCCGTAGGCGAACCCGCGATCCTCGACGGAGACGGTCGCCTCCGGGGCCGGCACAAGCTCGCCGTCGACGTGGTACCGGAGCGGATCAGCCATGATCCCCACACGTCGCGACGAAGTTTTCGACCAGTCGCTTGCCGAGGGGCGTCAGGATGCTCTCGGGGTGAAACTGTACGCCGACGTGTGGGCGGTCGCACCGCCGAACGCCCATCACGACCTCGCGTTCGTCCTCGGTTCTGGCGGTCTCGACGAGGTCGTCGGGCAGGTCACCGCGCTCGACACAAAGCGAGTGGTACCGACCGACCTCGATCGGATCGGGCAGCCCCGCGAACACGCCGGTGCCGTCGTGGGTGACCGGCGAGGACTTGCCGTGGACGACGTCGGGGGCGTGGCCCACCTCGGCGCCGAGGGACGCACAGAGGGCCTGATGGCCGAGACAGACCCCGAAAACCGGTAGATCGAGCGCGAAGACGTCCATCGAGACGCCCGCCTCCGCGGGGGTTCCCGGTCCCGGCGAGACGACGATTCCGTCGGGGTCGAGCCGGGAGATCCCGTCGAGGTCGACCGCGTCGTTCCGCCGAACCGTCACCGCACCCGCCAGCTCGCCCACGTACTGGACGAGGTTGTACGCGAACGAGTCGTAGTTGTCGATCACGAGGATCCGCGCGTCGCCGTCGCCCGCGCCGGGCTGCCAGCCCGTCGCGTCCTCCGGTTCAGTTCGTGCGTCGTCCGCCGCGTTCATGATCCCCCCTCCACGTCCATCTCGCCGGCCGCGAGCGCCTCGTCGATGGCGGTGACGAGCGCACGCGCCTTCGCGAGGGTCTCCTCGTACTCCGCGTCCGGCTCGGAGTCGTGGACGATCCCGGCGCCGACGCGCAGGTGGTACTCCGCGGCCCGCCGGACCAGCGTCCGGATGACGATGTTGAACGTCGCGCGGCCGTCGAAGCCCGCCGCGAACATCGAGCCCGTGTAGGGGCCGCGGCGGGTGCGCTCCAGCTCGTCGATGATCGCCATCGTCCGTGGCTTCGGCGCGCCCGTGATCGTCCCGCCCGGGAAGCAGGCGGCGACGCCGTCGGCGAGCGAGACGTCCGGGCGCGCCTCCCCCTCGACGACGCTCACGAGGTGCATCACCTCGCTGTAGCGGTCGACGCGGCGATACTCCGGGACGGAGACCGTTCCGAACCGCGAGACCTTCCCGAGGTCGTTGCGCTCGAGGTCGACGAGCATCGCGTGCTCGGCCCGTTCCTTGGCGTCGCCCGTCAGCTCCGCCTCCATCGCGGCGTCCGCCGCGTCGTCCGTGCCGCGTGGCCGCGTCCCCGCGATGGGTTCGGTGACGAGTCGGGCGCCGGCGTCGTCGCCCCCGTCGTCGTCCGGGATCCGCTCCAAGAGGAGCTCCGGGCTCGCACTCACGAGGTCGACGCCGCGCCCGTCGAGGCCGAACTCGACCAGCCCGGAGTACGGCGCCGGGTTCACCCGCCGGAGCGCGTCGTACGCCTCGACGGGGTGGACGGCCGCGGGCGCGCGGAGCCGCTGGGAGACGTTCGCCTGAAAGGTGTCGCCGTCGCGGACGTTCCGCTTGACCCGCCGGACGGCCTCGGCGTACGCCTCTCGGCCCGTGTCGCTTTCGAAGGTCGCTCCCGTCTCCGACGCCGGCGCGGGACCGACTCCCGGATCGCCGGTCTCGATCCGCTCGACCAGGTCGCGGGCCCGCCCGACGCCGGCCTCGAAGCGGGCGTCAAGCGCCGCCCGATCCGCGTTCGGATCCGCGAGGGCGCCCGGGATCCGGGGGCAGGCGGTGACGTGGAGGCGAACGGCGTCGTCGGTCGTCCGCTCCGGGTCGCTTTCGTCGTCGGTGACGCCATCGCTCCCGTCACGCGTTGTCGGACACCGCCACGCGGCGACGCGGTCGAACAACCCGACCTGGAGTCGCGGAAGCCCGCGATCGTCGACCGCGCCCGATCCCTCGGGTGCGGCCGGCGGGAACGACTCCAGTTCGCGAGCGACGTCGTAGGAGAGCCACCCGAAGGCGCCGCAGGGATACGGCACCGAGCAGTCGCCGCGAGCCAGGATCTCACCCGCGATCAGCCCGTCGAGCGCCGCCAGCGTCGGTGTTTCACGCCGGTAGTCGCCCGTTCGGCTCCGGCCCGCTCCGCGTTCGTCGTCGCCGCCGGCCCGGTCCGCGACGACGGCGGGCTCGGCGACCCGCATGCGCTCCGCGGGGTCGACCCCGAAGTAGCCCCAGCCCGGCTGGCCGCCGGTCGTCTCGTAAAAGAACCCGCCCGGGCCGTCGCGTGCGCGTCGGTAGGCCTCGAAGGGATCGTCGACGTCAACCCGGACCTCGACCGGTACGCGGGCGTCCGGCGGCGCCGCGGCGGCGATCTCGCGGAACCACTCCCGGTCGGTGTGGACGCGTTCGTTCATTCAACCGTTCGTTCGCGGGCACGGGTGAAACGGTTGCGGTCGTCCACGGATCGCTTCCTCGCTCGTGTCCTCAGAACTGTTTCGCCCGGTCGATCCACGTCCGTGCGCGTTTCGGCCCGACGCTCGCGCCGTCGGCGACCTCCTCGGGATCCGCGGCGGCGAGGTCGTCGACGGTGTGGATGCCGATCCCCGAGAGCCGCTCCGCGTAGGCGGGACCGATCCCCTTGAGACGATCGACCGGCTCGCCGTCGACGGCGTCGTCGCTCGCACCGTCTTCCTCCGCGTCGACATCGTCCGCGTCGTCTTCCTCCGCGTCGACATCGTCCGCGTCGTCTTCCTCCGCGTCGACATCGTCCGTATCCACTGCGTCGCCCTCGGGCTCGTCCGTCGCCCCGTCGGCGTCGCCCTCCTCGTCTTCCTGCTCCTCGGCGTCGAGTGCGACGTCGTCGCCCTCGGGACCGGCGGCCTCCGCCGGCTCCGCCGCCGCCGCCGCGTCGTCCGGCTCATCCGTGAGCGAGTCGGTCGAGGCGGCGGCCTCGGTGCCGCTGGCGGCCGGTTCCTCGCCCCCGGTCGCTCCGTCGACCGCCCCCTCTCCGGCCGTCTCCCGTTCGACCGTGACCGCCGTCTCCTCGGCCTCGCGTCCGCCCGAGGTCCCCCCGAGTCCGAGCACACCCTTGATCTTCTCCAGTATCGACATGTACGGCGATACGCATGGCGGATATTTAAAAGCCGGTAACGGCGGCGAGTTCTCGCGGGGCGGTCGGCTCCCGGCGTTTCGCCGGTTTATAAGTCGTGACGCACCCATCGGCTGACATGGACCTCATCCATGCCGTCATGTGGACGATCCACGTCGGCTTCGCGACCCTGTGGACCGGCAGCGTTCTGTTCGTCACGCTCGCGGTGCTTCCGCCGGCGACGCGCGGCGAGATCGGCTCGGACGTCCTCGGAACGCTCGTCGGCCGGCTTCGATGGATCACCCGGACCGCCGCCGTCGCGTTCGTCGTCTCCGGCGGACACATGGCCGGACAGCTCTACACGGTGGACACGCTCACCGGGACGGGCCGCGGTCACCTCGTGCTCACGATGATCGTGCTCTGGCTGCTCGTCACCGGACTGGTCGAGGCGGCCGGCGGGAAGCTCTCGCGCGGCCTCGACGCGGGAAAGCTCCGGGAGCCCGCCCGCGACGTCAAGCCCCTCTTTTATGTCGCTGCCGCGCTCTCCGTTGCGCTCGTGATCACCGCGGGGCTGCTCGCGAACCCGTTCGGGTTCTGAGTTCTGAGTCACCGGCTCACGCCGATCCCGTCGTTTATCGGCGTCGCCGCCGAGGCCCCGACATGGATCCGCTCATCGAGGCCGCCCGCGATGCACTCTCGGACGCGTACGTTCCGTACTCGGAGTACCGCGTCGGCGCCGCGCTTCGAACGGCCGACGGCACCGTCTATACGGGCTGTAACATCGAGAACGCCAACTATTCCAACAGCTTACACGCCGAGGAGGTGGCGATCGCCGAGGCGGTGAAGAACGGCCACGACTCCTTCGACCGGATCGCCGTCACCTCGGGCGTCCGCGACGGGGTCACCCCCTGCGGGATGTGCCGACAGACGCTCGCGGAGTTCGCCGACGGCGACCTCGTCGTGGCCTGTGATGAGGGTGACGGCGAGGTCAGCGAGTACACGCTCGGAGAGCTGTTGCCGAACACCATCTCGTCGCGCACGCTCGAGGACGCACGACGGGAGTAGTCCGTATCTTCGCGTCTCCCGGTCAGTTCCTCGCAGCTTATAAACCGCGAGGGGGCGAACCGGCGCGACATGACCGGAAACAGCGAGGACCCGAACGCGGCGGTGCAGTACCACCTCGAGCTCGCGCCGGGCGACGTCGCCGATGCCGTCCTGCTGCCGGGGAACCCCGAGCGAGTCGACAAGGTCACCGCCCTCTGGGACGACCACGAGGAGGTCGCCCACCATCGGGAGTATCGAACCGCCACCGGCACGTACGAGGGGGCGCCGATCTCCGTGACTTCGACGGGGATCGGGTCGCCCTCGGCGGCGATCGCCGTCGAGGAGCTGGCGCGCATCGAGGCCGACACGTTCATCCGGGTCGGCTCCTGCGGCGCGATCCAGTCGGGCATGGACGTCGGCGACCTCGTGATCACGACCGGCGCGGTCCGACAGGAGGGAACGAGCGACGAGTACGTCCGGGAGGATTACCCCGCGACGGCCGACGGCGAGGTCGTCTCGGCGCTCGTCGCCGCCGCCGAGCGGCTCGGCTACGACTACCACGTCGGGATCACGATGAGCGCCGACTCCTTTTATGCCGGACAGGGGCGCCCGGGGTTCGGGGGTTTCGAGGCGGCCGGCTCCGACGCACTCGTCGAGGAGCTACGGGAGGCCAACGTGAAGAACGTCGAGATGGAGGCGGCGGCCATCCTCACCCTCGCGAACCTCTACGGGCTCCGGGCGGGGGCCGTCTGCTCGGTGTACGCGAACCGGGTGACGGGCGAGTTCCGAACCGAGGGCGAGTCGCGGGCGGCCGAAACGGCCAGCCTCGCGGTGAAGCTGCTCGCTCGCATGGACGCGATCAAACGCGAGGCGGGCGCGGATCGCTGGCACGCCGGCCTCTCGTTGTGACGAGCGCGGGCTCGCCGGGGGACGTCCCGCCACCGCGTCCCGAAACCGGGACGAATATCGCTTCTGAGGGTTCGGCGGGCGCGTCAGGGGAACGGTTTCAAAGCGTCTTTATTCGCTGACTGCCGACCGAAGGACATGACTACTCAGGTCGTCGTCGTCGGCTCCGGCTATGCCGGCGCCGGGGCGGTGAAGGCGTTCGAGGACGAGGTCGGCGACGGGGAGGCCGAGCTCACGTGGGTCGCCGAACACGACTACCACCTCGTGTTGCACGAGTCCCACCGCGTGATCCGGAACCCGGCCGTCGAGGAGAAGATCACGATCCCCGTCGAGGAGATCAAGTCCCCTGAGACGGCGTTCGTGCAGGGCCGGGTCGTCGACGTCGACACCGCCGACCGAACCGTCGAAACCGACGACGGGACGACCGTGGACTACGACTACCTTCTGCTCGCCATCGGCTCGTCGACCGCCTTCTTCGGCATCGATGGGTTGGAGGAGAACGCACACCAGCTCAAGAGCCTCGACGACGCGAAGGCGATCCACGACGACGTGCGTGAGGCGGCGACGGCGGCGACCCAGTCCGACCCCGCTCGGGTGGTCGTCGGCGGGGCCGGCCTCTCGGGCATCCAGATCGCCGGCGAGGTCGCCGAGTACCGGGACAAACACCGCGCGCCGATCGAGATCACGCTGGTCGAGGGGATGGACGAGATCTTCCCCGGACAGGATCCGGAGATCCAGGGCGCGCTTCGCAAGCGACTGCTCGACGCCGACGTGGAGATCCTCACGGGCGATTTCATCTCGGCGGCCGACGACGAGCACGTCCATCTCGGCGGCGGCGAGGTCGAGCCGCCCGAGGAGCTCGCACACGACGTGTTGGTCTGGACCGGCGGGATCACCGGCCAGGAGGAGCTCTCGGACGTCGAGGTCGACAAGGACGAGCGCTCGAACCGCGTCTACGCCGGTTCGGACTTCACGACGAGCGACGAGCGCGTCTTCGCCATCGGCGACACCGCGCTCGTCGACCAGGGGGACGACGCCGTCGCGCCGCCGACCGCACAGGCCGCCTGGCAGGCCGCGGACGTCGCCGGCGAGAACCTGGCACGCGCCGCCCGCGGTGCTCCACTCCAGTCGTGGCGCCACAAGGACAAGGGGACCGTCATCTCCGTCGGCGAGAAGGCGGTCGCTCACGACGTGATGGGAATGCCGGTCTCGACGTTCGGGGGCACCTCCGCGAAGCTGTTGAAAAAGGCCATCGCCACCCGCTGGATCGCGAAGGTCTCCTCGACCGGCCGGGGGATCGACGCGTTCAGCGACATGTGAGTCGGAACACGGCATCGGGACCGCCCCGCTCGAAGCCTCCCTCCTGAACCCATCCGCCCGCGTCGATGACCGGTTGCACCGCCTCTCACGTGGACTTTTGTTCGTCGCCGTCGACGCTGCCCGCATGACCGACGCGTTCGGCCGGGCGATCCGCGACCACTACCGCGGAGTCCGCACCGAGCCGCTCCTCCACCGCGACGGCCGACAGACGAACGAACACCCGATCGAGCCGTACTACTTCAGCGAGTTCGATCCGACGAGCGACCTTCACGAATGGATGGCTGACCGCCTTCGGGGGCCGCTCGTCGACCTCGGCGCCGGCACCGGCCGTCACGCGCTCCACTTTCAGGAACGGTTCGAGACGGTGGCGCTCGAGCCGAGCCCGGCGCTCGTCGAGACGATGCGGGACCGTGGAGTGTACGACGCCCGCGAGGGCGACATGTTCGCGCTTCGGGAGACCTTCGAGCGCAACCGGTTTCGGTCGGCCCTCTCGAACGGCACGCAGCTCGGTCTCGCCGGATCGATGCGGGGACTCTCCGAGTTCCTCGGCGACCTCGCGTACGTCACCACGCCGGATGCGACCGCCGTCGTGGACTGTTACGATCCCGACCACGAGGCGACCCGCGACCTCCTCGGTTACCGCCACGATCCGACGCCAGGGCTCGCCCATCGCGTGATGTACTTCGAGTACGACGGCGAGCGCGACCCGGTCCTGCAGCTTCGGCTGTTCAGTCCGGAGCGGCTACGTGAGGCGGCGACCGGAACCGGGTGGACCGTCGCCGACGTCGTCCGTGGCGAGGCGGGAAGCGAGTACCACTACCGCGCAGCACTCCGGAAGCGGTAGGACGCCTCCGGCTCGCCACGCGGACGACTTTTCGGCTCACCGCCGTCCCTCGAACGCCTCGACCAACGCCCCGTGAGCCCGACCGTTGGAGGCGATCAGGCCCTCGGAGCCGGGTCGCCAGCGCTCGCCGTGGATGTCGGTGACGATGCCGCCCGCCCCCCGCACCAGACGGACGCCTCCCACCGTGTCCCACGGCTGTAACTCGACCGTCGAGACCGCCGCGTCGGTCTCGCCGCTTGCGACCCCCGCGAGCGCTGCCTGTGCGGAACCGATGCGGCGGAGGTCGCCGAACTCGTCGAAGATCGTCCCGATGACGGCCCGGTGATGCCGCCGGTGTCGATCGGAGAAGCCGAAGATCGGGTTTATCGTGAGCGCGGTCGGGTCCGTGCGCCGACTGACGTGGATCGGCTTCCCGTTCCGCCGGGCGACGTCCGCGGCGGCGGAGTCCCGGCCGTGCTCGTCGGAGTCGACTGCCCGTACCACGTACGTGTCCCCGATCGCCGGAAGGTGCGTGACTGCGGCGACGGGGTCGCCGTCGTCGGTCGCCGCGATCGCGATCGCCCAGACCGCGCCGCCCCCGACGAAGTTGTTCGTCCCGTCGATCGGATCGACCACCCACGCCGCGCCGAGTTCCGGAACCGTCTTGCGGGCGTCCTCCTCCTCGCCGACGAGGGGGACGTCCGGATCGACGCCCGTGAGCGACTCGCCGATCCGCCGCTGAACCGCGCGGTCGATCTCGGTCACGCGGTCGAACCGTCCCGCCTTGGTCTCCACGTCCAGGTCCGTCCGAAAGCCGTCGAGTGCGACCTTCGCGCCCGCCTTCGCCGCCGAAACCATCGCGTCGACTAGGTCCTCCCCGTCCATCCGCAGGCGGTCCTCGTCCATACGAACGATCCGTGATCGGGGGCGGAAAAGCCGTCGGTGCCGGGCTGCGGGCGGTCGCCCTCGATGCACCGGTGGCCGGCCGTCGCCGGACGCTCGTGGTCGGTCGTCACTCGACGCGTCCGAAGGTCACGGCGTGGTCGGTCTTTTCGCCGTGTTCGTCGGCGAACGACTCCGCCGCCGAGGCGGAATGATAGACGCGTTCGGTGCGGCAGTCGCGACAGACCACGTGATAACATCGGCGTCTTTTGCTCGAGGTCATACCGATGGGTCGCCACGATGGTGATTAGTTATGCGTATCTTGATGAACGGTAAGGGTGGCCATACCAGGCATCGAGCAACGCTCGACCCGAGGACGCGGGAGCCGCTTTCTCGCAGCTATCCACTTCCGGCGTCGAAGCCGTCGAGCGCGAACGCGAGCATGTCTGGACTCACCGGCGAGAACTCCTCGCGTTCGTGCTCGGGAAGATACTCCCGGACGCCGTTCCACGAGTCACGGGCGTACCGTGCGTCGAGCAGCACGCGGACGCCTCGCTCGTCGGGGCCGCGTATCACGCGGCCGATCGCCTGTCGGGCCTTTCGGACCGCCGGCACGGTGAGCGCCGTCTCGAAGCCGGCGTCGAACCGCCGGTCGTAGGCGGTGACGACCGCCCGAGTCCGGGGTCTGGCCGTGTTGATGATCGGAACGCCACAAACGACCGCCGCGGACAGGCGGTCGCCCCTGTAGTCAACCCCCTCGGTGAGGGTCCCGCGGAGGCTGGTGACGAGCACTTTCCCCTCGCCGGCGAAGAAGTCGTCCTTCAGCGACTCCGTCGCCCGGTCGCCGGAGGACTCGTCGAGCAGCACGGGCTTCACGAGCCGGTCGGCGAGCGCGTCGGCCATCCACGACGCCTCGGCGTAGTTGGGCATGCCGACGAGGACGTTGCCCTCACGGGCGGCGACCCGAGCCGTCGCGTCGAGGTGTGCAAGCCGCGTCTCGTTCTCCTCGCCCGGCGCGCCGCGGTTGCCGTGGGTGAACTTCGGCACGTCGACCGCGAGGCTCGCCCGATTCTCCGCCGGGAAGGTCAGCCCGTAGGTCCGCTCTTCGACGGGACGGCCGGATCGTTCGAGATGGTCGAGGCCGGTTACGTCCCGGAAGACGTCCATCGGCTCCAGCGTCGCGCTCATCAACACCCCGCCGCCGAACTCGGCGAGGCGGCTTCCGATCGGCTCGCTCGGAAGGCAGTTGTACAGCGCGAGGCTCGCGTTGTACGCCCGCCGCCAGGAGTCGGGCGGCGCCGTCTCGTCGTGGGTTCGCTCCAGGTCGATGGCGCGAAAGAACTCCTCGTGGCCCTCGCGATACCACGCGTTGAGGGTTCGGCCGACGCCGGGGGCGGCCCGCTTTTTGTCCTCCTCCTCCAGCGAGTCGAGGGTCCGCCCGACGACCTCGCCGACCGCGGCGGCCCGCGCCCAGACGCGGTCGTCGTAGCCCTCGCGGCGCGCCCAGGTCGAGATCCCGTCTTCGGCCGGCTCTTCGGGATCCCTGAGCGGGATCTCCTCGTGCTCGAGGCTCTCCATCGACGCCCGCCAGTCGGGCCGCTCCCGGTCGAGGTGGGCGGTGACCCGGCGGTCGAGTTCCTCCCGGAGGTCCCGATAGAACTCCCGAACCCGTTCGATCTCCTCGACGGTGACGTCGGAGTCGGACAGCTCCCCGCGCACGAGGTCGGCATCGGTTCCGGCGTCCGCGCCCTCGGATTCGAACGTGATCGGCTGGATCACCCGGGTCAGCTCCGCGCTCGCGTCCCGGAGGCTCGCGTCGGCGACCGCGTCGCTCACGAGGTCGCGGACGCGCGGTTCGAGCATGTGCGCCTCGTCACAGACCACGAACGTCGACTCGTCGAGCAGCGCGCCGGTGAACGTCGCCGTCGTGACGGGGTCGAACGCGTGATAGTAGTTGCCGATGACGACCTCGACCTCGGGAACGAGCGCGCCCATGACGGAGTGCGGACAGGAGCCGCGTCCGGCCGCGAGCCGGACGAGTTCGGTCGGGTCGACGTGGCCCAGATCCGTGAGGTCGAACGGGACGGCTTCGACCGGATCGCCGTCCTCGGGCAGGTCATCGAGAAAGCCGGCGTAGAAGGGACAGAACTCGGTGTCGCGGAACTCCTCGGTGTCCGGCCGGTACGGCGTCGGCTCCCCGTCGACGGTCAGGTAGTCGGTTTCGTCGTCCGCGTTTTTGCTGCCGCCTCCGGAGTCGAGCAGCCCGACCTGTTGGCTTCGCGCCTCGCTCACGAGGTTCGACGTCGAGGTGACGCCGCCGTCGCCGACGAGGTTTCGAGTCCGCTCTCGGAGCCCCTCACAGCGCTCGTAGACGTTCTCCCGGTCGATCCCGCCCCGGTTCTCGCGGGCGTACGGACAGACGTCGGCCTTGCCGACGAGGGTGAGCCCGGAGATCGGGTCGTACTCCTCGGGCAGGTTCGCGTTGACCGTCTCCAGGTCCGTCTCGAACTGGCGGAGCTGCTGTTTGACGCTCGTGAGCACGAGGACGCGCTCGAATCCGGAGTCGGGGTCACGGACGCGGTCGAGCCCGGCGGTCAGCGCGAGCATCGTCTTGCCCGTGCCGCAGGCGCCCTCGAGCGCGAGAAAGCCGCCGTCCTCGGCGACGTCGATGGCGGCATCGATCCCGTCGGCCTGTTCGGGATACGGCTCCTCGTGGCCGAAGACGTCGGCCCACGGCGGCGAGTCGGTCACTGCGCCTGGATTGTCCCTCACCGGGTTTAAACCTTCAGAGGCGCTCGGCGTCGCCGGGCGGTCGACCGTTCACGCCGCGGCGCCACCGGGGAGCCGACCGGCCGCGTGCAGCGACCCGATCAGGACGACGACGATCATGACGCCGACGCCGCCGGCGAGGAACGCCGCATCGAAGCCGACGGCCTCGGCCGCGAACCCGATCGCGCCGCTTCCGGTCGCCTCGAAGGTCAACGCGACGCCGGTGAAGACGGCGTAGGCGCTGCCCCGGCTGTCCGCCGGCAGCGACTCCAGCACGTAGGTGTCGACGACCGGAAACGTCGCGTGGATCGTGAGCCCGAGCAGGACGGTCACCGCCACGAGCGCGACCGTCCCGTCCGCGAGAACGAGCCCGATCAGCCCCGCCGTGAAGCAGGTCATGAGCCCGAGTTGGAAGGGAACGTGCGGCAGGCGGTCCGCGAGACGTCCGCCGAACCAGAAGGCGGGCAGTCCCGCGGCGAAGATGACCGTGAGCAGGCCGTTCGCGACGCCGTCGGGGACGCCTTTCACGCCCGTGAGGTAGGTCACGTAGAAGTTGAACACGCCCTGCCAGACGAAGCCGGGGACGGCGACGACGGCGATCCCGACGAGCAGCACGGGCCAGTAGCCCAGCGCGGCACGGAAGTCACGGTCGGCGCCGGCACCCTCGGGAAGTGGATCGCGGCGGATCACGACCGTCAGAAAGGCGGTGACGACGAGGGCGGCGACGGCGACCAGGTGAAAGACCGTGCTCCACCCGGCGACGAGCAGCGTCGCGACGACGACGCCGGGGGCGACGACCGCCGCCAGCTGGCTCGCGGCGCCGTGGATCCCGATCGCCCGACCCCGACCTTCGGGAAACAGCTCCGCGACGAGCGGCACGGCGGCGACGAAGTAGGCGCCGGAGGCGAGTCCGAGGAGGAAGCCGCCGAATCGAAGGGTTCGAACGGTTTCGGCGGAGCCCGTGAGCAGGGCCGCGCCGGCGAGCGTGACGCCCGCGCCGAGCACGACCTGATGTCTGGGGACCTTCGTCAGGAGGTAGCCGACCGGGATCCGCGGGAGCGCGGAGCCGACCCAGACGAGCGTCGTCACCGTCCCGATGACCGCGGGGCTCGCGTCGAACTCCGCCCCGATGGTTGGAACGAGCGGCGCGAAGGCGACGCGGCCGAGGTTGACGAGAAAGACGAGCCCACAGAGGGTCCCGAAAAGGCGGCGCGTCACCTCGAACTCTCCTCGCCCCCAGGTATCAAGCGTTGTGAAGCCCGTCGGGCTCGCCGGGACTCGTCGACGGGTGCGGTCGGATTCGGGCCGTGCCGGGGACTCATCGACGCGGGAACGCCATATGAATGGTGGACGGCCGAGGTTGCCCGGCGTTCCGGCACGGGGTATCCCGGTTGCCTTCTCCACCCCGCGACCCGACGAGCGACCGGCGTCCGGCGGTGGGCTGCTCGCTTCCGCGCCTGACCCGTTGTCGCCGACGAACCACGACGGACCGCTCCTGCGAGCGGGCGCCGTGGACCGCTGTCCCCGGCGGACGAGGCTTCCACGTTGGCTCTCGGGGCCCGTACCGGTCTGACCGGACGAGCTCGGCGTTCGGTCCCCGCTAAAGACTACCTTACGGGTAACGAGCGGGGCCTAACCGCCCGACCTAGTCCATCTCGACGTACACGGGTTCCACATAAGGGCCTTTCGCTCGCGTCGCGTCGGCGCCCCCGCGCGGTCGATCGACCGCATCGAAGCCGAAGCCGCTCGCGCCAGGATCCCGGTCACGCGAGCAGGTCGCGCGCGTACAGCCCCGCGCCAGCCGGAACGGGCAGCGAGAGGGCGATCACCGCGGGAGCGTGCCACTCGAGCCAGCGGTACTCCGGCGCGAAGCTGAAGAGGACGGCCGCGTCGATTGAGACGTACCAGAGGAGGGCGGCCAGCGTCGTCGCGGCCCCCAAGACGACGGCGACGCCGGCGAGGGTTCCGGGGTCGACGTTACCGCGTTCGAGGGAGGCGAGGACGACGACGCTCACCGCCGCGAACAGGCCGACGCCGCCGGCGCCGATCGGCCCGGCCGAGTAGTAGCTGATGAGCAGCCCCTCGTGGCCGGAGACGACCGCGTACGGCGCGGCTAGGACGATCACCGTCGCGAGCGCGGCGGCGATCCCGACCTTTCGGGAGCGGTCACGAACGTTCATACGCATCCGTCCGCACGCGGCGCGGTAAAAGGAACGGATCCGGTCTCGAACCCGGGGAGTCGGACTCGATCCCGGCTCTGTAGCACGTCCGACGGCGGCCCGGTCGTCGTTCCCGTCTACAGAGAAGCAAGGCGAGTGCCTCGGGGCTTGCCCCCGAGGTACTTCACTCCCCTTCCTCGTCGAACGTCATCGCGACGGAGTTGATGCAGAACCGCTTTCCGGTCGGCTCGGGGCCGTCGTCGAAGACGTGCCCGAGGTGTGAATCGCAGGTGGCACACTTGACCTCCGTCCGGCGCATGCCGTGGCTGGTGTCGAGCGTCGTCGTCACCGATTCCTCCTCCGCGGCATAGAAGGCGGGCCACCCGCACCCGGAGTGGTATTTCGTCTCCGAGTCGAAAAGCACCGTCCCGCAGGCCGCACATCGGTAGGTGCCGTCGGCGTCGTGGTCCACGTACGTTCCGGAGAAGCGAGCTTCGGTCCCGCTCTCCCGGAGCACCCGGTACTGCTCGTCGGTCAGCCGGTCACGCCACTGTTCGTCGGTGAGTTCGGCCGGCTTCTCCGGCTCCGAGGAGTCGCTTTCGCTCATGCGTCGGATTCGGGCCGCACGGATAAGGCGGTTGTGCCGGCTCGTGCCGACGACGGGCGACTCGGTGGGCGAACGACTCGGTGGGCGAACGACTCCGACGGGGCCGTCGCGTCGGCGCGGAGTCACCCCCGACGTTTAGGTGACGACGGATCCATGGGTGCGTATGGCACGGGAAGTGACACACGAAGCGAAGGGACCACAGCGACTCGACGAATCGGACATGGGCGACGACGGCGCCATCTACGTCTGTCGGTGCGGGCTCTCGGACACGAAGCCGTTCTGTGACGGCTCGCACAACGCCACGGTCGACGAGGACGACGACGTCGTATATAAATACGAGAACGACGACGCGGACGGCCCTCGTCGGGAGATCGACGAGGTCACCTACGTCGAGGAGTGACCGCTCCGGCGGGGGACCGATTACCGGCGGAGGACCGATCGCCGTCGCTCGGCGGCCAGGTCGGTCCCGTTCCTCGAACCCGGTTCGGTTTCCAACCTTTATGAATGCGGCACGCGTAGCGTTACGCGGTGTGTTCACATGAAACTCGCACTGATCGGGGTCGGACAGGCGGGTGGGAAGGTCGTCGACGAGTTTCTCGCGTACGACGAGGCGACGGGTTCGGACGTCGTTCGGGGCGCGATCGCGGTCAACACGGCGAAGGCCGACCTCGAGGGGATAGACCACCTCCCGAGGGACCATCGTATCCTGATCGGACAGGCCCGCGTGAAGGGCCACGGGGTGGGCGCGGACAACGAACTCGGCGCGGAGATCGCCGAGGAGGACATCGACGAGGTGCAGGGCGCACTCGACGGGGTGCCGGTCCACGAGATCGACGCGTTCCTCGTCATCGCGGGACTCGGCGGCGGGACGGGCTCCGGCGCCGCCCCGGTGATCGCCCGTCATCTCAAGCGGATCCACACCGAGCCGGTCTACGGGCTCGGGATTCTCCCCGGCACCGATGAGGGCGGGATCTACACGCTCAACGCCGCCCGGTCGCTGAAGACGTTCGTCGACGAGGTCGACAACCTGCTCGTCTTCGACAACGACGCCTGGCGAAAGACCGGCGAGTCGGTCCAGCAGGGATACGACGCGCTCAACGAGGAGCTCGTAAAGCGGTTCGGCGTCCTCTTCAGCGCAGGCGAGATCGGCGAGGGCAGCGACGTCGCCGAGAGCGTCGTCGACTCCTCGGAGATCATCAACACGCTCGCGGGCGGCGGGATCTCCACGCTGGGCTACGCCGAGGTCGAGGTGGACGAGCCCGAGCGGTCCGGGTTGCTCTCGCGGCTCCGAGGCGAGAAGTTCGAACTCGACAGCACCCAGACCACAAACCGGATCACGAGCCTCGTCCGGAAGGCGACGCTCGGGCGGCTCACCCTCCCCTGTGAGGTGAGCGGCACGGAGCGCGCGCTGCTCGTCGTCGCCGGGCCGCCGGAGTATCTGAACCGTAAGGGGATCGAGCACGGTCGGAAGTGGCTGGAGGAGCAGACGGGGTCGATGGAGGTGCGAGGCGGCGACTATCCCCGGCGCGGCGAGGGAACCGTCGCGGTCCTCGTGCTGCTCGGCGGCGTGACGAACGTCCCCCGCGTGAAGGAGCTCCAGCAGGTGGCGATCGAGGCCCAGCGGAACATCGGCGAGATCACCGAGGAGAGCGAGGAGCGGTTCGCCGAACTCCTGGACAGCGACGACGAGCTGGAGTCGCTGTTTTAAGAGTCTCTCGACGTTCACTCCCTTGACGACGGTTCATCGTTCGACGACGGTTCATCGTTCGACGACGGTTCATCCTCCGGCGACGGTTCATCGTTCGACGACGCTCACTCCTCGAACGCGGTCGGGTCGAACGGCTCCGCAGTCTCCCGGTAGTGTGCGAACGTCTCCTCGGCCCAGTCGCGGACGGTCCGGTCGTCGGTGTGTAACGACGCCCGCAGGATCCCGCCGTCGTCCCGCACGAGCAGATACACGGTCTCGTCGGCGATGGTGACGGAGAGCGGCACGTCCTCGCGACGAACCCGGATCTCCGCGTCGTCGCTGCGCGCGAGCGCCCGAAGCCGCCGCCACAGTCGGTCGTCGGCCGCGAGCGCCTCGATCGCGCTCGTCGAGAGGACGGCCTCGAACGTCTGTTCGCCCGCCGTCACGCGCTCGTGGGCCGTCGTCAGGCTCTGTTCGTTGAGCGTGTGTGAGAACGCACGCAGCGTGTCGGCACCGCGCATCGCCTCGATCACGCGCTGGAGCGGGGCGCTCGGGCGCGTTCGGGTCGGCACGGTCACCGTCGCGTCCGCGAGCCGACGCAGATCGAAAGTCAGCTCCGCCGTCGGCAGGTACGCGACCACGTCGCGAAGCTTGCCCTCCGTTTCGAGGACCTCCACGAGGTCGCCGATCCCGTCGGCAACCAGCGTTCCGGTGGCCGTCGCGACGTAGCCGTCCCCCTCGCGGCGAACCCACGAGCGCTCGGTGAAATCCTCGAGGATCCGCCCCAACGTCGCCTGCGATGCCCCGGTTGCCGCCGCGAGCTCCCGCCGCGTCCGCGGGCCGGTCGAAAGCAGGCGCAACACCTCGACGCGATTCGTCGAGCGGGCGAGAAACTCGATCTCCTCGAGCGGACCCTCCATACCCGATCCAACGGTCGCCGGGATAAACCGGCTTCGGATGGATCGGCCGCGTACGCGTCGCTCCCTCTGGCGAGTTTCGGAGCCAACGGCCGCCGAACCCGAGGTCGAATACCTCGGCCGCCGATCCCGACTTCTTCGACGTCGGCCTCCGTTCGTGACGCCCTTTCACGCCGTGAGGGGATTTCACGCCGTGAGCGAGCACCGTGGCGTGTCGAACGTTTCCCGTTGCACAATATTTTACGAATTTCGTTATACGTCTCGCCAGTATACGGGACAGTATAATGGCACAGCCTCGTGTGACCGATCGTTCGTCCGGAATCGACTCCGAGGTGTCGCGGTAGCGTGTTCACCCGCCGAACCGCCGCCTTGTTCCTCGTCACCGCCGTGCTCTTCGGCGGAACCTTCGTCGCCGCGAAGGCCGGGCTGGCGTACCTTCCGCCGCTGTTTTTCGTCGCCCTCCGGTTCGACATCGGCGCGATCGTCCTCGTCACGTTCGCGGCACTCACGCTCTCCCGAGCGGAACTCCGTCCCCGGACCGTCGGCGACGTCGTGGGCATCCTCGCGACCGGCGTGATCGTGATCGGCCTGACGAACGCGCTGCTGTTCGTCGGCCAACAGCACGTCACCAGCGGCGTGGCCGCGGTCGTCTTCAGCCTCAACCCGATCCTGACGCCGGTGTTCGCGGCCCTGCTCCTCTCCGAGGAACGCCTGCCGCTCCGCGGCGTCGTCGGCATGGGGCTCGGACTCCTCGGCGTCGTCCTCGTCGCCGACCCCGGATCCGCGGCGTTGCTCGGCGGCCGCCTCGGCGTGGCGCTGTTGTTCGCCGCCGCGGTGGTGAGCGCGCTCGGCGCCGTGGTGATCCGCCGCGCCGACGCGACGCTGTCGAGCACGGCCCGAACCGTGTGGGGCGTCCCGCTTGCGGCGATCCTCTCACACGGGCTGAGTTACGCCGCCGGCGAGTCGGTCGTCGGGCTCTCGCTGCCCCCCGTCGCGGTCGCGGCGCTGTTGTACGTCGGCGTGGGCTCCGGCGCGGTCGCCTACCTCACCTACTTCGCGCTCATCGACGAGGCGGGCGCGACGCAGGCGAACCTGCTGTTTTACTTCGTTCCCGTGGTGTCCGCCGTCGGCGGCTGGGTCCTGTTGGACGAGACGCTATCGTTGTCGTCGATCGTCGGATTCGTCGTCATCTTCGCCGGCTTCCTCCTCGTGAGCGGCCTTCCGCCGGACGTCTCGCGGGCGCTCAAGCGGAGCGTCCGGGACCGGATCGTCCACGGCGGGGCCTGATCCCTCCCCCGGGGAGGGCCCATCGGATCCCGACACGTGATCCGAACGTGATAGGGTCCGACCCGACCGTGCGCCGCCGCCAGACTCAATACGCCGCCACGACGACTCGGACCGATGGAAGAGATAGACGCGGACGGCGCCTCGGAGAGCCTCGGACCGTATTCGGACGCGATCCGGTCCGGCGACCGGATTTACGTATCGGGCAAGGGGCCTGCGGACCCTGAAACGGGGGAGATTCCGGCGGACGTCGGAGCGCAGACGACGGCGGCGCTTCGGAACGTGGAGACGATCCTGGAGAGCGCCGGCACGTCGGCGGACGCGATCGTCAACGCGACCGTGTATCTCACCGACATGGACGATTACGAGGAGGTCAACGACGCCTACGCGGCGTTTCTGAACGAACCGTACCCCGCCCGGACGTGCGTCGAGGTGTCGCGACTTCCCGCCCCGATCGACGTGGAGATATCAGTGATCGCCGAGGCGGACGAGGACCGCTGACGCGCCGACTCGATCGACGTCCCGGCTGCGACCGTCCCGGCGTCGCCGACTCGATCGACGTCCCGACTGCCGCCGGCGACACGCTTTCACGCCGGCGTCGCCTCCGTTAGGTATGGGTCGGAACTCGTCGTATCGGTGTCTCGCCTGTTTCGAGGGCACGCTGGAGCGGTCCTTCGACACCTCACACCTCATGAGCCGGTGTCCGGCGTGTGAGGAGTTCGGCCGGTTCGTCAACCAGGCCGTCGTCGATCAGGTCGAGGCCTACGATGCGTCGCCGCCCGAGTCGTTCGACTGGGAACGGCTCGACGAGACCGAGAAGCTGTTCGTCGCCGAGCGGATCACCCGGACGGACCGGACGCTCGCCGATTTCGAGATCGTCGAGGCGTCGGACGGGGAACAGTAGGGCACGCGTCGGTCCGAATTCACTTTTCCAACAGGCTCTGCTTGACGGTTTCGGCGACGCCCATGAGGTGGGCCTGTCCGAAGACCGCGACGACGAGCGCCCCGAGCGAGTTGAACATCAGGTCACGGACGGTGTCGTCGAGCCCGTGCTGGGCGAGCGGCATCTCGATCCCCGTCGCGTCGGCGACGATGTCGAGGCCGAACTCGAACAGCTCCCAGATGACGCCGAACGCGAGCACCACGATGAGGATGTAGACGGCCGCGAAGCGGCTGGGGATGTGAATGTCGTCGCTGTGAAGGTCGATCGCCCGGGCGACCGTATAGCCCGCGGCCGCGACGAGCGAGGCCGACATCGCGTGGGTCAGGTGGTCCCACCAGTCGATCCGGGCGTACAGCCCCGCCGATCCCATCGTGTGAAGAAACACCGCCAGCGTGATCCAGAGGCCGAGCCACGGGTCCAACGGCAGGTTGTAGTTGCGTTTCAACAGCGCGGGCAGGAACGTGATCAAAAGCGCCATGGTTCCGTTCGTGATCGCCTTCGGCTCGCCGTAGATCAGCCCGTAGATGACGATCGCGAGGAGGATCCCCTGCATCAGCCGGGTGAGCCGGCGCTGGTTCCGGACGCTCGGTCGGGGAAGCAGCCTCATAGGCCCACCACCCGCCGGATGGCGCGACCGAGCCGCCGACCGCGATGGCGGAAGTACGAATCGAAGAGGAGCCCCGCGGCGAGCCCGGCAAGCGTCACGTAGATCCACTCGATCATGAGCGCCTCGTTGGTCGTCAGGAACGTCGTTCCGAGCAGGTTGTCCATGTTCCACCGCACCATCGTCCACACCGCCTCGACCGCCATCGTCGTCATCACGACGAGCGTGACGGCGAACCAGTGGGTCAGCCGCACCTTCGTGAACATGTGGAGTTCGACACAGACCAACAGGGCGAGCCCCGCGACCGAGAGATACGTGGCGAAGGTTCCGACCCCGCCGCCGAGCAGGCCGCGAACGAGGATCGGAAACAGCGCTACCACGAGCAGCTCCCACGGCAGCATCACGCGCCAGTCGCGGTACCCGATCGGAGGAAGGAGGACGATGACGCCGGTCGCGGCGACGAACACGATCCACTGTCGATCGACGTCCAGCAGGCTTTCGACGAGCACCAACAGGAGCACTCCGACCAGCACCCACGAGATCATTGCGTTCGCCCGCCCGCTTCGAAAGAGCTGCGCGAGGAGATCGTCCGGTTCACGACGCCGATCACCGTCGGGCCGTTTCCCGCCACTATCCGACATACGGTTTCCTCGGGAACATGGACGCATATAACCACACGGATCGACGATCCGAGCGTTCGGTTCGTTCGAGCCGCCGGGCTTATGGTTCCCTTTCGCCCAGTGACTCGTATGATGCTTCCAACCCACGCGATCGTGGGGTTGGCACTCGCGACGCCCTTGGCGTTCGTCGCCCCCGAGTTCGCGACCGCGGCGCTGACGGGGGGGCTCCTCGGTGGGATCCTCCCCGACCTGGACCTGTACGCGGGCCACCGGCGGACGCTCCACTATCCGACGGTGTATCCGCTGCTCGCGCTGGCGGCCGTCGTCCTCGCGGTCGTGGTTTCGACGCCGACGACCGTGGCGCTCGCCTTCTTTCTGATCGGCGCCGCCGCACACTGTCGGATGGACCGGTTCGGCGGGGGCCTCGAGCTTCGACCGTGGGAGGGGACGTCCGACCGCGCCGTGTACGACCACGTTCGCGGCCGGTGGCGGCGGCCGAAGCGCGTGATCCGATACGACGGCGCGCCGGAGGACTTCGCGCTCGCGTCGCTTCTCGGGATCCCGCTGATGGTCGTTCTGCCGTCGCCGTTCCGATGGATCGTGCTCGCGCTGCTCGCCATCGGCGGCGTGTACGCGTTGCTCCGTCGCCGACTGGCGACGCTCGCGCCGATCGTGTTCGGCTACGTTCCAGAACGCATACGCCAGTACGTGCCGGAGCGATATCGGCGATAACGGCGTGGTTCGTCGTCGGCTCCGCCGGGAGCTACTGGGTGGAGACGCGCCAGGTCGTCGCGCCGGTGTACGACCACTTCTCGATCTCCAGATCCTGCACGGAGTCCTGCAGTTGCACGATGAGCGCGCCGATCTCCTTCGGCGAGAGGCCGACGTCGTCGGCGATGAACTTCGCTTTGAAGTAGGTCTCGCCGTCCGCGGCCTCGGAGCGGAGGAACTCCGCGAGTCGTTCGGCCTTCGAGAGGTCGCCGGACTCGTCGACGGGCTCGTCCATCTTCTCGGTCGATTCCGTCGTATCGGTGGGGGAACTCGTGGTGCTCATGGGTACTCGCGTTCGGAGGGGTGGTTGTGTTCGTGACCGATGACGACACATGCCATGTTGAGCGCGAGGAGCGCGAGAAGCACTCCCGAGCCCTCGGTGACGTATATCGCCGGGAGGTACGCCAGCGGGAGGAGGACTGCCGCCCAGAACGCCGCGGCGCGAACGCCGCCGACGGTCAGCTGGCGGAACTGTCTGGATAGCGTTGCGCCGATCCGAAGCGGCGTGCGGACGGTCGATGGGGACTGTTCGTTTGACATCGTG
>CAZIFX010000039.1:0-21843 GCA_964538415.1 uncultured Halobellus sp.
TCGGCCTTGAAGGCGGATTTCTCCTCCTTTTTGAACTCGAAGCGGGCTTCGGTGTTCGTCTCCTTCAGGTCATCCTGCTTTGAACTCATCAAACTATTCTTTGAGGAGAGCGAACATAAGTGTGGTGTGAAGAAACAGTCGTTTGTAACCTTCGACGGTTTCTTTGAAGGAGTCATGTAATTTGAAGCAATTTAATTCATAAGAATATATGACAGAAATCGGAACGGATCGGACGCACCGTTCGACGAAAGCACGAAGCAACGGTCGAGTGCGTGCCTGCCGGGCAACCGCCGTCGGTGCCGGGGGGCGAAGGACTCCGGGCATCCGCGATGACCGGCTTGCGGGGTCGGCGGCGTGCGGACGAACGGGCGATCCCTCGACCCGCCCCTCCGAACCGCTCCGCTCACGCGAGACGCTCGGGAAGCGGTCCGTCGTATCCATCGGGCACGTACGGACAGAGCGGATCGCTCCCGGTCGGATCGCCGGTCTCGGCGTACGCGCGGGAGCGGCTTCCGCCACAGACGTGTCGGTACTCGCAGGCGCCGCACTTCCCGAAGAATCCGTCTGGATCGCGCAGCGACTCGAAGAGCGGCGCGTCCCGATAGACGTCGACGATCGACTCCTCGCGGACGTCGCCGGCGGACAGCGGGAGGAATCCGGAGGGGTAGATCTCCCCGGTATGGCTCACGAAGGCGAAGCCGCAGCCGGCGGTGATCCCGGTTCGGCGGCGTGATCCGTCGCGGCTGCCGTCCTCGCGTTGGGCGCCGACGCGGCGATAAAAGGGCGCCTCGGTGGTCTTCACGCCGAACCGTTCCTCGGCGTCGACCTCGTGGAGCCACTCCATCACGGACTCGGCGCGTTCGGGGGCGACGGGCTCGAGGATCCCGCCGCGACCGACACGCACGAGGAAGAAGACGCTCCACAGCACCGCACCCAGCTTCCGAACGAGTTTCCGGATCGCCGGTAGCCGCGAAACGGTGTCCGCACAGACGGTCGTGTTCACCTGTATCGGCAGACCCGCCTCCCGGGCCGCGGCGGCGGCCGCCATCGTGTCCGCGAAGCTCTCCTCGCCACGGAAGGCGTCGTGGGCGGCCTCGGTCGCGCCGTCGAGACTCAACGCCATCCGTTCGATGCCGGCGTCGGCCATCTCGTGGACGCGGTCGGGGGTCAACGACGCGGTCCCGCTCGGCGTGATCGTCATCCGCAGCCCGGCGTCGTCGCCGTACGAGATCAGCTCGAAGAGATCCTCGCGAGCGAGCGGGTCGCCGCCGGAGAGGACGACGAGCTGTCCCTCGCCGAACTCGGCGAGGTCGTCGAGCAGCGCCTTTCCCTCTGCCGTCGTCAACTCGTCTCGATGCCGTGTCGGGTTCGCGTTCGCCCGACAGTGCCGACACGCGAGCCCGCACGCCTGCGTGACCTCCCAGATCGCCACCACCGGCCGGTCGTCGAGATCGACCTCGCCGAACATGGCCGTGGCTTCGATCCGTTCGTCCTTGACGGTCATCCCGAACACGTTCGGGGCCGCTTTCAGGGATCGAGAACGTACGAAACCGAGTTCCGGGCCGGACGGGAACGCGTTTGCATGGTCGAGAAGACGAGCCGAAGCGGCGGCGAGAGCGGGCCGCGGTCGGCGGACGGGCGCCGGTTCGAGGTGTTCATCCGTGACGCGGCCGCCGATCCGATGCGACACGTCGGCACCGTGGCGGCGCCCACGCCCGATGCGGCCCACGAGGAGGCGAGCACGCTCTTCGGCTGGTACGCTCGAGACGTCTGGGTCGCACCCGCCGCGGAGGTCCACCGCTACTCGGCCGAGTCGCTGGGCGACGGGACGGATGGCGAGTCGGACGGCGAGGACGGCGACGGGAGTCCTGGACGCGGTGGCGACGACGATGGCGAACCTCGCGTCCACGAGGAGACGGAAGGAACCCCGACGATCGCCTGCGGGGGGCCGCGACCGTCCGCCGACCGCGACGCCGACCGCGACATCGACCGTGACGCCACCCGCGACGACGCGGATGACGACGCCGATCACGAAAGCACACCAAGCGAGGACCCCGACGTCGGAGGAGCGGACCGATGATCTCGGTGAGCAAACTCCTCTGTGATCTGGACGCCGAAAGCGACGGTCTCCGGTATGACGCCGCGGAGGAGTCCTCGAAGCCACAGATCACCGAGAAGCGCCAGCGTCGTCCCGTGGTCGTCTGGAACGCGACGAAGCGGTGTAACCTCCGTTGTGAACACTGCTACGCCGCCGCGGATACCGAGAGCGCGCCCGGCGAGTTGACGACGGCAGAGGGAAAGGCGCTGCTCGACGACCTCGCCGAGTTCGGCGTGCCGGTCGTGCTCTTCTCGGGCGGCGAGCCGCTCGTCCGCCGGGACCTTCCCGAACTCGTCGCGCACGCCGCCGACCGCGGGCTCCGCCCGGTGCTCTCGACGAACGGAACGCTGCTCACTCGCGAGCGTGCCCGCGAACTGCGCGACGCGGGGCTACAGTACGCCGGCATCTCGGTCGACGGGCTTCGCGAGCGAAACGACCGGATTCGGGGCCAGCGCGGCGCGTTCGACGCCGCCGTCCGGGGGATCGAGGCGTGCCTCGACGTCGGGTTAAAGACGGGACTCCGCTACACGATCACCGAGCACAACGTCGCCGACCTCGAGGGCGTCGTCGACCTGCTCGTCGACGTCGGCGTCGACCGATTCTGTTTCTACCATCTCGATTACGGGGGCCGCGGAGCCGACGTCGCCGGCGCGGACCTGTCCCCCCAGGCGACGCGCGAGGCCGTCGACCGTCTCTGTACGCTCACCCGCGAGCATCACGCCACGGGCGAGGAGATCGAGACGCTGCTCGTCGGCAACTACGCCGACGCCGGCTACCTCGTCGAGTACGCCCGCCGCGAGTTCGGCGACGACCAAGCCCGGGCGATCCGTCGGCACCTCGAACGGAACGGCGGCGACCCGACGGGTGAGCGGGTCGCCGACGTCGACCCCGTCGGCAACGTCCACCTCACGCAGTTCTGGCAGGGCTACGCGCTCGGAAACGTCAGGGACCGCCCCTTCGGGGCGATCTGGTCCGACGAGTCGAACCCGCTTCTCGCCCGGCTTCGCGAGCGGGAGAAACACCTCAAGGGTCGCTGTCGGGAGTGCGCGTACCAGAACATCTGTCGAGGCGGCTCGCGGCTCCGCGCGCTCGCGGTCCACGGCGACCCGTTCGCGCCCGATCCGAAGTGCTACCTCACCGAATCGGAGCGGGCGTCGGGATGAACCGAACGTGACGATGGTGACTGCATGGACGGATCCGTGACCGGGCACACCCCTGGTTGCGGAGGGCTGCCCGGAAGTCGCGGCGTCTCTCGCTGGCCATCGCCGGCGATCACGGACCGACCGTCGTCCGGGAGCGACCGGCGAGGAAGGCGGCCACGCCGTCACCGCCGAGGAGGGCTCCTTCCGTGCGCTACACGAGGCCGTCGACCGGAAAAGCGCGGTGGTGGTGTAGTGAGATCCTCCGGATCGAACGTCACGCCCGTCCCGCTCCTCGGACGCACCGGACGAACTGAACGCACCTGACGAACTGAACGCACCGGACGCTGGATACGAACGGCATCAACGGATCCATCCCATGACACACGCACGTCTCGTCGTCGAACTCCCCGAGGGCCATTGGGTCGCTGACGTCTCCCGCGATCACCCGAATGCGACGTTCCGGGTCCTTGCGGCGCTCCCCGATGACGGCCCCGGCTGCGTGCTGGTCAACGTGACCGCGCCGGACGTCGAGGCCATCCTTTCGGACATGGCCGACCACTCGGGCGTGACCGACCGGACCGTGCTGGCCCGATCCGATCGGGAGGCGACCGTCCAGTTCGAGACCTCGGCGCCGCTTTTGATCCGCGCGGCGAAACGCGCCGGCGTGCCGATCCGGATGCCCGTCGAGATCGCCGAGGGCGAGGCGACCGTTACCGTCGTCGGCGCACGCAAGCGGCTCCCGGAACTGGGCAAACGGTTCGAGGAGTTCGGACTCTCCTACCGGATCGAGCGCGTCTCCGGCTGGGAGCCGCCGAGCCGAACGCTGACCGACCGACAACGTGAAACGGTCCTCGCGGCCGTCGAGCATGGCTACTACGACACCCCTCGACGCTGCTCGCTCACGGAACTCGCCGAGGAGCTCGGGCTCGCGAAATCAACCGTGAGCGAGACGCTCCACCGGGCTGAAGAGGAGGTCGTGAAGTCCTTTTTCGCCGAGCAGGAGCCGTCGAACGTGGAGTGAATCGATCGTCCCCTGACGGGACTCTGCCGCCGTCCCGTCGATCACTTCGAGGGATCGTTCGACGAACCGAGCCCGTACTTATCCGAGAACGTTTCGTCGGAGAGCTCGCCGCGCGAGACGCTGACGGCGTCTCGGACCAACTCGACGGTCACCTCGTCCTCGGCCGGCAGCGGAACCGGGAGATCACCGGTGACGACGTCCGCGTCGGGGCGGCGATCGGCGACGCCGCCCTCGGAGCCGTGTTCGTTCGTGCGGTTCGACCGGCCGCCGTCCGGTGGGGTCGACTCGCCCATGGCGTAGTGAACGAGTCGCTCTCCCCTTCGTTCACCGCTTTATTGATTTACCTTTTTAAATTCGATCTCCGAAACACCTACCGGTCGGGACGACGAGGAGACGCGTATGCAGGCACGCGATCTGATGGTCGAGGACGTGGTGACGGTCACACCCGACGATGACGTCTCGGACGTCTTCAGGAAGTTCGCCCGCCATTCGTTCTCGGGATTTCCGGTCGTCGAGGCGGACGGAACGGTCGTGGGGATCGTGACCGAGTCGGACCTCGTCGACCTCTTCGAGCCCGAGGGGGAGACCCTCTGGGTCCCGATCGGACTCCCGCCGTTCGTCGACACGCTCACCTATCAGGTGAAACCTCCGTGGCGCGACCTCGACCTCGGCGTCGACCTCGTGCGCAACGCCGATCGACCGATCACCGAGGTGATGAGCCCCGACGTGGCGACGGTGACGCCCGACACGGGGGTCGACGAGGTCCTCCGCCTGCTCTCCGGAAGCGATCCCGACATCAACCGGCTTCCGGTCGTCGATGAGGACGGGATCCTCGTCGGGCTCATCGCCAGACAGGACGTCGTTCGAGCGTTTCACGAGCAGCGGACCTGAGCCGCGGCACCGTCTCGAACCCTACTCCCTCGCGCCCGGCGGCAGCGGATCGATGTGGTCGGCGATCGCGTCCGCGACCCGGTGGGGCTCCTCGTGGACGACCCAATGGGTCGCCTCGCGGATCGTGATCAGGCGACCGTCCGTGCAGTGGTCGACGCTCCGCCCCGCCATCGACTTGCGAAGAAAGCGGTCGCCGGCGCCCCAGATCACGAGCGTCGGCACCTCGACTTCGGTCCGGGCCGGCTCCGGTCGATCGCGGACGATCGCTCGGTACCAGTTCACCATCGCCTCGAACGCGCCCCCGCGGTTCCACGCCCGTCGATACCGCCGGAGGTCCTCCTCGTCGAAGGTCCCCGGAAGGCTGGTGTCACGGAGCATCCGGGTCACGATCCGCCAGTTGCCCGCGCTAGCGACGGCCTCCGGAAGCCTCGGGAGCTGGAACGCCAGCACGTACCAGCTCTTGAGCCGCTGGTCCCACGACCGCTGGAGCGTTCGCTCGAAGACGGTCGGGTGCGGAACGTTGACCGCGACCAGCTCCGAGAGCCGATCGTCGTGATGTAACGCGAGCCACCAGGCGACCGCCGCGCCCCAGTCGTGACCGGCGACCGCCGCGGTCTCACGGCCGTACGCGTCGATCACTCCGACGACGTCGGCCGCCAGCTCGTCGATCCGGTAGTCGGCGACTCGTCCGGGTTTCTCGGAGAGGTTGTAGCCGCGCTGGTCGGGAACGACGACGCGGTAACCGGCGTTCACGAGCGGCGCGATCGTCTCGTGCCAGCCGTACCAGAACTCCGGGAACCCGTGGAGGAGGACGAGCAGCTTCCCGTCCTCGGGGCCCGCCTCGACGACGTGCAGCCGGACGTCGTTCGTCTCGACCATCCGTGACTCGCCCGGCACGTCCTCCGGGATCTCGTCCGGGGGAATCTCCACGCTCGGGGTGACGTCGATCGGGACCTCGGTCATGCACGTCCGATCGGGCGCCAGCGATAAATAAGTAGAGCGCCGTCGTGTTCCTCTCCGGCCCGCCGAGCGCCGTCACTCCCGCGCCGCGTCGAACGCCGCCTGCAGATCGGCTTTGAGGTCGTCGACGTGTTCGATGCCGACCGAGACGCGGATCAGCCCGTCGGTGAGCCCCGCGGCGAGCCGCTCCTCGCGCGGGATCGCGGCGTGCGTCATCGCAGCCGGCTGCTCGATGAGGCTCTCGACGCCGCCGAGCGACTCCGCGAGCGTGAACACCTCGGTCTCGCTCACGACCGTCGACCCCTGCTCCAGCGTGCCGTCGAACTCGAAGGAGAGCATGCCGCCGAAGTCGTCCATCTGCTCGGCCGCCAGCTCGTGTTGTGGGTGCGACTCGAGCCCGGGATAGTAGACGCGCTCGACGTCCTCGTGGTCGTCGAGCCACTCGGCGAGCGCCGCGGCGTTCTCACAGTGACGGTCCATCCGAACGGGCAGCGTCTTCGTTCCCCGCAACACGAGAAAGCAGTCGAAGGGGCCGGGCGTCGCTCCCACGGAGTTCTGATAGAAGCCGAGCCGTTCGTCGAGGTCGTCGTCGTCGACGATCAGCGCGCCGCCGATGACGTCGGAGTGACCGCCGAGATACTTCGTCAGCGATTGCGTGACGACGTCGGCACCGTGTTCGAGCGGGCGCTGGAGATATGGCGTCGCGAAGGTGTTGTCGACCGCACAGAGCGCGCCGTTGGCGTGCGCGATCTCCGAGAGCGCGCCGATGTCGTTGACGTTCATCAGGGGGTTCGTCGGCGTCTCCAGCCACAACAGCGCGGTCTCCTCGCGCATCGCGTCGCGGACGGCGTCGAGGTCGGTCGTGTCGACGAAGGTCGTATCGAGGTCGTACTGGTCGTACACCTGCGTGAGGATCCGGTGGGTTCCGCCGTAGACGTCGTCGCCAGCGACGACGTGGTCGCCCGCCTCGAGGAGGTTGAGAACGGTGTTTATCGCGCCCATTCCCGAGGAGAAACAGCGGGCGTGGCTGCCGGACTCCAGCGAGGCGAGGTTCGCCTCGAGGTCGCTTCGCGTCGGGTTCCCGGTTCGGGAGTACTCGTAGCCGCGGTGGTCGCCCGGGCCGTCCTGTTCGTAGGTGGAGTTGGCGTGGATGGGCGTCATCAGCGCGCCCGTCTCCGGGTCGGGTTCCTGGCCTGCGTGGATGGCCCGGGTCTCGATCCGCGCGTCGTCGATGCCGCCGTGGGTCTCCGGATCCTCGATGCCGCCGTGGGTCTCCGGATCCTCGATGCCGCCGTCGCGTTCCCCGTTGATCTCCGCGTCGTCGCTCATACCTCCTCCGTGGCCGCCCGGCGTCCTGACTCTTGTCCTTCCGGACGGCGCGTCGGCGGGTTGCGCCACGACGGAGCGGACGAACCTCGGCGAGACGGCGACGAGGGCTGAGGCGACGGATCCCGCTCTCCTGCGTTCATGACGGGACGGCCGCTCACTCCCGGTCGAGATACTCCTGCTGGATCGCGACGACGGCCGAGGAGTCCGCACAGTCCGCATACCGCCGGAGCGGCTCGGCGTTGAGTTCGAGGAACGTCTCGCCCCAGGTGAACTTCGAGAGGATTCGCTCGGCGACGTCGGGCTCGCCGAGGATCCACGAGGCGGCCGCGAACGCCTCGACCGTCGTCAGCCGCATGGGGCGGCCGAAGTTGACGGGGTTGCCCGCGACGAGGTAGGGCAGCGCGCGATGCTCGCCGGGCAGCGAGAACCGCTTCTCGCCGGCCGACTCCCACGAGCAGTCGAGCGCGACGAGCGCCTCCTCGCGGGCGAGGTCGGCGTCGGCCGGCGAGAGCGCCCGCTCCGCGTGTGGATTTAACACGACGCCGTACGGCGTCGCCCGATCCGACCGATGAAGCTCGGCGAGGTCGAACCGCGCGAGCTTGCGGGCGGTGCACTTGTCGGGGTCGTCGTCGCCCTCGTACCGGACGTGAAGCTCCACGGCGGTTTCTCGGACGGTCGAGGAGATAAACGGCGCGGGATGACGACCGTGTGTGCCCGAGAAACGGCGTATTTACGAGGATCGATCACTATATACGGATGGTCCACCGGACCGATCCGTATGGACGGAAGCGACGCCGAGCCCTCCGAGCCGACCGGGCGAAAAGGGTCGATCGACGCCGGCGTCCGTCGCTTCGGCCTGTCGAGTTCGACCGTCGGCGAGTTGGCGTCGACGACGGAGTCGGTCGCCGGAGCAACGCTCAACGCCGATGACGTTGCGGGACGCAACGGCACGGTCTCCTCCGTGTTAGTCGGGGTCGGCGGCGGGCCGCACTCGGGGGCGACCGTCGACTTCGCGAGGACGCTCGCCGAGGAGGCGGACGCGTGGATCGATCTGTTCCACGTCGCTTCCGCGGCCGTGACGGCGTCCGACCCCGAGGCCGAAACGAAGCATGCGGAAGGGGATCGGCTGCTCGACGCCGCAGCGGACCGACTCGACGGATTCGAGCGGGCCGATCGGTGGCTCGTCGAGAGCTACACGCCGGCCGACGCGATCGTCGAGCAGTCCGCGTACTACGACGTCGTGATCGTCGGCGCGCCGACCACCGGCACGATCGGCCGATTCGTCTTCGGCTGCACGACCGACGCCGTCGTCGATGACGCCGCGGTGCCGGTGATCGTCGTCGAGAGTGACGGGTCGACGGGGTTGATCGAGGACGACTGATTCGACGGGGTTGATCGAGGACGACCGATTCGACGGCGGCCGGTTTGTCCGGCTCGCAGTATGAAACTGAGGATTAAAAGGCAAAACGGGATATAAAAGCACGTACAAAACGGAGCTCGACCGTACCGATTCTGAGGGGGGTCTGCGGAGCGTTCGTTCGCTCGAACCGCGCCGCTCACTCGACCGCGCCGTACTTCCGAGCGTACGGCGCGACGAGCGGGACTTCGTACTCGTCACCGACGTAGGCCTTGTACATCAGGAAGGCCCATGCGACGAGCGCGATCGGTCCGATGGCGAGGCTGGCGACGCCGAGCACGGCGGCGGCGATCCAGCCGACGACGGGAACGAAGGCCAGAGCGGTCAACGCGATCGAGAGCACCATCGAGACGACGAAGAGTCCGCCGAAGACGATGGTGCTCTGTGCGGCGTGGAATCGGACGAAGGCGTCCTCGGGCTCCAGCACGTAGAACAGGATCCCCGTCAGCGGCCCGAGCAGATAGCTCAACGCGCCCGCCACGTTCGGTTCGATCCCGGTTCCACTCTCCGCGGACGCCTCCGGGGTCGTCTCCACCTCGATCGGTTCGGCGTCGAGCGACTCGGGCTCCGCGGCGATCTCCTCCACCGGCGACGATGCGTCTCTTGCCATCCTTGATTCACCGACTGTTATGTGCTCGTTGAGATATTAAACATATGCTTTGTGCCGGCTCCGAGTCCGGAATTACGCGTGACGTCGCCGTCCCCGGTCGGAAAACGCATGCAGCGTGGCCGTTCTTGCCCGCGTCGGCTATTTCGTCGCGTTCGCGACCAGGTTGCGGAGCTCCCCGCCGGACTCCAGCGCCGCGACGTTGTCGACGACGATGTCAGCGAGTCGATCCCAGTGTTTCGGGGTGTGCCCGCCGGTGTGGGGGGTGATGAGGCAGTTCTCGAGGTCCCACAGCGGGTGGTCCGCGGGGAGCGGCTCGGGATCGGTCACGTCCAGCGCGGCGCCACGAAGCCCGCTGGATCGGAGCGCCGAGACGAGCGCGTCGGTGTCGACGATCCCGCCGCGGGCGGCGTTGACGACGACGCCGTGCGGGGGGAGGGTCGCCAGCTCGTCCTCGCCGATCAGCCCGCGGGTGAGGTCGTTCAGCGGGCAGGCGACCACGACGTAGTCGCTCCGGGAAAGCGCGTCGTGGATCGCGTCCGTCTCGAAGCCGACCACCTCGTCGGTCGGACCGCCCTTCGAGGGGGTGTACCGGACGCCGATCGTGTCGACCTCGAAGCCCTGCAGCCGCTTGACGATCTCCTGACCGATGGAGCCGAGCCCGATCACCGTGACCGTGCTGTCGGTGAACTCGTACGACTGGAAGTGGCGCCACTCGGCGTTCGACTTGCGCCGCCAGCCCTCGTGGAGCCGGCGGGCGAAGACCAACATGTTGGCGATCGACTGTTCGGCGATGCCGGGCGCGTGGATGCCGCCCGCGTTGGTGACGGTCACCCCGTGGTCGGTCAGCGCGTCGACGGGAACGTGGTCGGTACCGGCGAAGGTACACGCGAACAGCTCCAGCCGGTCGGCGTCCGCGATCAGCTCCTCCTCGACGGTGATCCCGGTGACGACGCGCGCCCCCGGAACCAGCTCGCGTTCGGCCTGCGGCGTCCGTGCGAGTGCGACCTCGTGGTCCGGCAGTCGGTCACGCAGGGTCTCGGCGTACGACGCCATCGAGAGCCCCTCGGTCCCCTCACGCAGGACGACGACGTCGGGCTGGTCGACGTCGGACTGGTCGGCACCGGATCGGTCGGCACCGGACCGAGTGACGACCGACTGGTCGGCTGCTGTGCGATCGGCGTCCGCGGGTTCGTGTTCGGTCATGATGTCACGTTCCGCGTGGCGGGCGACGGCTCCGCCCGTCTGCGGCGATACCCGCCCTTCGACGGTCGATCACTTACCCTTTTTCGTATGCAAGATACACGATCATCGTGTACGGGATCACGCACGTTTAAATCCCTCCGCGAGCCACGGGAGAACATGACAGGGTCCGTCGCGGATCGGTTGGTCGAACTGCGTCGCGGGTTCCATCGCCATCCGGAGCCCGGCTGGCGCGAGTTCTACACCACCCATCGGCTCGTCGAGGAGATCGAACGGATCGGCGTCGACGAACTCGCGGTCGGGCGGGAGGCATACGATCCCGACGACCGGATGGCCGTGCTCGAGGACGACGCCTACGACCCATGGATCGAACGCGCTCGGGAGCGGGGTGCCTGCGAGGACGTCCTCGAGCGCACCGCCGGTGGCGTCACCGGCTGCGTGGCGACCCTCGACCGCGGTGACGGCCCCTCGGTCGGGCTTCGCGTCGACGTCGACGCGCTGTTCATCGAGGAGGCCGACGACGTGGAGCACGTTCCCGCCCGCGAGGGGTTCCGCTCGGAGATCGACGGCACGATGCACGCGTGCGGACACGACGTCCACATGACGTGGGGGCTCGCCGTCCTCGAGCGCGTGAAGGCGAGCGACTTCGAGGGTCGGTTCACCGTCTTCTTCCAGCCGGCCGAGGAGATAAGCGGCGGCGGCCACCCGATGGCCGAGAGCCGTTTCATCGAGGGGATCGACCGTCTCTTCGCCGTCCACGTCGGGCTCGGCCATCCGACCGGACGGGTCGTCGCCGGCATCGAGCGTCCCCTCGCGATGTGTCACGTGGACGCCGCCTTCGAGGGGACCTCCGCCCACGCCGGAAAGGCACCACAGGAGGGTGATAACGCGATGCAGGCGCTCGGGACGGCCATCTCGAACGCGTACGGGATCCCGCGACACGCCGACGGCATGACCCGGGTGAACCTCGGCTACGCGGAGGCCGGGTCCGCGAGCAACGTCATCGCCGACCACGCCCGCGTCGAGGCCGAGGCGCGCGGCGAGACGACGGCCCTCAAGGAGTTCATGAAGACACGACTTCGCCGGGCGTTCGAGGGCGCGGCGGTGTCACACGGCTGTGAGCTCGAGTTCGACGTGGTCAGCGAATCCCCCCGTGCCGACAGCGATCCCGCGCTCGTCGGCCACGTCGCGAACGTCGCCCGCGGAATCGACGGCGTCGACGAGGTCGTTCCGACCGCCGACTTCGGCGCGAGCGAGGACGCGACCTTCCTCATGGAGCGCGTCCAGGAGAGCGGCGGGCTTGCCACCTACCTGATCGTCGGGACGGACCATCCGGGCGCCCATCACACGCCCGCGTTCGACGTCGACGAGCGAAGTCTCCGGATCGGCGTCGACGTGCTCACCGAGGCGTTGTGTCGCGTCGGCGACCTCGACGAGGCGGCCGAAGGCGACGACGATAGCGGCGGTGGAGCGCGTGACCTTGCGTGATAACGCCGAGATCAAAAAGAAGAGCAACGACTGAACGGCGGCACCCATCGCGGCGGCGAGACGGGGGTTCTCCAGCGGCTTTCGGTAAAAGGGCATGGCCGCGTGCTCCTCGGTGAAGGCCTCGCGGTTCGCCTCGTCGTAGAAGTGTTTCGTCGCGATGAAGAAATCGCCGGTGATCGAACAGCCGATGCAGACGGGTTCGCCGACCAGACGTCCCTCGCGGACGTGCGCATCGCAGCTGAGGCTGCCGCAGTTCGCACAGTAGGTGATCGGGTCGCCGGAGTCGGTACGGTGGACGCAGGCATCGAAGGGATCGGTTACCGTGACGCGCGCGTCCCCGTTCGCCGCGAAGGCGTGGTCGTACTCGTACTCGTACTCGCCGAGGCGCGTCGTCGTCGCGGCCATCGGGAGGTAGACCGGAGCGCCGTCGAGAACACGAACGTCGGATTTCGAGGGCGTACAGGTCCGCTCGTAGGTGACGTTGTTGTCGCCGGTGTACGTGACCGTTCGCTCGTCGCGCTCGCGCTGCTTGCCGACGATCCAGTCCGTATACTCGGATTCCGTGTGGCCGTATCGACGGATCTCGATCGCGTCGTATCGCTCGTCGAGGGCGTCCTCGGCGGCGTCACGACCGGGGAGGGGCCGTCGCTCTCCGTCGGCGCTTCGAATCAGGGACGCGAGGTCCGCTCGAAGCAACGCCGGGCCGTCACGGTCGGCCGACATCGCGAGTCGCTCACGCTCCGGGACGGCGTGGATCACGCCCACGGAGGTCTCGAAGGTCGCGTCGACAAAATCGCTCCGACCGTCGGTTACAGCGATCGTTTCACGAAACCAATGCGTCAGGAAAAACGCCGCAATAGCTTTGTTACTGGGGCGTGTTGACGAGTGATATGAGTACGTACCCTGGCGGGGATGCGACGCTTCGGATCCCACGGAAGGATCCGGTCGCCGCGGAGTGTGCGAGCCTCTCCTGTGAGGTGTCGGGAGCCGTCACCGATCCGGGGTTCGTCGCGCTCGCCGTCGTCGCCGGGCTCGTCGCGCTCGTCGCGTTCGCCTACGTTCGTGACGCGAAAGAGTGCTGTCGGGAGGAACGCCGACGCGTGGTCGACGAGAGGGACGCCTTCGAGGAGTTCTCCGACCGCGTCGCCGCCTTCGATTCGACGCCGACGAGCACGGCGATGGCGTTCGACGGGCCGGTCGTCGGCGTCCAGCCCGGCGCGGGCTTTGGAGCCCCCGGCGACGTCCGGCTCCGGCGTGTCGTCGACGCCTACGAGAACACGGTGATGTCGCTACCCCACTACCAACGCGAGTACGACGAGACGGTCACGGAGAGCCTCGCCGCCGAACTCGGCCCCGACGCGACGAGGACGCTCTCGAACGGCGAGGTGCTCTCTCCGGAGCTGCAATCGGCGCTCGTCACCCGCAGTCGGCACGCGGCCAGCTCGCGAACGGAGCTCGCGGAGGCCATCGACGTCGAACTCGACGCGCTCTCCGACGCGGAGGGCCGGTTGACGGAGATCGATCGGAGCCGTCGTCGCCTCCACGAGCATCTCGACGGGGTCCCGGAGCGGAGCCAAACCGACGCGTTGATCGACGTCTACGACCGGCTCGAGGAGCTCGAAGACGCGTGTGACGACGCCGCGATGAGCCGCCAATGCGCCATCCGCGATCCGCCGATGTCCGTCGACTTCGCGTCCGCGGAGGGGGAGACGCCGACGTTTTATAAATACCTCTACGGGCCGCTCGAGGGGACGAACTACCCGGTCCTCGCCGAGTTCAGCGAGCTCGCCGACCGGATCCGTCGCGACAAAGACCGGATCGTCGGCCGGATCGCTCGGAGCTGATCCGTTTCGTCCCTTTCGTTCCGTCCGTCCCTTCCGTTCCCCCCGCTCCGCTTCGTCGCCCCGATTTTTAAGTCATCGCGCGACGCTCATCCATCATGGAGGTTTCACCGACGGACGAGGCCGAGTCGACTGAGGCGGTACCCGGCGTGCACCTGACGCAGGGTGCCAACGGGGAGAAGGCCAGCATTCAGCGATTCGTCATCAGGCCGGGCGCGGAGGTTCCCGAACACGAGCACCACCACGAGCAGGTCGGGACGGTGACGCAGGGGACGCTCACGTTCCTCATCGACGGCGAAAAGGTGCCCGTCCACGCGGGCGACACCTTCGCCATTCCCGGCGGGGAGCCACACGGGGCGGTCAACGCCGGCGACGTCCCGGTCGAGGGATTCGACGTCTTCGCGCCGCCGCGGATCGACCCGGACTGGAAGGATTGACCGCCGCCGAGCTTCGTTGATAACTACTGACGGCTCCCTCCGCCCCTCCCCATTCGGCGTCGTACGGCCACCCGAACCGCCTCGGCGGGCGTCGGCTCCCGCCAGACGAAGGTGCCGTCGACGACCGCGTAGACCTCGATCCGAACGACGAGCCGTGCGTCCCCGAGGGTCGCACGGAGCACGGGACCGGTCGACGTCACGGCGACGTACGGGGGGGCGGCGACGGGCGGCGCGGAGAGCGTCCCACCCGCCGCGTCGACGACGTCCGGAAGCAACGAGACGAACCCCGCGAGCAGTCCCGCCCGCTCGAACGTCGCGCGCAGGTCCGCACGAACGGCCCGGGACTCGCGGCTGGCCGGGTCGCCGTCGATCCTCGCGTCGAAGCCCGCCGCGACCGCCTCCGCACACGCGAGCGTCGCCTCGACGGCGTCGCGGTGGGCGGCGAGCAGACGGTCGCGGGCGGCGTCCGCGTCGATATCGGTCACGACCGTCCGTGGGCCCCCGGCCCGAAAGCCGTTTGCGGTCCGTTTTTGCCCCCGGGGACCGGTGGAACGCACATGACCATCGGATCCGACGAAGTCGAGGAGCTGATCGAGGCCGGGATACCCGACGCCGTCGCGCGCGTGACCGCCCCGCGGGCATACGACGACGAGGACGAGGACGCCCACTTCGCGGCGTTCGTCGTCTCGCCCGCCTTCGAGGGCGAGTCGCTCGTCGATCAACACCAGCGCGTCTACGACGCGGTCGGCGACGAGATGACCCGATCCGTCCACGCGCTTGAGATCAAGACGTACACGCCGGAGGCGTACGCCGAGCACGGCGACGGCTCGCTCGACGCGGAGCTTCGCGAGGCCGGACTGCTCTCGACCGAGGATGCCTGAGCGGGGGCGACGGTGAACCAGCTGGTCATCGTTCTCGCGCTGATCGGCGCGCTCGCGTGGGGGTTCTGGGCGTTCTTCGCCGATCTGGCGACGCGCTCGATGGCACCCGAGGCCGCGATGGTCGTCTCCTACACGGTCGCCATCGCAGTCGCGGGGATCTACATCCTCTACCGCGGCACGGAGCTGCTCGGGAACGATCCGACCGCGCTCGGCTTCGCCGCGCTCGCCGGAATCGCCTCCGGAATCGGTGCCGTCGCGTACTACGGGGCCCTTCAGGCGGGCGCAGCCGGGGTCGCGACGACGATCACGGCCATGTACTTCGTCGTCGCCGCGATCCTCGGGATCGCCTTTCTCGGCGACTCGCTGGCCGCGAGCGACGTCGCGGGCATCGTCGCCGCCGTCGTCGCGGTGACGTTGATCGCGTACTGAGCGAGGCGGATGGGCCGAGCGATCGGGGCCCGATTCACGTCCCGATGGCCCACCGGTCGAGGGCCACCTCACGGCGGTAACGGCGCGGAAGCCCACCGGCTTCAGCCGTTGGTAGCTGACCGACAGCGTTTTTCATCGCGCCGGAGGAGTGAGGACGTGAACGTTCGGGGCCCGATCCTCTCGGTGGGTGACGTGCGGGCGGTGTCGACGTCGCACGGCGAGCGCGACCTCCGCGAGATCCGGATCCGTCCGAACCGGGGCGCCGGCGATCCGGTCGACGTGACGCTGTGGGGCAAGTGGGCCGAGACGGGCGACCACGCCGACGTCGGCATGGAACTGCTCGTCACCGACGTCGAGACCGACGAGTTCGCCGGCGAGACGACCTACGCGACGACGGGCGAGTCGTGGGTCGTGCTCGAGCCGGACTTCCTCGTGGACGTCACGGGGATCCGGTCGTGGGTGCAGTGTCCGCGGATGTACTATCTGAACAAGCTCTCGGGGATCCCGCTGAACTACCCGGTGGTGAAGGGAACGATCGTCCACGAGGTGTTCGGCGACCTGCTCCGCGGCGTCGACCTCGAGGAGTCCGTCGACGACCGCGTCGAGGAGGCCGGGCTCGATCTCGGGCTGCTCGGGTACGATCCCGCCGAGGTGAAAGACGAGGTCCGCCGCAACGCGGCCGCCATCGAAGGATGGCTCGCGCAGGGAACGCTCACGGACGAGGACACCTGGCGCTCGGAGTTCACCCTCATCTCGCCGACCTTCGGTCTGAAGGGCCGCGCGGACGCGCTTCGCCGCGGCACTCCCGTCGAACTCAAAACCGGCAAGAACACCAAGCGAGAGCCGCGATTTCACGACAAGGTGCAGGCCGCCTGCTACGCGTTGATGCTCGAGGAGCGTGGCGTCGACCCCGACATCGGCACCCTGTTGTACACGAAAAACACCGCCCTCGACCGAAACGAGGAGTCAGGTGACCTCTCGCCCGCAAAGGAGTTCTCGGTCGGCCGCGGCTTCCTGGAGTTCGTCGTCCGCGAGCGCAACGCGCTCGCGGCGATGGAGTGGCGCGGACTCAACGAGGCGGGCGGGTCCGGCGGGAGCGGTGCCGATGGAGCCCAAGCCCGTCCCACCGTCCCGACGGGCTACGAAGCGGACGCAAACTGCCAGTATTGCTTCGAGCAGGACACCTGTATGGTCGTTTCCGGCCGGCTCGACCAGGAGTCGAAGGCCGGGCAGGTCGGCACGCCCGTCCCGACCGCGGAGCGGGAGTACTTCGACCGATTCTACGTCGCCATCGAGGAGGAGCGCCGCGAGACCCACGCCGAGTACCGCAAGCTCTGGGAGCAGACGCCCGAGGAGCGGGCGGCGGACGACCGCGCGCTGATCGATCTGCAGCCCGTCGGGCGGACGGAGATCGCCGACAACCGCTGGGAGCTTCGGGCACGCAAGCCCGACGACGCCGTCTCGAAGCTTCGTGAGGGCGACGTCGCGCTCGCAAGCGACGGCGATCCCGTGCGGGGACACGCCGAACTCGCGCGGATCCGCCGTCTCGGGCCGGACGGCGAGGTCGTCGTCGAGACGGACGAACCCGTCACGCTCCGGCGTCTCGACGTCTACCCCTCGGAGATCTCCGTCGATCGAATGCTCACTGCGCTCCACGACGCTGTCCTGAAGGGGGATCCCGACCGAAAGGACGTCATCTTCGGCCGGCGGGAGCCGACGTTTCGTCCGACTGCGGATGGTTCGGTCACGGGTGAGTCGACTGCGGACGGCTCGACCGTGGACGGGTCCGGGGAGACCTACATCGACAACAACGAGGCCCAGAACGCCGCGGTCGACCTGGCGGTTCGCGCGGAGGACTGCGCGCTGATCCACGGTCCGCCGGGCACGGGGAAGACCTACACCATCGCAAGGACGATCCGCGCGCTCGTCGAGCGGGGCGACCGCGTGCTGCTCGCGGCGTTTACGAACCGCGCGGTCGACAACGCGCTGGAGGCGCTTCGCGATCAGGGGTTCGAGGACGTGCTGCGCGTCGGCACCGAGACCGGCGTCCGTACGGACATGCAGGACGTCCGGCTGGTCCAACGCGGCGACCCCGACGAGACGGCCGCGCGGCTTCGCGACGCGCCGGTCGTGGCCGCCACCACCGCCGCCTGTGGCTCGCGTGCGCTCCGGGAGTGTGAGTTCGACGTCGCGCTCGTCGACGAGGCCTCACAACTCACGGAGCCGAGCACCCACGCGGCGATCACGCTCGCGGATCGGTTCGTCCTCGTTGGCGACCACGAGCAGCTCCCGCCAGTCGTCCGCGCGGAGAACGACCTGCGACGCTCGCTGTTCGAGCGGCTCATCGAGGCGTATCCGGACGCCGGCGTGATGCTCGACCGCCAGTACCGGATGAGCCAGCGGATCCAGGCGTTCGCCTCCGCCGAGTTCTACGACGGCGCGCTCCGGCCCGCGTCGCCCGAGGTTGCCGGCCAGACGCTTGCCGACCTCGGGGTTGAGGCGACGAACCTCCCGGCCGAACTGGGCGGCGGCGTGAACCTCGTCGACCCGGACGGGTTGCGTGATGGAAACCGGAACGTCCGTGAGGCGGAGCGCGTCGCGGAGATCGTCGACGCGTATCTCGAGGCGGGCGTCGATCCCGAGGCCGTCGGCGTCATCGCGCCGTTTCGGGCGCAGGTGGCCGAGATCGGCCGCCGAACCGACGTCACCGTCGACACGGTCGACCGGTTTCAGGGCTCCTCGAAGGAGGTCATCGTCGTCTCGTTCGTCGCAACGGGCGCGCTCGACGGGCCGATATTCGAGGACCATCGGCGGGTGAACGTCGCGCTTACGCGGGCGAAGAAGGATCTGACGCTCGTCGGCGACGCCGAGGCGCTCGGCTCGGAGCCGTTCTACGCGCGCATGCTCGACTGGGCACGTCGCTAGCGGCGTTCGTGTGTGTGAATGGAGTGGCCAGGCGTCGGCACCGTTGGTAAGCTAACCTACGGCTGGAGCCGTGGGTTTCCGCGCTGTTACCTTCATGAACGACCACGAACGAACGAGGGGCTCAGGATCCGACTGCTCGGCCGGCACGCCGGGCTATCGGGATCGTTTCGGCGAGGACGAGCCTCGAGTTCGGAGGCGTGGGTGGAGCCACCCGAAAGGTTTTGATCCGTCACACGTATCGGCGGACATGCCCCGCCTGCTCTCCCGCGAAAACCTCGTGATCGCCGGGTACATCGTTCTGACCGTCGGCGTCCTCCTCCTCACTCACGACCTCGATGCGCCGCCCACCTGGATGACCGGTGCCATCGTGATCGGGCTCGGGGTGCTCGCCCCGATGGCGACCAACGCGTACCTCGACCGCCGAGCCGACGGGCCGACCGATTCCTGATCGGGCACCGGATCCGCGGTTCACCGTGTGAGCCGTCCGCAGCCCGCCGGCGCTTTCGTGACGTTTAAGTAGCGAACAGCAGTCCTTTCGTATGCACGAACTGCAGGGGCACCGGGTCCCGAGTCCGAGAGGGCGATGATACAACGCGGGTTGCGGTAGCCAAGTCTGGCCCAAGGCGCAGGGTTGCTAACTCTGTGGCGTCACTGCCTCCGGGGTTCGAATCCCCGCCGCAACGCTCGAACGGACCGAGTACCGCCGGATTCGCGCCGGTAGGACTCACCACAACCAACACATGAGCACGGAAGAATCACAGGACGGCTCGCCGGAGGAGGAGGAGCAGAACCTCCAGTACTTCGTTCGGATCGGGGGAGCGGACCTCGACGGGACGAAGACGGTCGAGCGAGGCCTGTCTGAACTCAACGGCATCGGCACGCGCATGGCGCGGCTGGTCGCCGAGGAAGCCGACGTGGACCGTAACGCCACGTTCGGGCTGCTCGACGAGGACGAGATCGACGACGTCG
Source organism: uncultured Halobellus sp. (assembly GCA_964538415.1). GTDB lineage: Archaea > Halobacteriota > Halobacteria > Halobacteriales > Haloferacaceae > Halorubrum. The sequence continues at coordinate 19,639 of CAZIFX010000039.1, forward strand.
TCGAGATCGTCGAGAACCTCGAGGACCACGTCCCGTCATGGATGACGAACCGACAGAACGACTTCTTCACCGGAGAGACGAGCCACCTCGTCGGCACGGACGTCAACGAGAAGCGCCGTCACGACATCAACCGGATGAAGGTCATCGAATCGTACAAGGGCGTCCGCCACAAGCGCGGACAGAAGGTCCGCGGACAGCGAACGAAGTCCACCGGCCGCTCCGAGGGTACCATCGGCGTCAACGTCGAGGAGATCCGCGAGGAGATGGCCGACGAAGCGGAGGGTGACGACGAATGAGCACCGGAAAGAACACCAAGGGATACGAGACGCCGAACCACCCGTATCAGGGCGAGCGCATCGCCGAGGAGTCCGATCTCCTCGGGCGGTACGGCCTGAAGAACAAAGAGGAGTTCTGGCGTGCACAGTCCGAACTGCGGAGCATGCGCCGCGAGGCACGCCGCCTCCTCGGCGAGGCGCAGGGTGACGTGGACGTCGCCCAGGAGAACGGTTCAGAGTTCATCGCGCGTCTCCGACGCATCGGCGTCCTCGGCGACAACGACGACATCTCGAGCGTCCTGTCGCTCGACGTCACCGACCTGCTGGAACGTCGTCTCCAGACGATCGTCTACCGACAGGGGTTCGCCTCCTCGACCCAGCAGGCCCGCCAGTTCATCGTCCACGGCCACATCACCGTGAACGGCGCCCGCGTCACGCGACCGTCGGTCAAGGTCGACGTGGCCGACGAGGGCGCGATCGCGTTCGACGAGACGAGCCCGCTCGCGGATGACCTGCATCCGGAGCGCGCGGAGTCACAGGAGTAACCAATCATGAGTGGATCAGAGGACGGAAAGTGGGGAATCGCCCACGTGTACGCATCGTTCAACAACACGCTCATCACCGTCACCGACGAGACGGGCGCCGAGACGATCGCCAAGTCGTCCGGCGGGACCGTGGTGAAACAGAACCGCGACGAGGCCTCGCCGTACGCCGCCATGCAGATGGCCGAGGTCGTCGCGGAGCGAGTGAAGGAAGCAGGCCTTGAGGGCGTGCACGTTCGCGTGCGCGGCCCCGGCGGCAACCTCAACAAGTCGACCGGCCCCGGTGCGCAGGCGACGATCCGTGCGCTCTCGCGTGCGGGCGTCGAGATCGGTCGGATCGAGGACGTGACACCCATCCCACACGACGGGACGAAGGCCCCGAAGAACAAGCGAGTCTAACATGACTGACGCCGATTTCGACGTGGAGTACGTCGAACGAGACGACCGGAGCGCCCGGGTGTTGATCCGCGGGCTGACGCCCGCGTTCGCCAACGGGATCCGCCGGGCGATGATCGCGGACGTACCGACGTTCTCGATCGACACCGTCCGGTTTATCGAGAACTCCTCGGTGATGTTCGACGAGATGATCGGTCTCCGTCTCGGGTTGATCCCGCTGACGACGCCGATCGGCGAGTTCGAGATCGGTGACGAGGTCACCCTCGCGCTCGACGTCGAGGGACCGGGAACGGCGTACTCCGGCGACATCGAGAGCGCGGAGCCGCTCGTCGAGCCCGCCGACCGGAACGTTCCGATCGTCGAGTTGAAGGAGGGTCAGCGGCTGGAGTTCGAGGCCGACGCGGTCTTGGACACCGGCAAGGAGCACGCCAAACATCAGGGCGGCGTCTCCGTCGGTTATCGACACCTCCAGCGGATCACGGTCGAGGGCGACCTCGGCGAGTTCGACGACGAGGAGCCGCGGATCCTCCGCGGCGTCGTCGAGACTCCCGAGGGCGAGATCGTCGTCACCGACGAGTTCGACAACGACCTCTCGAAGGAGTATCCCGGCAAGGAAGTGAGCGTCGAGGACGTCCCCGGCGCCTTCGTCTTCCACATCGAGACGGACGGATCCTTCACCGTCGAGGAACTGCTGCTTCGCGCGATCGACACCATCGAGGAGCGCGCGGACGAACTACGAACGAAGGTCGCGGTTTAATCGTAATGTCCACCCTTCGACCCCACCGACCGTCACGGCCGTTCGCCGCCACCCTGAGCGGCGACGCCGTCACGAACGGCGGCAGCGCGGCGGTCGCGGGCGATCCCGTCGCCTGCGACGCGGCGGTCGTCGACGTACCCGCCGACGGCGGGACCGAAAGTGGTTTGAAGGGAGCCGGATTACGAAGGAGTGCACGCAGGGATAGCCAAGTCAGGCCAACGGCGCAGCGTTCAGG
>CAZIFX010000040.1:0-21265 GCA_964538415.1 uncultured Halobellus sp.
ACTACTGAGCCGAACGAGTCGCCGTCGACTACTGAGCCGAACGAGTCGCCGTCGACTACTGAGCCGAACGAGTCGCCGTCGATTGCTGAGCGTCGGGCCATCGTGCGACGACGAGGGAAGCCTTTACCGCGTGGACCGTCTACGGTCCCGCAAATGGTACTCGACGACCTCGGTACGTCCCTGCGGGGCTCGCTCGATAAGCTCCAGGGAAAGACCCGGCTCGACGAGGACGACGTCGAGGAGATCGTCAAGGAGATCCAGCGGTCGCTGCTCTCCGCCGACGTCGACGTCTCGCTCGTCATGGAGCTGTCGGACTCGATCAAGAGCCGTGCGCTGGAGGAGGAGCCGCCGGGCGGCACGACCGCCCGCGACCACGTCCTCAAGATCGTCTACGAGGAGATGGTCGCGCTGATGGGCGACTCCACCGAGCTCCCCTTGGAGAACCAGACGATCCTGCTGGCCGGTTTACAGGGGTCGGGGAAGACGACATCCGCGGCGAAGATGGCCTGGTGGTTCTCGAAGAAGGGGCTTCGCCCCGCGGTCATTCAGACCGACACCTTCCGGCCGGGCGCGTACGACCAGGCGAAACAGATGTGCGAGCGCGCGGAGGTGGAGTTCTACGGCGACCCGGACGGCGACGACCCCGTCGAGATCGCCCGCGAGGGGATGGAGGCGACCGCCGACGCCGACGTCCACATCGTCGACACGGCGGGGCGACACGCCCTGGAGGACGACCTCATCGCGGAGATCGAGGAGATCGAGCGGGCGGTGGATCCGGACCGCTCGCTGCTCGTGCTCGACGCCGCCATCGGCCAGGGCGCCAAGGAGCAGGCGCGGCAGTTCGAGGAGTCGATCGGCATCGAGGGCGTCGTCATCACGAAGCTTGACGGGACGGCGAAGGGTGGCGGGGCCCTGACGGCGGTCAACGAGACCGGCTCCTCCATCGCCTTCCTCGGGACCGGCGAGACGGTCCAGGACATCGAGCGGTTCGAGCCGTCGGGATTCATCTCCCGGCTGCTCGGCATGGGCGACCTCAAGCAGCTCTCCGAGCGCGTCGAGCGCGCGATGGCCGAGGCGCAGGAGGAGGACGAGGAGTGGGACCCCGAACAGCTGCTCGAGGGGAACTTCACGTTAAAGGACATGCAAAAGCAGATGGACGCGATGAACCGCATGGGTCCCCTCGACCAGGTGATGGACATGATCCCCGGGATGGGCGGCGGGATGATGGACCAGCTCCCGGACGACGCGATGGACGTCACGCAGGATCGGATGCGAAAGTTCGAGCGGATCATGGACTCGATGACCGAGGAGGAGCTGGAGAACCCGAAGGTGGTCGGACAGTCCCGGACCGAGCGGATCGCCCGCGGCTCGGGCACCGACGTCGAGACGGTTCGCCAGCTGCTCGAACAGCACTCGATGATGGAGCGAACGATCAACCAGTTCCAGGGGATGGGCGAAGGCGACATGCAGCGGATGATGAAGAAGATGGGAGGTGGCGGCGGCCTCGGCGACATGATGGGTGGCGGCAAGGGTCCGTTCGGGTGAGGAGGGCGGACGGTAGGCACCGTGAGGACGTACTTCGGGCTATCGATCGCCCGAGCGCCGGCCGGGTGACCACGACGCGTCGATCTCGCGGTGCGTGAACGGCACCGCGTCCTCGCCGGCGTAGGTCGCGACGAGGTGGCCGTCTCCTTCGAGGTAGTATTTATACGTGGTGAGGCCGGCGAGCCCGACCGGGCCGCGGGCGTGGATCTTTCCGGTCGAGATGCCGACCTCGGCGCCGAGCCCGTAGCGGTAGCCGTCCGCGAAGCGCGTCGAGGCGTTGTGAAAGACGCTCGCGGAGTCGACGCCGGTCATGAACGTCTCGGCGGTCCCCGGGTCCTCCGTGAGGATCGACTCGGTGTGTTTCGAGCCGTTGGCGTTGACGTGGTCGATCGCCGCGTAGACGTCGTCGACGACGGCGATCGAGAGCTCGAGGTCGCCGTACTCGCTCGTCCAGTCGTCCTCGGTCGCGGGATCGACGTCGACGATCTCGCGAACCCGCTCGTCGCCGCGAAGCTCGACGCCCGCTGCCTCGTATCGCTCGACCATCTCCGGTAGGAACGAGTCGGCGACGCCCTCGTGGACGAGCAGCGTCTCGACCGCGTTGCAGACCGCCGGGTACTGCACCTTCGCGTCGTAGGCGACCGCGGCGGCCTCCTCGAGGTCGGCATCGCGGTCGACGTAGACGTGACAGACCCCCTCGGTGTGGCCCAACACGGGGATCTGGGTGTTGTCCTGGATGTACGAGACGAACTCCGAGGAGCCCCGCGGCATCACGAGGTCGACCGTCTCGTCGCGCTCCAGCAGCCGGTCGACCGCCTCGTGTGCCTCGATCAGCTGTGCCCACCCCTCCGGGATCGGGAGGTCGGCGGTCGCCTCGCGGATGAGGTCGTACAGCAGGCGGTTCGACTCCTGCGCCTCGCTGCCGCCTTTTAATACGACCGCGTTGCCCGATTTGAGCGCGAGCGCCGCGATCTGGACGAGTGCGTCCGGCCGCGACTCGAAGACGGTCGCGACGACGCCGATGGGGACGGCGACGCGATAGAGCTCCAACCCCTCGTCCAACTCACGCGCCTCCTGGGTCGCGCCGAGCGGATCGTCGAGTTCGGCGACGGACTCGACCATTTCGGCGATGGACTCGACCTTCGTGGCGTCGAGTTTCAGTCGATCGACGAGCGCCTCGCTGTACTCGCCGCGGTCGAGCATCGCCTCCGCCTCGGCGACGTCCGTGGAATTCGCGTCGAGGATGTCCGCCTCGTTGTCTCGGAGCGTCTCCGCGACCGCGTAAAGCGCCTCGTTGCGCGTCGCCTCCTCGACGTTCGCGAGCCGGAGCGCGGCGTCCGCGGCGGCCGAGAGCTGTTCGTCCGTGTCGCGTTCGATCGCGACGCCGTCGGTGTGTGGATCGGGCTCAGTCATCGGTCCCCTCGTTCGTTGGGACGAAAAGCGTCCCCGTCGGCTTGGCCGTTGCGATCCGTTCAAGTACGTCCGGTGTCGCCGAGCCCGCGATGATCGCCGGGATGCCGTGGATAGCAACGTCGTGTGCCCCCTCGACTTTGGTACGGATGCCGCCGAAGGCGTCACTCGTGCTCTCGTCGATGAGCCGCTGGATCGCGTCGTAGTTGTCGCCGACCGCCTCGATGAGCGTCGCGTCGGGATCGCGTTTGGGGTTGCCGGTGTAGACGCCGTCGACGTCCGTCAGCGTCACCAACAGGTCGACGCCGATGCCGGTGGCGATGGACGCGGAGAGCATGTCGTTGTCGCCGATCTGCAGCTCGTCGATCGCCACCGCGTCGTTCTCGTTGATGATCGGGACGACGTCCCACGCGAGCAGCGTCTCGATCGTGTTCCGAAAGTTCCGGAAGCGCTCGGGGGTGTCCAGATCCTGCCCGGTAAGCAGGATCTGTGCGACCGTCTGGTCGTACCGCTCGAAGCTCTGGGTGTAGTGACGCATCAGGTGGCTCTGTCCGACCGTCGAGAGCGCCTGGCTCTCCGCGATGGGCTCGATCTCCTCGCCCGCGTCTCGCGCGTCCTGGCCGGTCTTCACCCCGTTCATGCGGTCGAGACGACCCTTGCCGGCACCGACCGCGCCCGAGGAGACCAACACGACCTCCTTGCCGCGCTCGCGGAGGTCCATCACGTCCGCGACGAGCTTGTCGAGTTTGACCCGGTCGAGCCGCGACTCGTCGTCGGTCAGTGAGTTCGTCCCCGCCTTTACCAACACGCGCTCCGCGGCGGCGGCACGCTCGCGGGCCTCACGCGCGACGTCGGGGTCGATCGCCTCCACCGTGGCGTCGGTGCCGGACCGGTCGTCCGTGGCGTCACTCATCCTGAAAGGCCTCCGCCAGCTCCTTCGAACGCCGCTCGGCGGCCGCGATCGCCTCGATCACGGCCTCGTCGGCGTCGCTGTCCCGGAGCACCTCCATCCCCTCGATCGTCGTGCCGTTCGGCGAGCAGACGGCGTCGATCAGCTCGTCGACGGTCCTCTCGTCACGCAGCACCGTCTCGGCGGCGCCCTTGAACGTCTGGGCGGCGAGCCGCTCGGCCTGATCGGGCTCGAGTCCGCTCTCGATCCCCGCGGTTTTCATCGCGTCGATGAGGTAGAAGGCGAACGCGGGGCCGCTCCCGTTGACCGCGGTGGAGACGTCCATCAGCGCCTCGTCGACCTCCGCGTACTCCCCGACGGCGTCGAGCAGGTCGCGAACCTCGTCGGTGAGCCCCTCCTCGGTCGCCGCCGCGGCCATGTTCCCCGTCTCGGCGGCGAGGTTCGGCATCACCCTGACGACGGAGGCGTCGGTTCGGTCCGCGACGAACTGTCGGGGCACGCCGGCGGCGAAGGTCACGAGCGTCTGGTCGGGTCTGAGGTCGAGGTCCGAAAGGACCGCCTCGACGACCGACGGCTTGACGGCGATCACGACGATCTCCGCGTCGCGGGCCGCCGAGACGTCGTCGGTCGTCTCCGCGGCGAACTCCGCGACGGCGTCGAGCGCGGCCGGATCGAGATCGATCGCCGTCACGTGATACGTCCCGATCCGTCCGAGCCCCCGAATGAGGGCCCCGCCCATGTTTCCGCAGCCGATAACGCTCACGCGAGTCATCCTGTCCTGATGAAACGCGTTGAGGGACATACCACCTGCGGTTTCGGATCGGCAGGCCGGGCGGCCGGGCGGTCAGTCGTCGGCGACCCGGCGAAGCCGGTCAACGACCGATTTTGGCGCGACCGCCCGTGCGATCCGGACGTCTTCGGGCGTGACCGCGCCGACGGCACGTCCGGCCGCGACGTACACCGCGATCACGACCATCGGGAGCACGATGGCGACGAGAAACCGGTCGGGGACGACGGCGACGACGACCCAGCCGGCGGCAAGCGCCGGCAGCCACGCGAGCACGACGCGGCCGAGCGCCCACGAGAACGGGTGGATGTGGCGGAAGTAGTACACCTCGATGAGGGCGGCCATCCCGGACAGGGAGAGCGCGGTCATCGTTCCGAGTCCCGCCCCGACGATCCCGTATCGGGGGACGAGAAGCGACGTAAAGACGACGTTGCCGACCAGCAGGATCGTCGAGTTGATGAAGACGAGTCGGGAGTAGCCGAGCCCCTGCAACAGCGCCCCGTCCGGGCCGCCGCCGAGGATGCTCACGACGTAGCCGACGACGAGCGCGAGCACGACGCCGCTCGCGACGGTGTACTGCGGGGTGAAAACGATGGAGAGGTACACCTCCGCGCCCAACACGAGCACCGCCGCGAGCGGAAGCGAGAGGCCGAGAACCCACCGGGTCGCCGTCCGATATCGTTCGGCCACCGCGTCGCCGTTTCGGCGCTCCTCGGCGATGAGCGGCTTGAACACCGGCGCGAGCGAGGAGAAGAAGATCATCAGGTTGCCGGCAAGCAGGTAGCCCACGCGATAGATCCCGACGTCGTCCGAATCGAGGAAGAACCCGACGATCAGGTTGTCGACCTGCCCCATGACGACGAAGATGACGCCCGCAAGCGCGAGCGGCAGGCCGTACCAGAGGATCTCGCGGAACGGCGTCATGGAGAACTCGCCGCCGCGGAGCGCCTCCTGGCGGATGAGGATGACGATCCCGAGCGAGATGGCGACCACGAGCCCGACGAGGTAGCCGCCGATGACGCCGATCAGGCCGAGTCCCGTCGCGGTGAGCAGGGTAGCCGTGGCGAACAACCGGATCGTCGGCCGGGTAACGTCACGGACGTATACCCGATACTTGAGGCGTTTGAGACCGTTGTACGATGCCATGAGTCCGTTGAACACCGCAAGCAACGGGAGGGCGATCGCGAGCCATCGGAGCGCCGTCGCCAGTCCGGGCTCACCGAAGAAGAGCGCGAGCCGGTCGGCGGAGAGGTACAACACGAGCGCAGTGGAGCCGGAGGTGACGAGCAACAGTCCGAAGACCTGCAGCGTGACCGCTCTGGCCTTCCCGGGCTCGTCGGCGGCGAGATACTGCGGCATGAAGTAATCGATCGCGCGGTGGAGACCGGCGCTCGCGAACACCTGCGTGAGATGTAACACCGCCGTCGCGAGCACGAACAGGCCGTAAACCCCCGGGCTCACGAGCCGGGTGATGAGCGCCACCACGATGAAGCCGAACGCCTTGCTGATGAGCGACCCGCCGAAGGTGATGCCGCTCTGGGAGGCCATCGTCTCCTCGGCGTTCGGATCCGGCGGGTCCGTCGGCCCCCCGGTTCCGGAGTCCCCGGTCGTCGTCGGCGCGGCATCGCCGACGAAGACGTCCGGTTCGGCCACCTCGGGCGTTCGGTGGGTGGTGTCCTCCCCGTCGACGTCCGCAGCGTCCCGATCCTCCTCGTCCGTGGGTGGATCGGTCACGGCATCCCCTCGCGACCCGATCCCCGGCGGAGTCGATCGTCGGACGATGTGGCGTGAAAACGGGTGATGGGCGCGTCATCGTCCGAATCTCCCTCGACGACGTGAACACCGGGTGACAGACGGTTTCGGGGCATTTCAGCGATGGTCCGCGATCGCGACGTCGTGGTCGACGATCCGCGCGGCGGCCTCGCCGATGCCCGGGTATTCGACGACGAACTCCCATCGGTCGCCGTCGTCGATCGAGGTGACCTGTTCGACCGTCGTGTCCAGCACCTCCCCGTCCTCGCCGTAGAAGCTGGCCCGAACCTCGAGGTAGGTCAACTCCGCATCGCGGGTGCGCTCGATGACGCCCTCGACTCTGACGGTCTCCTCCTCGGTTCCCTCCTCCTCGCGAACGAGCCGGCTCTCCACGATCCGGGCCGGCGGGTCCGCGTCCTCGTCGTTCGGGTCCTCCGCTGCATCGTTACCGCCGGCGAGCGCGCTCGCCGCGACGGCGACCGTGCCCGCGAGGAAGCCGCGGCGGCGCATGTTCACGTGGACTTGTGTCGGCGGACGTAATAAGGGAACTGGCCGACGGGGCGGCCAGCGGCGCTCAGCCGTCCGCCGACTCGACGGCATCGACGCGCCCGGCGGTGATCCGGGCGAATCCGGCAAGCGTCCGCTCGGTGCGTGCATCCCGGCAGCGCTCGTGCACCCGGCGGTGTGCGGCGAGCGCGCGCCGGTCGAGCAGCACCACGGGCGGCTCGGGTCGACCACGTCCGCGTCCCGGCGGGGTGCTCAGGCGGACGAGCCCCGAGAAGGCCGGATTCACCGCGCGGCCGACGGGATGGGTGCTTCGGGCGAAGCCGGCGACGCAGATCCGTCCCGGGTCGGGCGCGGAGCCGCCGCCGTCGGCGTCGGTGGAGTCGTCGCCATCGGCCCCGCCGCCGACGAGCCGACACCATTCGTCGACGGCCCGCGCCGGGTCGTCGAGCATGCCGGTGACGAACGTCGCGAGGACGGCGTCGACCTCGCCGTCGGGGGCGGCGGTACGAGTGAGGTTCGCGGGCGCGACGGACGGCTTCGTGGCGTCCGCGCGGGCGACGTGGACGTTCTCCCAGCCCGCACGCGCGATCCGGTCACGGGCGCGCTCGAGAACGCCGGCTGAGAAGTCGATCCCGACGACGGCTCCCGCCGAACCCACGCGTTCGCGGAGCAGGGGAAGGTTCGCGCCGGTGCCACAGCCCATCTCGACGACGACGGCGCCGCGATCGGGCGCGAGGGCGTCGACGATCCGTTCACGGAGCGGCGCGACGAGCGGCGCGTCGCTCGCGATCCGGTCGTAGAGGGCGGCGTATCGGGTATAAAAGCGGGCCGCGCGCGACTCGGTCATGCGCACGGGTACGGTCGGACGGTCAATAAACGTCGGCCGGGAGGATATACCGTCGACCGGCAGTTACTCCTCGACGTCCTCGAGGTCGTCGGCGTCGCCGATGTCGTCGACGTCGGTCACCAGATCCGCGGCGACGCCGACGTAGCCCTCCGGCGTGAGCGCGTTGAGCTCCGCACGGACGTCCGCGTCGACGTCGAGCTCGTCGAAGAGCGCGCGGAAGTCCTCGAGAGTCACCCGACGCCCGCGGCTCAGCTCCTTGACGCGCTCGTAGGCCTCGACGTCGCCCTCGCGTCTGAGGATCGTCTGGACGGCCTCCCCGATGACCTCGGGTGTTCCCGCCAGCTCCTCGCGCATCACCGTCTCGTTCGGAACGACCTTCGAGAGGCCATCGCCGGCCTTCGAGTAGCCGATCAGGCAGTGTGCGAACGCGGCGCCGACGTTTCGTTTCACCGTCGAATCCGAGAGGTCACGCTGGAGCCGCGAGGAAGTCACGTAGTCGGCGAGGAAGACGAGGTCGGCGTTCGCCTTCGAGAGGTTTCCCTCGCTGTTCTCGAAGTCGATCGGGTTCACCTTGTGAGGCATCGTCGAGGAGCCCGTCTCGCCCTCGACGGCCCGCTGGCCGAGGTAACGGTCCGAGACGTAGAGCCACGCGTCGACGTCGAGGTCCAACAGGACGTCGTTGACGCCGCGCAGCGCATCGAAGAGCGCGGCGAGGTCGTCACAGGGGTTCACCTGCGTCGCGAGCGGCGTGTGGTCCAACCCGAGGTCGCCGACGAACGACGCCGAGAAAGCCCGCCAATCGACGTCTGGATACGCCGCCGCGTGGGCAGCGTAGGTGCCGGAGGCGCCGGCGAGCTTTCCGGAGAGTCCGTCCACCGCGGCGTCGACCCGACCGAGCGCCCGACCGAGTCGGGCGGCGTAGACCGCCATCTCCTTGCCGAACGTCGTCGGCGTCGCCGGCTGGCCGTGGGTCCGCGCGAGCATGGGGGTCGCGCGGTGCTCGCGGGCGAGGTCGGCGAGCGCGTCGCGAACCTCGCGGATCGCGGGCACGAGCACGGTCTCCACCGCCGGCTTCACGAGCAGCCGATGGGCGAGGTTGTTCACGTCCTCGCTCGTCAGCCCGAAGTGGATCCACGGAAAGAGGGCGTCGGCGTCGTCGACGACGCCCGCCTCCGCGAGCGCCTCGAGTCGAACTCGGAGGAAGTACTCGACCGCCTTCACGTCGTGATTGGTGGCGGCGTAGCCGGCCGCACCCTCGACTTCCAGGGCCTTTATCAGACGGGCGTCCGCCGCCGAGAACTCCGTGTACAGCGACCGAAGCGCCTCGACCACGTCGTCGTCGATGGCGATCGGTGTGGCCTCGAGCGCGGCCAGCGCGATCAGATACTCGACCTCGACGCGGGTGCGAGCGCGCATCAGCGCGCCCTCGCTCGCGTACGGCGACAGTGGCGCGGTGCGGGACGCGTACCGGCCGTCGAGCGGCGAGACCGCCGCAAGCGGATCGGTGCGGTCGAGCCCCGCGATGGGACCGTCTTCCGGGGTGGAATCGGCCTCCGGGGTGGAATCGGCCTCCGGGGTGGAATCGGCCTCCGTGGTGGAACCGGCCCCCGAAGTGGAGTCGTCGGTCATGCCGATGAGTGCCGCCGGATCCCTCAAAAGCGCATCGATGCGGTATCACACGTGGATGTATATTCGATCCGAACGCTACCCGATCAAGGGCGATATATATCCGTACACGTGGATCGGAAGCGGAGCGGACCGCAACCGATTTACTTCGCCGCTCGGACCCATCGACCATGAAGATCGCCGGCCTTGCCAGCAACCGGGGACGGAACCTGTTACACATCGATGACCTCGCGCCGGGCGGCGCGGAGCTCTCCGTCGTCCTGACGAACCGAGAGGGTGCGCCGGTTCTCGAGTCGGCGGCGGAACGGCGAGTCCCGACGGAGGTCGTCGTCCGCGAGGAGGACGAATCCCGTGAATCACACGAGCGACGGATCCTCGAGCGGCTTGCGGGGTACGACTTCGATCTCGTCTGTCTCGACGGCTACATGCGGGTGCTGACCGGGAAGTTCCTCGATTCGGCGCCGACCACCCTCAACGTTCATCCCTCGTTGCTGCCGGCGTTCCCGGGGATGGACGCCCACGAGCAGGTTCTCGACGCCGGCGTTCGGACGACGGGCTGTACGGTCCACGTCGTCACCGAGGAGGTCGACGCGGGGCCCATCGTGACCCAGGAGCCCGTGCCGGTCTACGAGGACGACGACGTCGACGCGCTCAAACGCCGCGTGCTCCACGAGGCGGAGTTCACGGCGTACCCCCGTGCCGTCCGCTGGTTCGCCGAGGATCGGGTGGCGGTCGATCGCGACGCCGGGACCGTCACCGTCGACGGCGACACGGGGGGTGCCTTCCCCCAGCGGCGGTTCCGCTCGGAGGACCGCGCGGAGACGCTGCGGTACGGCGAGAACCCACATCAGGCGGCCGCGCTGTACGCCGACGACGGCTGTGAGGAGGCGAACGTCGTCGCCGCCGACCAGCTGAACCCCGGCGCGAAGGAAATGGGCTACAACAACTACAACGACGCCGACGCCGCCCTCGATCTGGTCAAGGAGTTCGACGCGCCGGCGGCGGCCGTGATCAAGCACACGAACCCCGCCGGCTGTGCGACGGCCGACGCGCTCGTGGACGCCTACGAGGCCGCGCTGCGGACGGACGCGAAGTCGGCCTTCGGCGGGATCGTCGCGCTCAACCGTCCATGCGACGCCGATACCGCCGAGGCGATCGTCGACTCGTTCAAGGAGGTCGTCGTCGCGCCCGGCTACACCGACAGTGCGCTCGACGTGTTGCGCGAGAAGGCGAACCTCCGCGTCCTCGACGTCGGGGCGCTCGACGACAACGGCGGGGACGCCGGGGGAGACGTCCGATTCACGGAGGAGTACGCCGAGAAGCCGATCGTCGGCGGGCGACTCGTCCAGGAGCGCGACCTCTCGGCGCCGACGACCGACGACCTCGAGGTCGTCACCGAGCGCGCGCCGACCGACGAGCAGATCGAGACGCTGCTGTTCGCCTGGCGCACGCTCAAACACGTGAAGTCGAACGGGATCTGCTTTGCGACCGGCACGGAAACCGTCGGGATCGGCATGGGTCAGGTCTCGCGGGTCGACGCGGTCACCCTCGCGGCGATGAAAGCCGAGAAGGACGCGGAGGGGAAATCCGCCGAGGGCGCCGTGATGGCCTCGGACGCCTTCTTCCCGTTCCCGGACGCGATCGAGGAGGCCGCCGACGCGGGGGTCGAGGCGGTGATCCAGCCGGGCGGCTCCGTCAACGACGAGGACGTGATCGAGGCCGCCGACGAACGCGACATGGCGATGGTCTTCACCGGCACGCGCTGTTTCCGTCACGACTAGCGCCGGTCTCCTTCCCGACGGCGATGCGACCCGCCCTCCCGGTGATGACGCGACGCCTTGCGTCAACTCTGACGCGATGGGTCTAACCCGCAAGCGTAGGCGCACGGGTTCTCAAGAATTCACATAACTTATCCAAACGTGCCACGTTTGAGGTCCCTCTAATACGCCTCGCACCGGCACGCCGACGAGATATTCATGATCGATGAGTTGTGATCGGAATACCGCCCGACTGCGGCGGGATACGCCCCGCGTCGGTGACGAGAAGGTTTATGTATAGCCTGCCACTGGAGACACGTCGAAGACCAATGCTCGACCGCATCCGTACGACGGCCCTCTTCGGGCTTCATCAGGCAACCGTCGCCGCCGGGATCTCGCTGTTCCCGGTGGCGGTGTTCGCCCGTCAGCACCTCGGCATCAACATTCCTATCCGCCGGCTCGTGGAGACGACCGGCGAGGCCTACGAGAACGCCGAAAACTAAGCCTTTTGTGACCGTTTTGAGAACGAACGCCGCTCCACAGCGACGCGACAGATCCGCGGCGACGCGGCAGATCCGCAGCGACATACGGATCCGCGGCGACCCGATCGGGATGCCCCTGTCGGTACCGGCGGACGGTCCGTGAAGGGTTGCCTTTATCAGCGCGCCGAGCGAACGAATCGGTAATGCGAACACCGACAGGCGATCTCTCCGGGGAACCGTCCGGCGAACTGGGCCGCGATCAGCCCGTCTTCGGGCCGGAGCTCGGCGAGTTCGATGCCTCGGAGCGTCGAAGCGCGGCGAGCGACGACGAGGGCGTCAAGACGGGAACGACGACGGTCGGCATCAAGACTGCCGACGGCGTCGTGCTCGCGACCGACATGCGCGCCTCCCTCGGCCGGATGGTCTCCTCGAAGGACGTCCAGAAGGTCGAGCGGATCCACCCCACCGGCGCGCTCACCATCGCCGGGGGCGTCTCGGCCGCACAGAACCTCATCTCAACGCTCCGTGCGGAGACGAACCTCTACGAGGCCCGCCGTGGCAAGGACATGTCGATGCAGGCGCTCTCGACGCTGACGGGCAACCTGCTCCGAACCGGCGCGTTCTACATCGTCCAGCCCATCCTCGGCGGCGTCGACGAGGAGGGCCCTCACGTCTACTCCATCGATCCGCTCGGCTCCGTCATCGAGGAGGAGTACACCGTCACCGGCTCCGGCTCGCAGTACGCGCTCGGCGTGCTCGAACAGGAGCACCGCGACGACCTCACCGTCGACGAGGCGAAGACCGTCGCTGCCCGCGCGATCAAGTCCGCCGTCGAGCGCGACCTCGCGTCCGGCAACGGGATCAACCTCGCCGTCGTCACCGACGAGGGCGTCGAGATCACCCGCCACAAGGAGTTCGACGACCTCCTGTAGCGGCCCACTTTTATTCACCGGCCCGTTCGTGACGAACGACACGACCGATGGCGACGCCGATACTCAAGTGGGCGGGCGGGAAACGCCAGCTGCTCGACGAGCTGTACGCCCGCTTCCCGGCCGCGTACGACCCCACCGAGGACGCCTACCACGAGCCGTTCCTCGGCAGCGGCGCGCTCTGTTTCGACCACGAGCCGTCGCAGGGGACCGTCAACGACCGAAATCCGCGGCTCCACACCTTCTACGTGCAGGTTCGGGATCGGCCGGAGGAGCTGATCGAGCGCTGCCGCGCCTTCCCGGATCCCGAGGCCGACCCGGATCCGTCCCTCGAGTTCGCCGAGACGGACCGGAAGAAACGGTCGGTCGACGCCGCCTACTATCAGCAGCGCGCGCTGTTCAACCGTCGGCCCAACGACGAGCCGTTCGATCCCCTCGAGGAGGCCGCCCGTCTACTTTATTTGAACCGAACGGGATTCAACGGGCTCTACCGCGAGAACGCCGACGGCGAGTTCAACGTCCCGATCGGCCGGTACGCCGACCCCGACTGGGTCCGCGCCGAGCAGGTACGCGAGGTGAGCCGGGTCCTCCGGCGGCTCGGCGACGACGCGCTCCGGCAGGGCGAGTACGACTACGTCGCCGACGTCGCCGAACCGGGCGACCTCGTCTACTTCGACCCGCCCTACGAGCCGATGAGCCCGACCGCCGATTTCGCGGAGTACAGCGCCGGCGGCTTCGACCGCGAGGACCAGCTGGCGCTGCTCGAACTGGTCGGTGACCTGGCCGACCGCGGCGTCCACGTCCTGCTCTCGAACTCCGGCGTGATGTACGACCGATACGAGGCGGCCGGGCTGTTCGTCGACCGGGTCGGTGCGACCCGCGCGATCAATAGCGACGCCGACGCCCGTGGCGAGGTGAACGAGGTGATCGCGGCGACGACCCCGCCGGACGCCCGTCGTGGCCGGAGCCAGCGGTCGCTTTCGGAGTATTGAACGAGATCGTCCCACGGCGGCTCACGATGCCCCCTCGTCGCCCTCGGGAACCGTGCCGAGCCCGTCGCCCCAGTAGAACCACGGACCGAGGAGGAGATAGCCGCAGGCCAAAAACAGCAGCGCGAACGCGAACCCTTCGCCGATCCACGCGGGCAGCGTCGGCACGAGGAACGTTGCGACCGGAGCGAGGATCACGGCCGCCTGCACGACGCCCATCACGAGCGCGTCCTGCGCGTGGAGGTCGGGGTAGCTGATCGTGGTGCCCATCAGCACCGCGAAGGCCGCGGCGGCGATGGCGAGCAGGGTCGGGTCCGCGTAGCCGGCCAGCACGGCGGCCGCGAGGACCGTCGCCGCGAGCGTCGTGGGGACGCCGACGGTCTCACGGCTCCCGCTGTCGTAGGCGGTGTACAGCCCCAACCGGGCGACCGCCATCGCGACGAAGAGCGCGCCGGCAGCCATCCCGAGCGCGGCGGGAAGCGGGTCGCTCGCGAACGGGTGGGTCTCGAGGACGACCGCCGCGACGAGCGCGGCGGGCGCGACGCCGAACGAGGCGACGTCCGCCAGCGAATCGAGGTGGGGGCCGACGGGGGTGGAACCGCGGTGCCGGGCGACGACGCCGTCGAGGCCGTCGGCGATCGCGGCGACGAGGATCAGCCGGGCGGCGAGTTCGACGTCGACCGTCGCGGCGACGACCGCCAGAAAGCCGACCCCGGCGTTCGTCACCGTCACCGCGTCCGCGAGCCCCAGCCGGTCGATCACCCGCAGGTGCATATCGGATCGGTTGCCGACCCCGGATTTATCGTTTGTCATCGATCGGGCGCATCGGTGCGGCCGAAGGTCCTCGGACGCGTCACCCCCGCCGAAGGCGAGCGCGGCCTCGCGTTCGTTCCCGCTCGGTGGGGGGAATCGCGACGTTCAAACGCTCCGAGCCCCCAGGTAAATCATGGAGCGGAGACGGTTCCTCGGGCGGGTTGGGACGGCCGCCGTCACGGTCGGGATGCCGGCCGTGCTTGCCGGCTGTCTGGACGAGGACTACGACGTCGCGATGACCGCCGACGGCTTCGTGCCCGACGAGCTGACCGTGTCGGTCGGGAGGACGGTCGTCTGGGAGAACACCTCGTCGCGCCGTCACACCGTCACGGCCTACGAGGGCGGCATCCCAGATGAGGCGGCGTACTTCGCCTCCGGCGGCTACGAGGACGAGCAGACGGCCCGCAACGCGTTCTGGGACGACTTCGGCGGCGAGTTGGACAACGGCGACCGCTTTTCGCACACCTTCGAGGTGCCCGGCCGATACGACTACGTCTGCGTCCCCCACGAGGACGGGGGAATGTACGCGACGGTCTTCGTCGAGGAGTGATCGGCACACGGACCGGATCGGTCGGCGGAACAGGTCGGTCGGCGGAACAGGTCGGTCGGCGGAACAGGTCGGTCGGCGGAACAGGTCGGTCGGCGGACCACGATCGACCCCGCAGGGAACGTGGTTCGGTGGTGGAGACGTATCGAGAAGCGGGGCGGACTGCCGGGCCGGTCCCTGCGGTCGGCGCGCGCGAGAAACGCGTGCGAGGGAGTACCCGACCGCGCCGCCGAGCGGTTTCCGGCGGCGCGGTCGGTGCGAGGCTGGGGAGGCGTGAGGCTGCGGCACCGTGCGGTCGGGCGGGACCAAAGGGGCAACCGCGAGGGCGACGCGCGCCGCAGCAAGCACCGACGTCGGCGGTGGGCGGTGCGGAGAACCGCCGAGCGAGGCGCACAACAAGGCACGTGAGCCGTCGTTGGGGCTTTGCGGGCGGGTGGAACGCTCCACGGGCGAAAACCCGATCCGATCAGGCAATCATCCATGAACGAGCCCGGTCACCACACCACGCGAACTCCACACGCCTCGATCGATGCCGACTCAGTATCGCAGCGTCGCATCAAGGATCCCGGCGGTCTGGCCGACCCCGACGAGCGCCAGTCCGGCCGCGACGCCCGTCGTCGACGACGCGAGGGCGACGACCGTCACGCCACCCACACAACAAACCGCACCCCCGAGATGGACCCACCGGCCCACATCGACCCGACCGGCGGTGAAGAGAAAGCCCGCCGCCGGCAACAGCGCCCAGCCGTACAGCGAGACCGCGAGCAGCGGCTCGACGGCGAGCCACAGCCCCGCGACGCCGGCGAGGGTGATCGGGGTGCCGGCGAGGATCACCGCGCGCCAGCCCGCGAGGACCCCCGCACGCATGTCGCGCCAGGAGGCGACCACGAACGCGACGAGCAGGACGCTCATGACCAGGTGCATGACGAACAGCGCGTGCGTGGAGACGACGTCAAGGACGGCGCCGCCGGCGACGATCCACGCGGCGGGAACGAGCAGCGCGGGGCCGTTCTCACGAAGCGGACGGAGCACGGGGAACGTTCGCGCCCGACATACTTAAACGGCGACGGGGCGGGGACGCAGCGTTCGACGATCCGACCGAAGGCCGTCGAAGGATCTCCCGACCCATCGGTTCCACGGCGGGAAGTCCGACATACGTCGAGAGATCGTTCGTATCCGCGGCGGTTCGCCGTACGACCGTTCGGCGGATCGCGTGGTAACTGTACACTCGCAAGCCTTATTCGGTCACCGGCCGTGTCCCAATATGCAATGGCGAAAGGGAAGGTTGACTTCTTCAACGACACTGGCGGCTACGGTTTCATTTCGACTGACGACGCGGACGATGACGTGTTCTTCCACATGGAAGACGTCGGCGGCCCGGACCTTGAGGAGGGACAGGAGCTCGAGTTCGAGATCGAGTCCTCGCCCAAGGGCCCGCGCGCGGCGAACGTCGTTCGACAGTAAGACCGTCACACGATAGCGGGTCGGACTGTCAACGCGGTCTGCGGCCCATACACGCGAAAACGAGTTTCTCACCCTCCGTCCGGGGTCACCCGTGCGGGGTTGTTTTCACGCCCGCGAGCGACGGCATCGGTCGGCACGAGTTAGGTACTGATCGCGTCAATGGACGGCTCGAGCGACGATCTCGAGGGGACCGACGTACTCACATGTGCTGGCCCCAGAGGCCGCGGCCCTTCGTCACCTCGACGTCGCCCATCACGCGGGTCTGACACGAGAGGCGGACGTCGTGGCTCGGGTGGTGCGGCGGGAACCAGAGCCGGGCCTTCTCCTTTTTTCCGGGCTCGCTCACCTCCCCGTCGACCTTGACCGCGCAGGTTCCACAGGATCCCATACCGCGGCAGTTGAGCTGCGCCGATCGGCCGTTGTAGACGGACAGCCCGGCTTCCCGCAGCACGTCACGCAACACGGCGCCCTCCTCACACTCGATCTCCTCGCCCTGATAGTAGACGGTCGGCATGTAACGAGCATCGGTACGAGACCGAACACCATAGGTGCTGGTGTCGAATCGGCGAAACCCCTTTCGCGATCACGACGAAAGTGGAAGCCATGACCGCCTTCGGACTGT
This sequence comes from uncultured Halobellus sp., assembly GCA_964538415.1. GTDB lineage: Archaea > Halobacteriota > Halobacteria > Halobacteriales > Haloferacaceae > Halorubrum. The sequence continues at coordinate 16,988 of CAZIFX010000040.1, forward strand.
TACGGGTGACGCCGATGGGAAAAGACGACGTGACCGCGGACGTCGCGGCGGCGATCGAGGCGTTGGAGGAGTCCGACGTCAGCTACGAGACGACGCCGATGGCGACGACCATCGAGGCCGAGAACGCGGCAGAGCTCTTTCGTGCCTGCGCGGCCGCCCACGAGGCGGTCGACGCTGCGGAGGTCCACACCCTGCTGCAAGTCGACGACAAACGGGAGAAGACGATGGCGGCCGCCGACAAGGTCGACGCCGTCGCCGACGAGCTCGGCCGCGACCCGGCGAGCGTGGAACGTAACGATACCGCCGACCGGAATGACGGGAACTGAGGCTCGCTCCGTCCCGGCGGCGAACGAACGCCGACGAAGCGTGACTGAGCACCGACGAAGCGTGACTGAGCACCGACGAAACGTGACGGTCGAAAGCGTGTGCCGGACGTCGGACGGCGACGGGTCGTTTTTTACGTCAGGACGCCGGAGGGGTGGATAATGGGACTCAGGTGTCTGCTCGGGCACGATTTCGACGAACCCGAGGTGGAACGCGAACGGGAGGAGGGCGACAGCGAGGTCGTCACCACCGTCCGGGAGGTGAAGACCTGCTCACGGTGCGGCGAGACGCAGATCGTCAGCGAGAACACGGAGGTGACGACGATGGAGCGGCTCACCGAGGCCGCGACCGCCGATGGCTCCGCGCACGAACGCGGCAAGCCACGAACCGGGGCGTCCCCCGAAAGCCAGGGCGCCACGAGCCCCCGCGCCGAAGACGAAACGACCGCCGGAGACGGGACGACCGCCGTCGGCAGCGGCGGGACCGGCTTCACGCCGACCGACGGCGCCGACGAGGAGTACTCGGCGCCGACGGACGGCGAGGACGCGGAGATCATCGACGCCGGCCCGAACGACGGGGCGGGAGCGACCGCGGAGGCCCCCTCGGACGGGGCGACCGACGAGAGTTCATCGACGGGTCGGACCGACGCCGCACCCGCGGGATCGGACGCCGGCTCGACGGCCGAAGACGAGGACGCGGAGGTGATCGGCGGCGGAGAAAGCGGCACGTGGCCCGACGAACGGGCGAGCGGTGCGTCCACCGAGCGGGGAACGGGCGTCGAGGACGGAGCGGGTTCGGGGGCAGACCCCGAGGGAAAACCAGCCCCCGACGACGGCGTGATCCTCGACGACGACGGTGAGGCGGCGTCCCCGGAGCGCGAACGGGGCGCCTGGCCGGAGCGGAACATGGAGGACGAGTCGACCGCCGAGCCGACGCCGTGGCCCGAACAGCAGCGCGAAGACGAGGGCTGGAACGCGACGGTCAGCGAGGCGGACGACGACGAAGAGACGGGCGTCGCGTTCGGCGGCGGGCTCACGCCGGAAGCCACCGACGAGTCCGCGGCAGAGGAAGACGTCGAGTTCGTCGAGGCGCCCGACCGCGACGCGGAGGCGGTCGACGACCGGCCTGACGAGGGTGAGACGGACGAGTTCGCCGGAAGCGGAATCACCCGTGAGGACGGCACGGAGCTCCAGACGGTGGGTGGAAACGTGGAGACCGAGTACTACTGCCCGGAGTGTAGAATGACCCGTGCCGCCGAGGGGAACTCGATGCGCGCGGGCGACATCTGCCCGGAGTGTAAACGCGGGTACGTCAACGAGCGGGCGCGCTGAGGCGGAACCGATCGGCCACGGACGGGTCCAAGCCACGGTATCCATTTCGTGGCGACGTCCATGTCAAAACGGCACGAACGGCCACGCTCGGGGGTTAAAAGAGCGCCTCCGCGTGACGAAACTGGTTTACGCCCCCCTGTCGAACGCTCGCGACATGAAGGAGTACAAGATGCGCCGCGGCGAGCATCTGGACGACCGCATGCCGGACCTGAAGGGCTCCATCGAGGAGTACTTCGGCGAGGTGACCGGCACCGAGGAGTGGAACGGCCACGAGCTCTTCGTCGTCGAGGACCCCGACAATCCCGTCTTCGACCGCATCGTCGCGGGCCCCGCGACGTACAGCGGCAAGAAGGACAAGCTCGCGGTCCACTTCGAGGAGCGCCCCGCCGAGGACGTCATCGCCGAGGGCAACGCCGACGCGGCCGCCGACGCCGTCGACGCGAAGAACGCCTTCCTGCTCGAAGCGACGGGTCGTGACGCGAAATCGCGTCGCGACTCCATGAAGCGGGAAGTCGAGGACGACGCGCCGGACTACTGAGCGCGGAGCGGGCCATCCCCGGCCGATCACTCCTCGTCGTCACGGAGCTCCAGGTCGGCGACGATCCCGTACGGCTCGCGACCCTTTCGGATCGCATCGAGGATCCGAAACGCCTCGTCCGGTGCGAGGAAGTGTCGACAGACCGCCCGACCGAGCGGCGTCGGCGAGAGCCCGTCGATGAACGACCACTCCAAGAGCTTGCCGACCGCGTGCGTGGTCGGCACCTCGCCGATCATCCGGTCGTTGAGCCGTTTGGCCTTCTTTCCGGCGACGACGACGTTCGCGAGCGTCTCCTCGACGGCCGCGGTCTCGTCGTAGTGCGTGGTCACGTCCTCCATCTCGCCTTTGAGCAGGGTGAACGCGACCTCGTCCTCGGTGCGGTCCATCGAGTTGTGATAGACTGCGTCCGGTTCGACGAGGAGATAGACCCGGCCGCGATCGTGGTAATCCGGCCGGCCGGCCCGACCGAGCATCTGGGAGAACTCCTGAACGGAGAGCCACTCGATCCCCATCGCGAGCGAGTCGAAGATCACCTGCGAGGCCGGGAAGTCGACCCCGGCGGCGAGCGCCGCGGTGGTGACGACCGCCGACAGGTCTTGATTGCCGAACTGGCGTTCGACCCGTTTTCGGCGGCCGTAATCGAGCCCGGCGTGGTACGGTGCGGAGTCGTACCGAAGCTTCCGGCTGATCTCGTGACAGCGCCGTCGGGAGTTGGTGAAGATGATCGTCTGTCCGCGATACCCCTTCGAGGATTTGGTGTCGAACTCCCGTTTCACCAGCTTATCGGCGATCTGCGCCTTCTCGCGGCCGTCCGCGAAGGTGACGTGGCGCTCGATGGGGACCGGCCGCTCCTCGTATTCGATGAGCGTCGCGCGCAACCGCCTCGCGAGCCACTCGGGGTTGCCCACGGTCGCCGAGAGGTAGACGAACTGCGTGCCGTCGTAGCCCTCGTGGCGCTCCGTCCGGTCCTCGCTGTAGTACTTCAGCCGGGAGATGAGCCCGTCGAGCCGGTGGCCCCGCTCGCCCTCCTTGAGCGTGTGTACCTCGTCGATGACGACCGTGCCGACGTCACCGAGATCCTTGCCGGTCCGGAGCGCGTGGTCGATCCCCTCGTAGGTACCGACGATGACGTCGGCGTGCGGGTCGAACCGGTTCCCGTCATCGGCGATCCGCGAGGAGCCCACCCGGATCGAGACGTCCAGTAGGTCCCCGTACCGATCCTCGAAGTCCTCGTGTTTCTGGTTGGCGAGCGCGACGAGCGGCACCAAAAACAGCAGCTTGCCGTCCCCCTTCAGCGCCCGGTCGACGCCGGCGAGCTCGCCGACGAGCGTCTTTCCCGTCGCCGTCGCACTCACGACGAGTTGGTCGTCGCCGTCGAAGAGGCCGTTCCGGACGGCGAGGCTCTGGACGGGCAACAGCTCCTCGAACCGACCCTGCAGGTGGGCGGCGAGATCGGGATGTAAATCGAGCTCGTCGGTGCGGACGGGCGTCACGTCGTCGACGTTCGCGGAGACCTCGTCGTACTTCGTCAGGTCCGGGTCAAGCCCGCCCCGTAGCAGGTTGATGATCCGATCGAGGTCCTTCGCCTCGTAGAGCAGCTCCTCGAGACGCTCCTCGGCGGCGCCGGTGAACTCCCCTTTATACGACAGTTCCCGCTCCAGCTCGCGGCGGGCGCAGTCGCGACAGACGTGCTCGTCGTTGTGTTCGATCGCCGTCTCCTCAGTGATCGGCCCGTAGCGGCCGGCGTTCGCACAGCGCCGGCAGGTTCGGACCGTCATCGCCTCCAGCTGGTAGCCGTCGAGCATCTCCCGCAGGCGCTCCCGACACTCCAGGGAGGTCTGCTGGGAGATCCGGATCCGGCTCGCCGCCCGGGCGAGGTCGACGAACTCCTCCGGCCGACGGGGGTGGTCCTCGCCGTCGCGGGTCACACGAAACTTCCCCGGTCGCGGCCCCGCGGACGTCTCCTTGAGTTCGAGCCGCCCGCGAAGCACGCGGCTCCCGTCACGGGTCGCGACGACGGTGTAGTCGCCGCGAGCCTCGTGTAAAAAGAGCGTTCCGACCTCGGCCAACTGCTGGGACACTATA
>CAZIFX010000041.1:0-16802 GCA_964538415.1 uncultured Halobellus sp.
GCCCGCTGGAGACGGCGTTGTTGCGCGCGACCCACCCCGACCTCGTCCGCGAGGACCGGGTCGAGGAGGCGAGATCGGGAGCGGCCGACCGCTGGGGCGAGTGGGTTTCCGGCGTCAACCTCGCACACGACTCCGAGGAGTTCACCGCCAACGGGGTCATCGGCGATCCCGCGGAGGGCGACGCCGACCGCGGCCGCGAACTCCTCGAACTGGCGAGCGACGCGCTCGAGAAGCTACTCGTGGCGGTCGTCGAGCGGGAACGGTGAGGTCGTACGGACACGGTTCGTCGTCGACGGCCACGCGGGGTATCCGTTGACGGTTCGGCGACGGCGAAGGCGTTCTGGAATCCACCACACGGATACGTTCATTGCTAAGAGCATGCAAGACCCGTTCAGTGGCGGGTGCGGATCGAGCGGTTCGATGCTCGTCGCGTTTATAAGGCTCGTCGAGAGGGCGCGAGATCATTTATAAACGGCTACGACGGTCTGGAGGATTCAGCGAGGCGACGAATAAGGATCGAACACCCGCCACCACCGCAGCCGCACCGCAACCGCGCCGCAGCCTCATGCCTCCCCAACCTCGGCGGACGGGCGTCCGCGGGACCGCTCCGCGGCTGCCCGCCGCCTCCCTCGCGCTCGGTTTCGCGCCCTTCGGGCGCTCACCGGAGCGCGCCGACCGCCGTGGACCAGTTATAAAAGGCGTCGGCACCCGATCGGAATAATCTATAAAAGGCGTCGGCACCCGATCAGAATAATTTATAAGAGACCCACAGCTCCCCGGATCGCCCGCTACGTCCCCTGTACTGAACGATGGACCGTGATGGCGAGTCGGATGGACGAACCGCTTGATGCCCCTCAAGGGGGTGGTCACTCGAACTCGGTCAGTTCGGGTTCGACCTCGCGGTCGGCGTGCGTCTCCAGATAGGCGTCGCGGTACCGCCAGATCTTTCGGAGCAGCAGGTACGCGAAAAAGCCCTGAAAGCCGATCACGAAGATGAACAGGGCGGGTACCTGCGGGATGCCGGTGATCGTGGAGATGACGGCTACGGCCGGGCCGACGACGCTGTTGTACAGCGCGTGGATCGTCGCGGCGATGAGCAGGCCCTTCACGATGATCGGCCCGCGGTTCTCGGGATTGAACTTCGCGAGCCCGAGGTAGTAGCCGGCGAACGCGGAGTAGACGACGTGGCCCGGGCCGGCAAGCGCCCGGATCGCGGCGATGCCGTCGCCGGCCCCCAGCGTGCCGAGGGCGAACTCCAACTCATCGATCTCGACGTTCTGGGCGATGTAAATGAAGTTCTCGATGACGACGAAGCCGAGCCCGGCGATGGCGCCGTAGACCGCGCCGTCGATGACCGCGTCGAACCGGTCATCGTTGTAGGCGTACAGCCGCACGGCGAGCAGCTTCACGGTCTCCTCGACGGGACCGACGATGATGAAAAAAAAGAGGACGAGCCCGAGGTAGCCGAGCGGGGCGAAAAGGGGGCGTGCGAGGCTGTTGAGCACCGCCGCGAACGTCGCCGTGAGGATCGACAACAGGAACGTCGCCACGAGCAGCGAGAGCGGCTCGCCCGTGGTGACGTCGGAAACGTAGACGTACGCCGCGAGCCCGAGCGCGGGGATCGCGGACAGCGCGACGAGCCCCGCCATGACGGGATCGAAGACGAGTCCGAGCCCGACGGAGCCGAGAATGGCGAGGAGAATGGTGAAGGCGACGAACAGCAACAGGAGCTTCGCGGACCGGGTGACGAGCCAGTGGACCGCGACCGCGAGGCCGTCGAGGGAGGTTCGCTCCTCCCACGTCGCGACGTCGTAGAGATCCCGGTCGTCGTCGTCGGCGGTCTCGATCGGGTCCGACCCTGAGGACATGCACGCCGGTTCGGACGGGGGCGGCAAAGTCCTTGCCGCCGCGACGTCGTCTCCACCCCCGTCGCCGGCCGTTTTCGACTCCCGACGGTCGACCCGTGGCGAGTCGTCACCCTTGAAACCACGGCGGCCGAAGGGCGGGCATGCACTTCGACGGACGAACCCGGCGGGCGCTCCGCGAGGCGGGGCTCGAAACCGAGGAGATCGAGGCGATCGCCGACCGCGTCGCCGAGCTCGTCGTCGCCGATGCCGACGCGCTCGCCGCGTTCTTCGCCGAGCCGGGACCGGTCCACTCGGACATGGAGCTGGCTCACAGCACCGACGACGTCCAGACGCACCCGAGCGCGGACGTCGATCTCTTCACCCACGGCGCCGACCTCCGCGGCTACCTCTCGCTCGACGGCTGGGGCGTTCCGGTCGAGGACGGCCGGATCCTCCGGACCGACGGGGCGGACGATCCGATCCTCGTCGAGTTGACCCTCGGCGACACGATCAACGACCGGATTCGGTTCGCGCGGGACCCGGAGGCGCTATGACCGGCCGCGTTCGCGTCCGCGGGATCTACACGACCGCGCTCACGCGGCTCCTGCTCGACGCGGGCTACGGCGTCGTCGACGCCTCCGACCCGATCCGACGCCGATTCGACGCGGCCTTCCCCGACGCGCCACCCGACGCAACGGTCGCCACGAGCGCGGACCGACAGGGCGTGGGGGTCCACGGCGCCCCCGACGTGGTTGAAGCCCTCCACGATCACCTCCGTGGGGTCGGAGTCGACGCGCTCTCGTGGCCGGACCCGACGCCCCCGGGTGCCGTGCTCGACGGCGAGGTGACGGCGACGCTCGGCGGCGGGGCCGTCGTCGCACTCGCGGGCGACGCAACGGACGTCGCCGACGCCGCCGGGACGTCCACCGCCGAGGCCTACCTTCCCTACGGCGCGGTCGACGCCCACGTCGAGACGGGCGATCGCGTTCGGGTGCAGGTCCGTGAATCGGTCGCACCCTGGGCGGACCGACGACCCGAACTCGACGCGGACATTCGCGTCGGCGGCGGGCTCGTGACGCTCGAACCCGGATCCGGCACCCGGGTCGACGCCCGTGACGACGCCGCGGCCCGCGAGCTGGCCGGGATGGTCGACCTGCTCGGGTTGGAGCCGCCGGACGGCTGGCGGGCCGTCTGGAGCGGCGCGGCGGTCGACGCCGACGGCGACGCGCTCGCGGACGCCCTCGAGGCCGCGGCCGCGGAGGCGGAGCGGCTCTCCGGTGACGCCGGCGAACTGGGCGTCCTCGGGGAGCAGCACGAGCCGGAGGATGGCCCCGTTGCCGTCCCGAACGCCGGCGTGTGGGTATGGTTCGGTCGCGAGTGTCGGTTCGCGCTGGACGAGCATCGGCGGGAGGTGACGACCACCATTCCCGGCCACCATCGGATCAAGGCCGGCGCGGCGGACGCCGCCGCCGGGGTCGATCTCGCGGAGGCGCTCTGTGAGCCGGATCCGGACGCCGCGTTTCCGTTCGTGACGGTGGCGACGGCGTTCGGGCCCGGAGAGGGCGACGCGCTCCGGCTCGAGCACGGTAAGCCGGACGGCCGGCTGATCGTCCTCGGCGAGGGCGAGGTGACGGCGGTCGAGCCGGACGGGTCGGTGACCGTCGAGCGATCGATGACGGGTGGCGGCACCTACGATGGGCTCGGCGTGTCCCGCGAGGCGGGCGACGTCGCCGTCACGAGTCTGAAGGAGGGGCGCTGGTGGTATCCGACGACCTATCGCGGCTCGGACGGCTCCGTGAAGGGGACCTACGTCAACGTCTGTACGCCCGTCGAGGTGTTTCCCGACGCGGCCCGCTACGTCGACCTTCACGTCGACGTGGTGAAGACGCCCGACGGCGACGTGGAACGCGTCGACGACGGGGTCCTCAACGACTCCGTCGCGGCCGGGAACACGCCCGCGCCGCTGGCGGAGAAGGCCCGAAGCGTGGCGAACGCGCTGGAAAAGGCCTTATGAACGCTGATGATTCGATCGGCTGCCGCGACCGTCGGTGATTCGATCGGGGTCGTGGGGTTCCTCGATTCCGATCGGGGTCGCGAGCGATCAACACTCGATCGACGCCGCGATCTCGGCGATCGGGTGATCGCCGCGGGGTGAGGAGACCTCGTAGCTCAGCCCGTCACAGGTCCAGAACAGCGAGTCGATCCGGCCGTCACGGCGGTAGGCGGTCCGTCCGTCGATCGTCATCTCCTCCAGTACGTCCTCGTTGAACCGTCGTTCGTTGCGTACCTCAACGTAGAACTCACGTTCCGCCCGTTCGGGGTGGACGTACCAGAGCGTCGCGGCCATGACGTCGTCTCTCGGCTCGACGACGGTCACCCGGTCGAGTCCGTGTGGCTCGGGAACGTCGGGACGCGGAAGCGAGTACGGCGTCGACGTCTCGGCCTCCTTGGCCGTCTCGAACACGCCCGTCGGCTCGGTTCCACGGGTCCGAACCTCCGCCTCCTCCGGCGGCTCGAACCGAAACGTGCCGGACGGCAGCCCCTCGTCGATCGCCAGATCCGCGAACGCGAACGTCAGCCGGTGGCGAACCCCGTCGTCGACGGTCACCACGTCGCGTTCCCCGATCGGATGCGTCTCTGCGTCATCGATCCAGACGGTTCGGGTCACCTCGGCCGCTTCGAGATCGTCGCTCGAGAGGCCGCGGAGCGGGAAGACGAACTCGTCGCCTCCGACGGCGACGTTGATCGACGCCCCCATGACGTCATCGCCGATCGGCTCCGCGAGGATCCGATGGGCGGTCCGGCCGTCGATCTCGTCCGTTCCTTCGAGCGTCAGGTCGTGCTCCGCGAGCAACCCCTCCAGCACGAGACGCGTGCGATCGGCGACGATACGGTTCGGGTGATGCCGCTTCATGACCGACTCCATGACGGGGTCGTAGTCCCACCGTGTCGTTCGGTTCCGTACCGTAACCGCCCCCTCGGGGGTCGTCGGATCGGTCGATCCGAGCACCTCCAGCCGGGTCGCTGCCGGCGGTCGCTGGTGGACGCGTTCGGTTCGCTCCACGGTTTCCCCTTCGGTCTCGATCGTGACGTTTCGAGCGGCCGATAGGCTCCGGAGCCTGGCGCGCCGGTCGAGCGCTCGCTCGATCAGATCGGACGGGGAGTCGGGTCCGTCACGACCGAGGCAGCCGGCAACGGAGAGGGTGACCCCGGCGGCGAGGACCTTTCGCCGGTTCATACGTTACCCCATTAAACCTGTGAAAATAAATGGTTCGGAATTCGGATCACTCGGGGGTTCCGGGCTTCCGAACGGGTCGGCGGCCGGAGATCGGTGAACACGGCTATCGCCGGTCATCACACAGCCTCTCGACCACGGCACGGCCCGCGCGGACCGCGTTCTCGATGGCCACCTCGAACCGGATCCGCTCGATGCTCTCGGCCGGGTCGCCGCCCGGCGGCTCGCGGTCGAAGTTCGAGACGGCGCGCACGCTGACGTACCGGTCGAGTAGGCCGAACCGCTCGAGGGCGGCCGCGGTGCCGCCACCTTCCATCTCCGTCGTCACGTAGCCGTCGAGTCCGTACCAGTCGCAGAGGCGCTCGACCGTCTTCGTGATCTGACGGCCGTGGTAGAGCTCGTCGGATCCGACCGTCGGCCCTACCCCGACGCTCGGCGTCCGGTCGTCGTCGTACCGCTCCCGCAGCCGGCGAACCCCGTCGTCACCGTCGACCAACCCGGCCGTTTCGGCGGCCTCGGCGGCACGCTCGACGAGGGACTCGTCGAGCCGCCAGACGTGGTCGGCCGCCCAGCGCGGCGGCGCGATGGCGTCATCGAACCGGAGTTTGGGATCCCAGTCGACGACGGCGTCCGCCACGAACACCGAGCCGATCGTCCCGGCCGACGGCGGCGCGCCGGCGATCCCGACGGTCACGATCCGTGCGTCGGTCAGGTCGACCGCGTTCCCGGCGGCGAGCGCGGTAACCGTCGTCGCCGCCGCCGCCTTTCCGATCCCGGTCGGCGCGAGCACGACGTCGTCGTCGTACTGAACCGGGTGGGCGACGCCGTCGACCGCGAGCGGCTCGAAGTCGTACGCGTCGAGCCACGGGGCGACCTCGGAAACCGATCCGGCGTTGTCCTCGACCGCGAACGCCGGCAGCACGACGACCGATGGAGTGAGTGACACGCGGATGGATCCGGGACGGCCACGCAAAAATCGTCGGAAAGACGCAATCGGCTCCCGGATCGGTTGCTTGCGGACGGCATTCCGGGCCGCAAAGGTGGGCGATTCGGCGCCCCCGTGGGCTCGTATCGAACGAACGTTTTCAGAAGTGGTTCGAGGACTCGGTCTCGTACTGCAGGTCGCCGCCGCGGCCGCCCTCGACGGTGGAGGCGCCCTGGTCGCCGGTCGAGGGGACCTTCACGTGGACGTCGGTGACCTCCTCGAAGTCCATGATGAGGTCACGGCGGATGTTGTCGGCGGTGACGTTCGAGATCCCGCAGCCGGAGCAGGTGCCGCCGAGCTCGACGACGACCTCACCCGTCTCCTCGTTCGCCTCGCGCACGACGCTCGTTCCCCCGTGCATCTGGATGATCGGCATCTGTCCGACCATCCACCGTTCGATCCGCTTTGCGAGGCTCTCGTCGCTCATTGCTCTTCCTTCGGGCCCGAACCTTTGGAAGCTTGCGGTTTGGGACCCGACGTCCCTCGCGAAAGGAAGTGTGTCACGATCTCACGTGAAGATCGGTGCACGTGAGCGACGTGCGGCCGCATGCTCACTCCGGCGCCGTCGTCTCGAAGAAGACGTCCGGATCCTCGAGGCGCAGCTCGACGACGTCGCGATCGTCGAGGGGACGGAGCCGGATCGTGAGATCGCCGCGTGATTCCGCGGCCGTTCGCAACGGGCCGGCGTCGCGGTCGAAGAGAAACGTCGGCACGCAGAGCGCGAAGCCCGCGTCGCCGTCCTCGCCGACGACGAGCCGGAAGGTGACGCCCCCCTCGGCGGCCGCGTAGACGCGAAACGCGTCGATCTCCGCCTCCTCCATTCGCTCGCTGACGGCGTCGAACTCCGATCCCGGAACCAGCACGTCGAGGCGTGCGTCGCCCTCGATCGGGTTGACGTCGCCCGGCCGGACGCGGAGGGCGTCCCATCCCTGCTCGCGATACTCCTCGACGGTCGCCTCGGTGTCGGCCAACACGTCCCCCCATCGTTCGTCCATCGCGCGGCGGTGGCGATCGCTCATACACGAACGCGGTCTGCCGGCGGGTTAAACGTTCGTTCGTCGGCGCGCGGTCGCGCCGTTCCGTCGTTCAGCCGTTCAACCGTTCCGCAGCCGGTTGCGCCTGCCGCCTCATCGCTCGGGGCGGACGACGCCGTCACCGTTCGCGAACCACGACGAACTCCGCGAGGTCCCGAAGGTACTCGACCGCCTCCGTCTCCGAGGGGTTCGCGTCGTCGAGCGCCGCGAGCGCGAGCTCCGACTGCTCGCGGGCGCGCTCGTTCACCTCCTCGGGCGAGAGCGAGGTGACCTGCACGACGGAGGGGCGGTCCATCTCGACGTCCTGGCCGGTCGGCTTTCCGAGGTCGTCGGCGTCGGCGGTGGCGTCGAGGACGTCGTCGCGCATCTGGAAGGCGACGCCGACGCGCTCGGCGTACTCGCCGAACGAGTCGACTGCGTCCGGATCCGCGTCGCCCGCGACCGCACCGAGCTCCGCGGCGGCCCGAAAGAGCGCACCGGTCTTTCGACGGGCCAGCTCCATGTACTCCGCCTCGGTCCTGGGGCGATCGGCGAGCTCCGTGGCCTCGCCCTCGCCGAGTTCGACCATCGCCTCCGCGACGATCCGCATGGCCCGCTCGTCCGAAGAGAAGAGCGCGAACGCTTCGCCGAGCAGGCCGTCGCTCGCCACGATCGCCGACCCGTAGCCGAACTCCGCCCACGCCGAGGGGGTTCCTCGACGGACGTCCGATCGGTCGATGATGTCGTCGATGACGAGCGAGGCGTTGTGGACGAACTCGATGCCGGCGGCGAAGTCGACGGCGTCGTCGGGATCGCCGTTGCAGGCCTCACACGCGAGGATCGTCACCGCGGGTCGGACCCGCTTGCCGCCCGCGAGCACGACGTGTTCGAGCTCCGCGGAGAGCTCGTCGGGCTCGACCGCGTCGATGGCCGCCTCCAGCCGGTCGTCGACGAGCGCGACCCGACGCTGCAGATACTCCATTAGGTTATAAGCGGTGCCGACGGCGCAAAGGCCTGACGGAACGCTCCGCGACCCCGATCCGTCGCGGCCCGTTCGTCGACCTCGCTCTCAAAACAGCGTCGGGAAGAGGACGTACGCCCCGACTGCAGTGAGGAGCCCGCCCGCGACGAGGTAGTAGACGACCGGAAGGAGGTTGAGCCGGACCACCCGGCCGGTGGCGCCCGTGAGCCCGACGGTGGCGAGCGCGGCGACGACGTTGTGGATGGCGACGAGGTTGCCGACGGCCGCCCCGATCGACTGGCCGGCGAGAAGCACCGTCGTCGACAGCCCGAGCGTCGTGCCGATCTCGAACTGGAAGGCGGCGAACGTGACGTTGCTGACGGTGATCGAGCCGGTGACGAACGAGCCGACCAGCCCGACGACCGGGGCCACGAACGGATAGGCGGGGCCGAAGACCGCCGCCGTGCCGTCGGCGAGCACGACGATCATGCTCCCGTCGATCGGTCCGTTGTGTGCGTCAGTCTCCACCATCACCTCGACCATCGCGATGACGAACGCCAACACGACGGCGGGGACGGCGACGGTTCGAGCCGCCTCGCGCCACGCGCCGACGACCTCGTCGCCGTCGAGCCGGAAAAGCGGGATCGCCACGAGGGCGCTGACGAGCAGCCACGTGCCTGGAACGTACGCCCACGCGATCTCGCCGACGATCCCCGTCCCGAGCACGTTCCACTCGATGGTCATGAGCGGACCGTCCTGCAGGAACGTCGTGACGGGAGCGACCACGCGGGTCGCCACGAGCAGGCCGACGAGAACCAGATACGGCGACCACGCTCGAAGCAGGCTCATCGTCGGCGCGTCCGACCCCGCGGCGTCGTTCGAGCCGTCGGGTGCTGCCGACCCCTTGCCCCCGGGTTCGATCGTGCCGACCCAGTGGTCGGGCCACTCCTCGCGCGGCGGGAACGTCCACCGGTCCTCGGGTTCGAGGTATCCCGCACGCAACAGGAGCACGACGGTGCCTCCGCCGATCATCGCGGCGAGCACCGAGGGGAGCTCAGGGCCGACGAGCGCGGCGACGGCAACGTACGGAACGGCGAAGGCGACCCCGGAGACGAGGGCGAGCGGGATGACCGCGCGGACGGGAGCGAGCGAGCGCGCCGCGCCGAAGAACCGAACCACGACGGCCACCGCCGCGAGCGGCATGAGGACGCCGAGGAGCCCGTTGAAGAGGGCCGCGTAGACCGCGACCTCCGCCGCGAACTCGCCGACGGTCAGTCCGGTGCCGTCGAGGATGCGGTCCTCGACCGCCGACAGCGGCGTGCCGAAGCCGACGAGCACTGGCGTCCCCACCGCGCCGAAGACGGTCGCGACCGCGTGGCCGATCAGCGCGGCGACGACCGCCGCGAGCGCGGGAAAGCCGAGCGCCAGGAGGAGGGGTGCAACGACCGCTGCCGGCGTGCCGAAGCCGGCGACCCCCTCGATGAACGTCGCGAGGAAGAAGCCGAGGAGGATCACCTGCACCCGCCGGTCGTCGCTGATCGCGGCGAAGCCGGCGTTGATCCGATCGACGGCCCCCGAGCGCATGAGCGTGTACAACAACACGAGCGCGCCGAAGACGATCCAGACGATCTCGATGGCCGCCATCACGCCCGAGAGGCTCGCGGCGGCCACGAAGGTCGCGGGCAGCTCCCAGACGAGCAGCGCGATGCCGGCGGCCGCGGCCCACGCGACCGGCATCACCCGCTCCGCGGGCCACAACAGCCCGACCAGCAGAGCTCCGATGATGACGAGCGGCGCCGCCGCGAGCAGCGTCTCGATCACGGGCTCCATCCCGTCAGGCGCGGCGTCAGCCCGTCCATCGGTCGACCCCTCGTTTCGCGTCCGCGGGACCTCGAATCAGGTCCATTCAACACACACATCATCAACTCACTCCCTCCATCCCGCGTCATTCAACTCACGCCCTCCATCCTGCGTCATTCAACTCGCGTCGCTTCAACTCATCTAAATCGAACGCCGAGATCGTGAAGACCCTCGTTGTGCTGTGCGACGTTGATCAAAAGCGGGGTGATCGCCTCGATCTCGGGAGCGTTGGCGAGTCCGCCGGCGTCGAGCGCGCGCAGCCCCTCGATGGCCTCCGCGAGGTCGGCGACGATCCCCTTGGCGTCCTCGTCGTCGCCGACGACGAGCGTGTCGATCCCGAGATCGGCATCGAGGTTTGCCAGACGCGCGGCCGCGAGGTTGTGGAACGCGCCGACGACGGCGACGCCGTCGGGCGCGGCTCCCGCGGCGATCCGAGTCACCGACCCCGCGCTCGGCTTGTGGTAGTGAAAGCCCTCGTCGTCGCGTTTCATCCCCGTCGCCGGCGAGACGAGGACGTCGCCCTCGTCGAGCGCGTCGGCGACCTCCTCGACGGTGTCGCCGACGTGGTACGGCGGCACCGCCAGCACGACGACGTCGGCACGCTCCGCGGCCGCGACGTTGCCGTGGCCCGCGATCGAGACGTCATCGACGCCGCGGCTGTCGAGTTCGGTCTCGTACTCCTCGGCTTTGGTCCGTGCCTTTTCGGGGTCGCGGGAGCCGACGATCACTTCGTGTGGCGTGTCGTACGCCCATCGCAGCGCGAGTCCCTCGCCGATGTCGCCCGTACCGCCGAGCAGCGCGATTTGCATATCCACGCTGGGGTCGGCGCCGTCTTAGGGGTTGCGCGACCGGCCGTCCTCGCCGCCGTCGGAACCCCCCATTGGCCGCGTCGCGCTCGGCGGTTCGGGCCGCCCGCTGATACTTACCGATCGGCCGTTGATCCGGGTGCATGAACGAACAGGACCGCGTCGCCGCGTTCCTCGCCGAACACGACATGCAGCGCCCGCTCGCGTATCGCGTCCTCGATCTGGAAAGCGAGGTGGGCGAGATCGCAAAGGAGGTGACGACGTCGACCGGCTACGGCGCCCGGCCGAACGGGGCCGCGGTGGCGCCCGACGAGATCGGCGACGCCCTCTTCGCGCTGCTGGCCGTCGCCGACGCGGCCGGCGTCGACGCGGGCGAGGCGCTCGACGTCGCGATCGAGAAGTACGACCGCCGGGTCGACGAGTCGAGGGATGCGGGCTCGAACTGATCGTTCCATCACCGGGATGCCGACGACCGAAAAAACCAACCGAACGGGCACGTGATCGATCCGAAATCCCACGTCTCGAGGGTTCGGGCGGGTTCGAGCCGCCACCAGCGTCCCATCGGCAGCAACCGTGACACGCCGCGGAAAGATACTTATACTGCCGTGTCATATAATAACATGCATGTCTAGCGCACCCAGTACGAACGAGGACGTGTTCGACGAGTTCCTGTCCGACCGGGGTCACGAGACGGAGATCGTACGCTGGGAGCGATCATATAACAAGCTCCAATGTCCGGAGTGCGGTGCGCTTCACGAGGAGGGATCGACGCGCTGTGGCGTCTGCGACTGGCGGCCGAACTGATCCGTTCGACCGCGCCCGTCCGCCCGCTCGATCCGTGGCTTTCTTTCGCTGAAAAGCCGCCGGTAGTATTATTTACTATTATCGATTAGGGTCGATCATGCCGACCTGCCAGAACTGCGATTCGTTCGTGACGACGGATTACGTACGGGTGTTCACGCCCAACGGGGTTGACCGCCCCCGCGTCTGTCCCTCCTGTGAGGATCTGGTTCGTGACGGCGCCGACGTCCGCGAGGCCCGGGCGACTCGGAGCAACTGATCCCGCGTTCGCCGACGCCGATTCGAGCCACGCCGCTTAAGGAGAACCGTGCTCATGGGGGTACAATGACCGATCCGACCGTGACACGCCTCTTCGGCGGTCCGGGAAGCGGAAAGACGACCGCGCTTCTGGACCGCGTCGAGGGCATCCTCGAAACCGAGGACGCCGACGTCCGTGACGTGCTCGTCGTCTCGTACACCCGGGCGGCCGCCGCGGAGATCCGCGAACGCCTCGCCGAGCGACTCGACGTCTCCCCGCGCTCGCTGCAGGGGAACGTCTCGACGATGCACGCGAAGGCATACGAGCTGCTCGACCTCTCGCGCGGCGACGTCGTGGGCGAGAGCGACAAGGAGGCGTTCTGTGAGGAGTACGGCATCGAGTTCGAGGACCAACACGGCGGCGCCGGCCGTCGCACCGCCCGGTCGACGACCATCGGCAACAAGATCATCGCCACCTCCCAGTGGCTCCAGCGCACCGAGCGTGACGTCGCCGACTGGTACGACGTCCCCTTCCAGTGGAACGTCGAGGAGGTTCGGCTGCCGCCCGAGGAGGACCCGAACGCCCAGCAGGGGAACAAGTACACGCCGACGTGGCCCGCCGCCGACGACCGGATCGACGTTCCGGAGACGATCCGCGCGTGGCGCGCATATAAGGGGAACAACGGGCTTGTCGGCTTCGCCGACATGCTCGAGCGGGTCACCCAGCGCTCGCTGGTTCCGGACGTCGATTATCTGATAATCGACGAGTTTCAGGACATCACGACCCTGCAGTACGACGTCTTCGAGGAGTGGCGTCCCCACATGAGGAAGGTGCTCATCGCCGGCGACGACGACCAGGTGGTCTACGCGTGGCAGGGTGCCGACCCGGACCTCCTCCTCGACACCGAGGTCGACGAGGACGTGATCCTCCCGAACTCCTACCGGCTCCCCTCGCAGATCCTCAACGTCGTCAACGCGGAGATCCGCCACATCGAGAAGCGCCAGGAGAAGGATCTCCATCCGCGCAAGGAGGGCGGCACCGTCGAGGCGATCGAGTCGCCGTCGATGCTCGAACTCGTCCGCAACGTCCGCTACACGGTCGAGGACGACGAGGGCAGCGTGATGTGTCTCTTCCGGGCGCGCTACCAGATGTTCGATTTCATCGACGAGTTCATCGATCACGGCATCCCGTTCACGATGCTCACCGACGGCCGGATGTGGACCGACCGGCTGCGGGACTACGTCCACGCCATCGAGAAGTCCGACGCCGGCGATCCGGTGAACGGGCTGGAGGCCCGACGACTCGCCGACATGCTTCAGGAGTCGGCGTTCGGCACGAAGGAGCGTGACGACTTCTACGACTTCATCGAGGACCGCGAGGAGGCGACCGACGCCGACGACGCCGCCGGGATCGCCCTCACGACCGAGGAGCTCAAGGAGCACATCCCGTTCCTCCCCGGGCCGGAGAGCGCGGACGACATGGTTCGCAAGGTGACGAGCTTCCAGCGCAAGTCGATGGGGGCGTACTTCGGCGGCGACTACGAGGGGATGGACCCGACCCGCGTCCGCGTGGGGACGATCCACTCCGCGAAGGGCCGTGAGGCCGACCACGTCTTCGTCGCCACCGACCTCACCGAGAAGGTCGTCGAGCAGATGGCCGCGTCCATCGAGGATCCGACCGACGTCGACGGCGTCGAGGAGTTCACCAAGTCGACGAGCCCCGTTCCGATCCTCACCGACAACGAGCGCCGCGTCTTCTACGTCGGAATGTCACGTGCCCGCGAGCGGCTGGTGATCATGGAGAGTCTCATCGGCGGCGCGCCCACCCTGCCGATCAGCGTCCTGCTTTTCAACGAGCTCCGCGACGAGCCGCCCCAGGAGCTGATCGACGAGGTTCAAGCCGAACTGGCCGTTCCCGAACCGGAGCCGTGACCGACGAGCACGACCGCGACCCCTCAACCGTCCCGCGTCCTCCCGAGCCCGAGGACGCCCGGCCACGGGGGGACGCGCCCCGGACCGACCTCTCGCCGATCGCGGAGGCGTGCCTCGTGGGCGACGCGGACGCCTTCGTTGCCGTCGGCGACCGCTTCGACGACGATCTCCGTTACCTGACGCGTTTTTCGGGACCCGATCGGGCGTACGCGCTCGTCGTGGTGCCGGGTCGGAACGACGACCCGACATCGGCAGGGGGCGGCTCGGCGTCGGCAGGGGACGGCTCGGCGACACGTGCGGTCCTCTGTGCGCCCGGGCTGTTCGCCGAGCAGGCGGAACGCGAGTTCGTCGAGGCGGCACGGACGGCCGCAGATGAGGCCGACGACGGGGAAACGACAGGTGACCCATCCGCGTCCGCGTTCCACGACGGCGTCGTCCGCGAGGTTCGATCGCGAGACGTCGGCGACCCGGCCGGCGAGCGTGCCGCGGCGGTTCTCGCCGACCTGCTCGGCGACGATGACGTGGACGATTCCGCCGACGGGGATGCCGAGGGTGTCGGCGATGGTGCCGTCGACCCGATCGTCCTCGTTCCCCGATCGATCCCGCACGACGCGGCGATCTACCTCGAACGCGGCGGCAACGTCGTGACGTCGACGACGGCCGTCACGGACGCGCGGGCGGTCAAGACGCCCGCCGAGATCGATCGGCTTCGCCGGGTTCAGCGCGCGACGACGCGCGCGATGGCCCGCGCGGAAACGGTCCTCACGGAGAGCGAGCCCGTCCGCGACCCGGAGACTCTCGCGGCGGCCGGGGTCGACGCGCCCGTGCTCGTCCGGAACGACGCGCCCCTCTCCACGGAGCGGCTCCGTCGACAGGTGAACGCGACGCTCGCGAGCTACGGCGTGCGGGACGCGGGCAACACGGTGGTCGGTGCCGGGCCGACGGCGGCGGACCTCCATTACACGGGTGTCGACCTCGTGCGCCCGGGCGAGACCGTCCTGCTCGACGTCTCCCCGCGCGGCCCGTACGGCTACTACGGCGACCTGACCCGGACGTTCGTCGTCGACGGGGACGGCGGCTGGGAGCGGCGGGCGTACGTCGCCGTCGAGGCCGCACGCGAGGCGGCACTCGCGGAGATCGAACCGGGCGTCACGGCCGCGGCGGTCCACCGCGAGGCGGCCGCCGAGCTCGCCGCCTACGGCTTCGAGCCGAACGCGACCGAGGGCGAGGTCGGCTTCACCCACGGCACCGGCCACGGCGTCGGGGTAAGCCTCCACGAGGCGCCGTCGCTCTCGAGCGACGTCGAGCTCCGCGCGGGCCACGTGGTGACCGTCGAACCCGGGGTCTACGACCCCGCGACCGGCGGCGTCCGGCTGGAGGACCTCGTCGCGGTGACCGAGGACGGCTTCGAGATCCTCGCGACGTATCCGTTCCGGCTGGTCCCCGAGCGACGCTGAGCCGGCCGTGCCGGCGTCGTCGCCGACGCGCGGGTTCGAATCCCCCCGGTCCGTAACTGTGACGTGCGTTTGAGCCTCCGAATGGCCTACTTGAACCGGATCCGTAGCACGGCGCGTATGCGACGTCGGCCCCCCACCCGTGATGAAACGGCGACGGACTCCGCCGATCGAACGCCGCCCGGATTCGACGCCACCGAGTACGTCCCGCTCAGGGAACGGTTTCCATCGACCGTCATTCTCGCGACGGGCGCCGTGCTCGCCCTGTGCTGGTCGTCGCTTCCCGGACGTAACCGCGAATCGTCCGCTTAAATCGGCCGCCCTCGTTGCTGGCGCCGTCATCGGTCGTGTCATCCCATGGCAAACCTTGATACCCTGAAGCCGCCAACCGATTCCGTATGCACGACGAACGACCGGTCGAAGGCCGGCATCGCGACGGAGGCGTGATCGGATGAGCGAGCTTCCGGGGGTCTACGGCGGCGAGACGATTCACGTGTCCCTCGATACGGGGGAGACGAGACGCGAATCGATCGACTTCGAGCGGGCGCGAGCGCTGCTCGGCGGGAACGGCTTTGCGGCGGCGCAGGTCCACGAGCACGTGCCGCCGGAGGCGGGGCCGTTCGACCCGGAGAACGTCGTCGCGCTCTCGGTCGGCCCGATGAATGCGACCCCGTTCCAGAGCACGAGCCGCGGCGTGGTCGGCTTCGTCAGCCCGATGACGAACGGCTTCTTCGACAGCACGTTCGGCGGGACCTTCCCGCGGGCCCAGAAGACGACCGGCTTCGAGACGATCGTCCTCCACGGCGTGGCCGACGAGCTCTCATACGTCCTCGTCGACGAGGACGGCGCGTCGGTCGTTCCGGCGACCGACCTCGCCGGGAGCGAGACCTACGAGACGTGCGAGGCGATTCGCGGGCGCGAGGAGGACGCGGATGACGACGTCCACGTCCTCGCCGCCGGGCCGGCCGGCGAGAACCGGGTTCGATACGCCTGTCTGGTACACAAGGGCCGCGACCGCGAGGGCGTCGCCGGCCGCGGCGGAAGCGGCGCCGTCCTCGGGTCGAAACGCGTCAAGGCCGTCGCGGTCCGCGAAGGCTCCTTCGAGCCGGAGGTGGCTCGCGAGGAGCGTTTCCGAGAGCTCACGGCGAGCCGGATGGGACCGCTCATGGAGGAGACGGAGATGCTCCGCGAGTACGGCACGAGCGGTCTCGTCAACCCGGTAAACGACATGGGGAAGCTCGGTCGACGAAACAACCAGGCGGAGCAGTCGCCGGCGGAGGCCGCCGAGCGGATCAGCGGCGAGACGCTCGCGGAGGAGTACGTCACGAAGCACACGACCTGTGCCAACTGCGCCGTCCGCTGCGGGAAACACGTCACCGTCCAATCGGAGGGGCTCACGGGCGCGAAGATCCCGGAGTTCGAGAGCCTCTTCGGCACGGCGACGATGCAGGACGTCTACGACATCGAGCCGGTGATGATGGCGAACGACCTGTGTGACCGGCTCGGCATGGACACGATAAGCTGGGGCGTCACCGTCGCGTTCGCACGCGAGTGCCACGAGAAGGGACTGATCGACGGGGACGAAACACTCGACGACAGCGAGCCGATCGATGGCGGCGAGCCGATCGATGGCGGCGAGCCGATCGACGAGGACGACCTCGCGCGGCTGAC
>CAZIFX010000041.1:16902-21044 GCA_964538415.1 uncultured Halobellus sp.
GCGAGCCGATCGATGGCGGCGAGCCGATCGACGAGGACGACCTCGCGCGGCTGACGTTCGGCGACGCCGACGGCCTGATCGAACTCGCCGAGCGAACGGCCGCCCGGAAGGGCGTCGGCGATCGGCTCGCCGAGGGGTCGTTCCGGTTCGCCGCCGCGCTGGCGGGCGACGCCGACCGATTCCTCCACGGCTCGAAGGGGCTCGAGTTCGCCGCCCACTCGCCGCGCGGACTGAAGGGGATGAGCATCGGCTACGCCACCTCGACCCGCGGCGGTTCACACCACGATACCCGCCCGACGCTCCAGTACGGCGGGGAACACGCCGAGACGACCGAGGGAACCGCCGAGTTCGCAGCGCGGTCACAGCATTTCACCGCTCTCGGCGATTCGCTGACGCAGTGCCGGTTCGTCAGCGAGGCCGGCTGGGGCAAGCGGGTCGACGAGCGATACCGCGACGCCATCGCCGCGGCGACCGGCTGGGAGCTGACCCGCGAGGAGGTCGAGCGGATCGGCGAGCGGATCTACACGCTCGAACGGCTGATCAACGTGGAACGCGGCGTCGCCGACCGCGAGGCCGACGCCCTTCCGTATCGCGTCACCCACGAGCCGATCCCCGAGGGGCCCTCCGAGGGGATGTACTGTCCGCCGGCGGAGCTCGACGCAATGCTCTCGGAGTACTACGCCTTCAGGGGATGGAACGAGGACGGCGTGCCCACGGCGGAGACCCTCGAGGAGTTGGGGTTGCCCGAGCTTTCGAGGTGACGCGTGCGGCTCACGGTCACCCTCTACGCGATGTTTCGGGCCGACGTCGGTCGACGGACCGTGACCGTCGACGTCGGCGCCGAGCGGCCGACGGTCGCCGACGCGCTCGCGTGCCTCGAGCGCGAGCATCCGGAGCTGTCCGGGCGGCTGCTCGTCGACGGCGAGGTGCCGACGACGGTCACGGTGTTACACGACGGCCGGCTCGTCGATCGCGAACGCCCCGAGGTGATCACGCTCGAGCCCGGCGACGAGCTAAGCCTCGCACCGCCCGTGACGGGCGGCTCGTCCGGGCGTGATCGGTAGGCTGGGGCGGCCGATCCGCGGTCATCTCTCGTCCGCGTCGTCCGTGCGCTCCTCCCGGACCGCCTCGATCGCCGGTTCGAGTTCGGCGAACAGTTCGTCCACGTCCGCCGGGTAGACGTCGAGGGGTTTCGGTCGGCTGTGGGTGTGGATCCTGACCTGATCGCGGTGACGATGGGTTCGCCGGAGGCTCCAGAGTCCGACGACCGCGAAGCCGAGACCCAAAAGCGGCCGCTCGGTCAGCGAGTACACGCCGAACGCGACGAGCGCGCCGCTCATGATCGCCAAAAACCAGTCGAACGACTCGTGAGCGACCTCGCTCACGTCGGTGAAGTGGACGCTCGTACCGCCCTCGTCGTCGATGAGGAGCCGTCGGTCGGTGACGGCGATCTCGCCCGTCGGACGGAGTCGCCCCCGGTACCGAAGCCGCTCGCCACGTTCGAGGTCGAGCCCCGTTCGACTCGGCATGCGTGCACGGGCGGGGGCACCGCTTATAAAACACGAGGGGAACGTCCGCGGCTTCTGCCGCGTGAGGGCGCCACCGGCGTCAGGACCGGCGGCGCGTCGTCCAACGGGTCGGTCCGCCGTCTCGGCGGCGGCTCCTCAGCTCCTCCAGCGCTCGAAGACCGTGACGAACTCCTCGTCGTCCTCCGCGAGCTCCGTCCACTGCTTCAGGCCGCGTTCCTCGTCGGTGCCGCGGACGGTGTTGTCGAGGACGAACGCGACGATCCCGCCGACCGCCATCGTCGTCGAGCCGATGACGAAGACGGTGTCGGAGACGATCCGCTGGCCCAACACGGGTCCGACGACGGCCGCGCCGGACGTGATCTCCTGGAACTCACCCGCGCTCCCGACGTTCGCCATGTACTCCGGGATCGCCAGCCCGAGGAACAGCGCGAGGCCGATGATGAAGACGTTTCTGGAGGCATCGAGGTCGACGAACTTCAGGTTCGACAGTCCGACCGCGGCGATCTGTCCGAACATCGCGACGTACAGCGCGCCGACGATCGGTCCCGGGATCGTCGTGATCAGCGCGCCGAACGGGCCGATGAAGCCGACGATCACCATCGCGATGGCGCCGATCTGGACGACGTAGCGGGAGGCGACGCCGGTGATCCCGATCGCACCGATGTTCTCGCCGTAGGAGGTGGTCCCGTTGCCGGTTCCCATGATGCCGGCGAAGACGCCACCGATTCCCTCCATGCCGATGCCGTGGTTGATCCGCTTTTCACTCGGCGCGGCGACGCCCGCGATCCGGGCGACGGCGAAGTAGTCGCCGATGCTCTCGATCATCGAGGCGATCACGCCCGCGAACATCCCGATGATGAACGCGATCGAGAACTCGGGGATGCCCCACTGCAGCGGCGTGGCCACCTGCACCGCCGGGGCGTCGGTGATGGCGGCCATGTCGACGTATCCGAGCGTGTCGGGGCCATAGATCCCGGCTACCGAGAGGGCGGCCGCGGTCACCCACGCGATGACGATGCCCAGAAGGACCGGGAACAGCTTCGCGTATCGGCTGTACTGGTCGAGATACTGCGACAGCACGACGATGAGAAGCAGGGTGAATCCGAGCAGCCACCAGTTCTGGTCGACGCGGGTTACGTCCTCCACCCCGATGAGCGAGAGCCCGATCAGGACGATGACGGGGGCGATGACCACCGGCGAGAGGTACCGTTTGATTTTCCCGACGAGCCCGGAGTAGCCGAGCAGGATCTGAACCGCCGTGGCCGCGATGATGGCGCCCTGGAGTTCGAGGATGGTGACCTCCCAGCCGACGCCCTGGGCGCCGAGGGCGCCGATGATGGCGAGCGCCGGCGCGAGGAGCGCGAACGTCCCGCCCTGCACGATCGGATAGCGGTTTCCGACGGTCGTCTGCAGCAGGGTCGCGACCCCCGAGACGACGAAGAAGGTCCCGACGAGTCGGGCCGTCTCCCCGGCCGGCATCTCCATCGCCCCCGCAAGAATGAGCGGAATCGCGACGTTCGCTCCGATCATCGTGAGGTAGTGCTGGATGCCGAGGAGTATCGACTCCCCGAGCGGCGGCTTCTCGTCGATCCCGTATTCAACGAACGACGCCTCCTCGCGGGAGACCTCTCCCCCGTCGGTCGTGGGCTCAGTCGTCATGTCCGCGTTCCTCCGCCGGTCGTGGGCTCAGTCGTCATGTCCGCGTTCCTCCGCCGGTCGTGCCCACGTCCGTGGTGTCGTGCCCGTTCATGCCGTCCCTGCCTTCCTCGAAGCGCTGCCGTGTGACTCGTTCATGGGTGTACGGTTCCGGCCGAATTGGCCAACCACACTCTAATAAAGATGCCGCTCCACGCCTCTCGTCCACGAAGGGATCCCGAGACGTAGCGATCGAATCGGCGAAAATCTCCGTCGGCATCGATCGAAACGACACCGGTTCCCTCGGCCCACGCCGTTTCGGCCCCCACGACGTTTCGTGGTGTCGCGCCGAGCCCCCGGACCGCGCCGGGCCACCCCGAGCCGTGCCGGGCCCCGCCGAAGAATTATGTGATCGCGGGGTGGAGGAGGCGGCATGCCAGAACACATCCTCGTTCCGGTGGACGGCTCGAACCGTTCGACGGAGGCGCTCGAGTACGCGATCGAGACGTTCCCGGAGGCGTCCATTTCGCTCTATCACGTTCTCGAGTCCGGACGCGGCGACATCGGTGCCCTCGCGGGAATGACGGGAAGCCTCCCGGACGAGGATTCGGATCTGGAGCGGTCGGCGGAGGTCCTCGAGGCGGCGAGGGCCCGCGCGGAGGAACTCGGCACCGAGGTGGAGACCGCCCGGGGTCGCGGACGGCCCGACCGGCTGATCGTCAAGCGTGCGGAGGACGGCGATTACGACCTGATCGTCATCGGCAGCCACGGCCGTGACGGCATCGCCCGCGTGCTCATGGGCAGCGTCGCGGAGACGGTCGCACGGCGGTCGCCGGTGCCGGTGTTGGTCTATCGATGAGCCGGATCCGAGCGACGGGAGTCACCTTCGCTCGACGGTCTCCTCCGACTCCAGCCGCGCGAGCCGCATCGCGTTGCCGGTCACGCCGAGGCTCATCCCCATGTCGCCGACGACGACCG
>CAZIFX010000042.1:0-1076 GCA_964538415.1 uncultured Halobellus sp.
AACGGGTGGGCTTTCGCCTCGCTACCGCTGTAAGGCGGGCGACCTCGCCCGCCGGCGGCTCCGACGGCCGACGTCGTTAGGGATCCAGCGTGTCCCGCGTGCCGGCGCGTCCGGGGGACGCTTTTCCCTCGGTTCGGCCGCCGAGCGTCTCGAAATCGAAGTTCTCGAACCCCTCTGGAACCTGCCCCTCGACCGCGTAGACGTACAGCGCGGTCTTCGCGATCCCCCAGATCGTCTGGCTCAAGAGGTAGGTGACGACGACGACGCCGAGCAGCAGCAGGATCGTGAGCAGGATTCCCGGGCCGGGGAAAACCGCGGCGACGGGAACGGAGACGGCGAGCGCGCCGAGCGCGAGCACGATGCCGACGAGCGCGACGATCAGCGTGATCCCGAATCCCGCACCGATCGTCTCGCCCCACGTGTCGCGGAACGCGCTCGCGCTCTTTGAGAACATCGACGTGACCGACACCTCCTCGAAGACGATGACGGGGACGATAAAGAAGGTCATCACCGCCCAACCGAGCGCGAACAGCGATCCGAGCATCCGGGCGATCCCGCGGTCGGAATCCTCGATCGACTTCAATACGACGCTCACGGTCGCGGAGATGATCGCCCAGACGACGATGGGGCCGAGCCGATCGCTTACGGCCTTCATCGAGTCGACGACGTCGGGGTCACGGCCGTGAAACGCCTCGTTGGCGGCGTGGACGAGCGCACAGGCGAAGTAGGTGCTCGCGAACGTCGTCAGGAAGTAGAGGACGAACAGGACGAGGAACTCGAGGCCGCTGCCGAAGAGGTTCGCGATCCACAGGGGAACGAGGAACGCGACGAGAAAGACGGCGCTCGAGATGCCCGCAAGCAGCGGGAAGATCACCAACGTCGGATGGTCTCGGAGCACGCTGAAGCTGTCTTTCGTGAGGGTCCACCCGGTCCGAAGCCGGTCGAAGAAGCCGATGCCGCCGCCGGTGCCCATTCGTGTTGCCATGGAGGGCGGCTACGCCGGACGTGAACATAAATTCACGAGTGGACCGTTTCCGGCCGGGTGCGGACGAGGACGTTCGATGCCCGTCACGATC
>CAZIFX010000042.1:1176-20223 GCA_964538415.1 uncultured Halobellus sp.
GAGTGGACCGTTTCCGGCCGGGTGCGGACGAGGACGTTCGATGCCCGTCACGATCGTCGGTACCCGTCACGATCCGACCGACGGATCGAGCGGATTGCAGATCGGAGCGACGTCACGACAGACTCCGTGAGTGGGACTCGCAGGGAAATGAGCGGATGGTTCTCTCCGCAAGCGTGCTTTTTATGACTTCTCGATGTCACCGGAAAGATGGAAGATGACTGCGCCGTGGTTGACGCCGACCGGCGCAGCGTATATCGGCCTGTTTCTCTTCAGCGGGCTTATCTGCGTTGCGGCGATTTCCCGGGTGAGAACGCTCGACGATCCCGAGCTACGGTACGGCCTCATCGGCTTGCTTGCGACGACCGGTATCTGGAGCGTTCTCAAGGCGGTGTTCTTCATCGTCCCGAAGTCGCTCGGGGAGGCCGTTTACATCATTGGCCTCACGTTCGGGTTCGCGACCGTGTGGGCATGGCTCTACTTCGCGTCCGCCTATACCGGCCATCGATTGCATGTGAACACGCTGCTCCGCCGACTCGGGGTCGGCGTGTTTCTCACCGTGGTGGTGGTGAAGTTCACCAACCCGGTTCACGGGCTGTATTTCACGACGACCGAGACGGGGACGCCGTTTCGCTATCTGGCGATCGAACACGGAGCGGTCCACTGGATAGCGACGAGCCTGTCGTACACGCTCGCGGCCATCGGACTGTTCATGTTGTTCGAACTGTACGTCGAGTCGGAGTACGACACGCGACCGCTCGTCGCCTCCACCTGCCTTCTGGCGCTGCCCGTCGTCCTGGACCTCGTCGCGATCGTGACGCCGGCGTTGATCAACTTCATCTATGCGCCGCTCGGCGTCGCGGCGTTCGCCGTCGGGACGGTGTATCTGTTCGGTGACCGGCTTCTGTCGGTTGGCGTCGCGACCCGGACCGACGGTGCGGTCGTGGTCGTTGACACCAGCGGCCGGGTGCAGGAGTTCTCGGCCGCCGCCGCGGAGGCGTTTCCGGAACTCGAGGGGACCGTCGGCGAGCAGCTTGACGCCGTGCTTCCGGCGGTAGCGGCCGCACGTGACCGCGACGAGGAGATCATCGAGCGCGACGACGGCGACCAGTCGGTATACTACCGCGTGTCCGCCCGATCGATGACGATCGGAAACTCGTCGGTGGAGGTGTTCGCGCTCACAGACGTCACGGACCGCGAACGGCAACGCCGGCGGCTCGTCCAACGGGAACGCGAGCTCGCGCAACGAAACGAGCTCTATCGAGCCATCATGGCGGCGAGCTTCTCGTTTATTTTCCGGATCGATCTTCGAAGCCGGTTCAGGTTCGTCTCGCCGTCGGTCGAGGAGTTCCTCGAATACTCGCCGGAGGAGCTCACCGGCGAGCCGATCTCGATCCTCGCCCCGGACGAGGAGACGCTCGCCGAAGCGACCCGTTATTTCGAGGAGGTCACGAGCGGTGAATCCCTCCAGGTGCGTGACCTGCCGATCGAAACGCGCTCGGGCCGCGTCGTGTACGTCGACGTGCGGCTGGTCCCGATATACGACCCGAGCGTTGACCGGGATGCCCGAACGCCGGACGACATCGTTGCGGTGCAGGGGATGGCGCGGGACGCGAGCCAACGGCGCCAGCGGGAGGGCCTGATCACCGTCATCAATCGCGTGTTACGACACAACGTGCGAAACGAACTGACGGTGATCGGCGGGCGCGCCGAGATGCTGGCCGAGGAACTCGAGGGCGATGCGAAGTCGAACGCCGAGACGATCGGCCGCGCGGCCGACCGCCTGTTGGACATCACCGAATCGGCGCGTCGAATCGAGTCGAATCGCGACCTATCACCGGATCTGGAGGTCATTGACATCGCTCCGATCGTGACCGAGTCCGTCGGGCAGCTCGGCGAACGGTTTCCGAACGTCTCGGTCACGGCCGACGTCCCGGAGACGGCGGTTGCGAAAACGTTGCCGCAGGTCAGGATAGCCCTGTGGGAGCTGCTCGAGAACGCGGGCGAACACGCCGGCCCGCAGCCGACGGTTACGGTCACCGTCACCGACGACGATGAATGGGTAGTCGTTACCGTCGCCGACGATGGCCCCGGCCTGCCCGCGGACGAGCGGGAAGTGCTCGCCAACGGGGAGGAGGAACCGCTGGTTCACGGCCAGGGCCTCGGGCTGTACCTCGCCTATTGGATCATCACGAATCTCGACGGGGAGATCGAGATGGCCGAGTCGGAAGCGGGCACGACGGTCAGGATCAAGGTTCCGGCGGCGTCCGACCCGCCGCGCGAACGCTGAAGGAAGCGTCACGCCGGGAGTTCGCGCGGTGGATCGGAGTGAAGTGCTCGACGAAGTCCCACACGCGGCCGGGTTACCGGACGCGAGGCCGCAAACGATTCGGCTCCCGTTGGAGGCGGGCGGGTCGCTCCGGTTCGACGGCGATCGGCGTATCAGTCCACCCGTCGAGACGGACGCGACCGCGCTCCGAGCACTCGTGCCGCGGTCGAGCGGCTGAACCGATCGGCGGTCGTCCCGCCCGATCAGTCCTCGCCGATCGCGTCCGTCCGCGGGTCGGGCTCGTCGATGTATCGCTCCGACCACGTGCCGCGGGCGAACCAGGCGACGCCGACGATCGCGCCGAGCACGTTGCCGACCGCCATACCGACCCAGATGCCGGTGACGCCCCAGCCGGCGACGAAGACGAGGTAGCCGACGCTGCCGACCCGGCCGACCCAGAGGGTGAGCATCGAGATGACCATCGCGGTCGTCGTGTTACCGGCGCCGCGGAAGGCGCCGAGGATCACCTGCGTCACCCCGATGAACGCGAACTCGACCGACCGGATCCGCACGTAGTCGACGGCGTACGCGATCGTCGCGGGCGCGTCCGGCACGTCGCCGAGGAACGCCGAGACTATCGGTTCGGTGAAGGCGACGGCGACGACGGCGACCAACAGCATCACGCCCGCACCCGTCGTGGCGGCGAGCTTCACGGCACGAGACGCCCGATCCGCTCGGTTCGCGCCGAGGTTCTGTCCGACCATCGTGTCGATGGCACGTCCCAGCCCCATCGCGGGGAGGAAGACCAGCGAGATGAGCCGGTTGCCGAGGCCGTAGGCGGCGACGACTGGCGGCGAGAAGGTGACGACCATCGCCGTGAGCGTGATCATCGCCATCGCGCTCGTCGTCTGCTCCACGCTGGAGGGCAGCCCGAGCCGGAAGATGTCGCCGATGAACGCGAAGTCCGGTCGAAGGTGTGCGAGCGTCACCGCGGGCCCGAGGTCGGTCGCGAACAGCAGCCAGAGCCCGACCGCGGTGGCGACCCCGCGGGAGACGATCGTCGCGAACGCCGCACCCTCGATGCCGTAGCCGGTGAAGCCGGTGGCCGCGAACAGCGTCGCCTCGATCCCCTCCGGGTCGGTCGTCGAGATCCCGGGGATCGCGGCGAGCCAGCTGAAAAGCGGGTTGTCCGCGAACCCGAAGATGAGAAACGGGTCGAGCAGGACGTTGAGCAGGACGGACAGGACCATCACGAGCATCGGGGTTCGGGTGTCGCCGTAGCCGCGCATCAGCGCGGAGAAGACGAAGAAGCCGAACATCAGCGGGATCCCGAGGAAGATGATCTCCATGTAGTCGGCCGCGAGCGGGATCACCGTCGCGGCCGTGTCGGGATCGCTCGGCAGCAGCTCTAGTGCCGGACGTGTATAAAAGTAGCCGCCGACGCCGATGAACACCGAGAGGACGGCGACCGTCAGGACGGTCTGGCCGGCGACGAGTCCCGCGGATCGGTCGCCGGACGCGCCGGTGTACTGGGCGACGAGGATGGCTCCCGCCGTGGTGAATCCGCCCGCAACCGCGATGAGCAGGAAGATGAGCGGAAACGCGAGGCTGATCGCGCCGACCGCCTCGGCGGAGAGCCGACCGAGATAGAGCGTGTCGACGACGTTGTAGGTGACCTGCAGCAACTGGATGACGACGATGGGCCACGCGAGGTGAAACAGCGGCCGCACGAGGCTCCCTTCGGTTATCGAACGGTCACGCTTCGTCTCGTCGGCGGGGTCGACGCCGGAGGCGTCGGCTGCAACGTCGGATGCGTCGGGGCCGTCGTCAGCAACGCCGGAGGGATCGAGGTCACCGCCGGCAGCGTCCGAATCGTTGGAAGCGTCGTCGGCAACGTCGGAAGCGTCGTCGGCAACGTCGGAAGCGTCGTCGGCAACGTCGGAAGCGTCGGGGTCGTTGGGGTCCCGCGGGTCGTCGGAGGGCGGGTTCGTCACTACCGCTTAAAAGTCACAGGCTGACAATCAGCCTTCCGGTTCCGTGCGTGGGAGTCCCGTTCGGGCCCGGTTCAGCAGGTTCGAGGCGGAGCCCCCGGCCTCAAGTCGTGCGGGACCGTCGGTCCCGCTGACCATCCGAACGGGCCGACGGCCCGTGAGGAGAGCGCGAAGCGAGGAGGCCGGGGAGGACGGAGAGGGATCGAAGATCCCTCAAGCAGTCGGCCGTCGGCCGACGACGGCGAGGCACGGAGCGCCTCGGGCCGTGCGAACGGGCCTGCGGCTCGTGAGCAGAAGCCGACATGATGGGGAACGGACAATGTGGTTTCTGCCATTCGACTCGCTATCCGATACGATTTTTCGGGGATCACCGTACCATTGACATCCTCCTCCGATTAAAGCCGGAGGAATCCCGAGCGGTGGGGGTTTCAGGTCTGCAACCACGGACGCCGCCACTTCACGGGAGTCCGCATCTAACCCAGTCGTCGTGGTCGGTAGCTGTCTGGCGGTGCCAAACCGCCGTTACTCCTATCGTCAGTGTCGTTGACTCCCATCTGCTGTTTTTGCCAGCAGGGAGTCGCTGACACGTCAACGGACTCGGAGTTATCGTCAGGGTTGCTCAGGCCAACGGGCACAAGACGAACCCTGCGAGGATTCGCGTTCACCGCGTCGGCGTTTCGGATACTGCCTCGTTACGAGGGCGGGCAGGCCGCCTCCGAAGGCCGTTCGGAATCCGCTCCGTTCCGACCTGACCTTACCATCGTATAGCGGTTCTTGACACCTCAACGTATGGATTGGAAACTCAGCTAGTAATTGTCGGTGGGATGTGTTGCTGAGTGACGGCGCGTATCCACGGCCTGAAGGCCGTGGTATTGCGCCTGCTCCCCGTATAACTAGTGATACCGTCACACACGTCTCCGGTATCACGGGCCGCAGTAGCCCGGCCCCCGAATGGTGGGGACGCCGACCCCGACGGTCGTTCGGGACGGGCGAGGAACGACCTTCCTCCCCGGCGACGACAGAGGGCGAGTCCCACATCGAAGCCCCTCCCTCAACGAGCGAGGTCACGAGACCGAACGAAGTAGGGAGGGGTCGGTTACAGGTCGTCGGTCGTCGTCTCCTCGATGGTGGTCGGCTCCTCGGTCGTGGTCGGCTCCTCGGTCGTGGTCGGGTCGTCGGATGCCTCCTCCATGGTCCCCGACTCTGGCGGCGTTTGTGGCGTCGGCGTGGACCCGTTCTCGGACGCATCCATCCCGACCCGTGCCGTCCCGGAGGTATCGTCGAAGACGAGATGCCGGTGCGGGTATGCCATCTCCACGTCGGCGTCGGCGATCATGTCACGTATCCGCGTGTTGACGTCCGATCGTACCTTTCCGAGTTTGTACGGCTTCTTGACCCAGTAGCGAAGCCGGAGGAGGACGCCGTCGTCACCGAAGTCCTCGATCCGACAGTCCGGGCTCGCGTTGTAGCGTGCGACTCCGATGCGGATGTCCGGGCCGCCGTCGATGACCGCGTCACAGTCGCGTGCGGCCCGCTCCATGATCCGGCGCCCCTCCGTGACGTCACATTCGTAGGTGATGAGCACGTCGAGCGTCTGGCGGCTTCGTTCGTCCTCCGCGGAGTAGTTGATCACGTCGCGATCGCGCATGTTCCCGTTGGGGACGACCAGAAAGGTATTATCGAGCGTGAATATCTTGGTGTACCGGATCGTGATGTCGTCGACGAACCCCTGCGTGCCGTCGTCGAGTTCGATCATGTCGCCGATCTCGTACGGCTGGTCCGCGAGGATGAAGACGCCGTTGATGAAGTTCCCGATGAGCGGCGCGAGAATGATGCCGATCACCGCGGAGAGAACGGTCCCGATGAGGAGGACGTCGGTGAACCTGACGCCGACCGACCAGAGTCCAAAGAGGAGCGCGAGGACGATCGTCCCGACGCGGACGCCGCGAATGACGGTCTGTGCGACGCTCTGTCTGGTGAACCGTCGTGCGACCGGCCGCCCGAGCAGTCGGACGAGGTACCGTGCCAGGACCGCACCGAGGACGAACATGAGCACGACGAAGAGTACCCGGGCGCCCGGCACGCCGGCGAGCCACGGGAACCACTCGGTGAGCGGCGTCGTTCCCGTGAGCGGGACCATCGCGTCGATCGCGACCGTCCCTGCCGTTCGAGCCATGGCCTAACCGCGTCCCCCCACCCGAAAAAGCGTTTCCTCCGACGGCGACGGCGCGATCTGCAGAAGATGGGTAAACGCTAACACCCGACCGGTCGAAGCCGACGTATGTTCGGCACCTTCAGTCGCACTCCGACGTTCGACGTCACTCACGACTCCGACCCGAGCGAGACCCTCATCACCGGCTTTTCGGCATACGGGCTCGCCGGACTCACGGCCGTCGACTACCTCGTCGACCACCTCGAACTCGAGGAGACTGGCTATATCCGTGCCGAGGGGCTCCCCTCGATCACGCCCTTCGAGAAGGGCCGCCCCCGCCATCCAACGCGGCTCTACTCCCGACAGGACCTCGACGTGACCGTGCTCGTGGGCGAACAGTTCGTCCCCTCGATGTTGGGCGAGTCGCTCGCGACCGAGGTCCTCGAGTGGACGGAATCGAACGACGTCGCCGAGATCACGGTCCTCTCCGGGGTCCCCGTCCCACACGGTCCCGAGGGCCACCGCACGTTCTACGTGGCGACCGACGACTATCGGATGCGACGGCTCGATGACGAATCGATCCCGCCCATGGAGGCCGGCTTTCTCGACGGGGTCAACGCGGCCTTTCTCGAGCGGGGAATGGACTCGACGCTCGGCGTCGGGCTGTTCGTGACCCCCGTGCACGCACAGGCACCCGACATCGACGCCGCCTTACGGCTCGTCGAGACCGTCGACGACGTCTACGAGTTGGACGTCGACGCGGGGCCGCTGAAGGCGTTCGCGGCGGAGATACGCCAGTATTACGAGGACCTGGCGACCCGGATCGAGGAGCGCGAGCCCGACGGCGCGCACGACCGGATGTACATGTAACGGCCCGGTCGACGCCGTCGGCGACTCACCCACCTCCGAAACGGCGTGCAACTCGGGACATAGTAAAAAGCTATACCGGAGGGGACCGTTGGTTCATCCATGGCAGACGATCTCCGCGCGACGCTCGATTACGTCGGCGACCGGTTCAACCTCGGGGAGTACGAGATCGACGCGTACCTCGCGGTGTTGGAACACGGCGAGTTGACCGCGAGCGACATCGCGGAGCGGACCGACATCCCACAGCCCCGCGTGTACGACACGGTGCGGAGCCTCTCGGACCGCGGGCTGGTCGAGCTCCGCGAGTCGCGGCCGATGAAGATCGTCGCCGTGGATCCAGCCGAGGCGTTCGGGGAGCTCCGGTCGTCGTTCACGGAGATGGTCGACGAGCTGGAGGCGCGGTACACGGCGCCGACCCGCGAGACCGAGGCGGTCTCGCTCGTGAAGTCGCGCTCCACGATCCTTCGGTATCTGGAGGAGGTGATCGTGAACGCCGAGTACGAGCTCGCGGTCTCGCTCACCCCGGACCTTCTCCGCCGCTTCCGTGATGACCTCGCTCGAAAGGTCGCCGAGGGCGTCAGCGTCGAGCTGCTGGTGACGCCGGCCTCGCGCGCGCCGGATCCCGACCGCTTCGACTACCTCGAGGTCGCGACGATCGCCCGGGCTCGCCGCGGGATCACGACGCCCATCCTCGCGGTGGGCGACGGGGAGTATTCGGTCTACGCGACCCAGGACGCGCTCCGGGACGATCGCGAGCGCTACGGCGTCATCTTCAACCGGTCCGCCCTCGGCTTTCTCGTCTCCGGCTTCTTCGGGACCGTCCTCTGGACGACCGCCGAGACGCTCGCGGCGGACGGAAAGGACCGGCCCTTCCCCCGCCGCTACGCCTCGATCCGCCGCGCGGTGAAGGACGTTCGCGAGCTCGACGGCGACTTCTACGCGGCCGTCGAGGGCCGGGACATCGAGACGGGCGAGTCCGTCACCGTCCGGGGAAAGGTCGTCGACGTCGCCTTCGAGGACACCGAGGAGGTCGCCTC
Source organism: uncultured Halobellus sp. (assembly GCA_964538415.1). Lineage (GTDB taxonomy): Archaea > Halobacteriota > Halobacteria > Halobacteriales > Haloferacaceae > Halorubrum. The sequence continues at coordinate 9,490 of CAZIFX010000042.1, forward strand.
GCTCGTCGTCGAGACCGAGGACGGCCCCGTCGAGATCGGCGGTCGGGTCGCCGCGCTCGAGGACGTCGAGGGACAGGAGATCGTCCTCGGACGCGACGGAACCCCCGACCTCTAGCGGGGTGCGCGCGGCAGGCGACGGACGGCCGAGACGCAGCCGGTCGACGTCGTCGTGAACGGTCGGCTCGGCGGATAATCCACCGAGGGCTGGCGTCAGCGATCGCGACGGTCGGTGACGCCGGCGGTCTCCATCTCCGTGACCTCCTCCTCGAGCCACTCGCGGAACCACTTCACGCGCTTGATCCGCTGGTGGGCGATGCTCTCGGCGGTGTCGGAGACGATCCGGTCGGTGTGATCGCGCCCGCGCTGGAGGACGCGGTCGACCATCTTGGCGGCGTCCATGTGTGTTCGGGACTCGTAGCCCATCCGCAACAGCATCAACGCCGCCCCGTTCGCGCCGACCTTATCGAGGATGTCGCCCTCGATCAAACACCGGCTCTCGAGCGGGACGTCGGACAGGTCGCCCGTGTAGGAGTGGTCGACGATGGCATCACAGACCTCCTCGATGAACGATTCCGGGTAGTTCGTGCGGCTCCGGAGGTACTCGCGGGCGACGCGAGCGCCAGCCTCGGCGTGGACGTCCTGGTCGGCCTCCAGCTTGGAGACGTCGTGGAACAGCGCTGCGACCCGCACGACGTCGACGTCGGCGCCCTCGTTTTCGGCGATCCGCGTCGCAAGCGAGACGACGTTGAGGATGTGGTTGAACCGGTACTCCGCGGAGTGCCAGGGATACCACCGCATTCGGCCGCCGTCCTCCTCGCTTTCGACGCTCGCGATGAGGTAATCCCGGACGAACCGCTGCATTTCCTTGAAGTCCGGGTCGCTCACCTCCGTTTCCTTAATCTCGACGCCCACGTGGACCACCTCCGGACGTGAAAAACTCGTAGCTCATTGTCGGAACGGACGGGCGTTTCGTTCTTAGTCGTTACGACGGGTCCGCGAGCGACAGAAAACGCGATCGATGGCGACGCAAAACGCATCCGGAGGCAACGCAAAACGCGTCCGGAGGCGATCGATAGCACGGAAACACGTAAGAGGGTGCCGCCCGGTCGTCCGGCCATGACGGAACAGCTTCACCTCGACGACGACGGCCTGCTCCGATTCGAGGCGACCGTCGAGCGCGTCCTCGACGACCGCGTCGTCCTCGACCGGACCGCGTTCTATCCGACCGGCGGCGGCCAGCCGCACGACACCGGAACGCTCCGGATCGCCGAAGACGGCGCCGGCGAGGGCGCCCCCGGGAAACGCGAGTGGCGCGTCGTGGACGTCGCGAAGTCGGACACCGTCCACCACACGCTCGAGGGCGACGATCCGGTCCCGGCGGCGGGGACCCGCGTCGTCGGCGAGGTCGATGCCGACCGCCGTCACGCCCACTCGCGGTACCACACCGCCCAGCACCTCCTCTCGGCGGTGCTGCTCGAGGAGTTCGACGCTCCGACGACCGGCAACCAGCTCTACGACGACCACGCACACCTCGACGCCGCCCACGATCGATTCGACGACGACGACCTAAGCCGGATCGAGCGCCGTCTAAACGACCTCGTCGCCGACGGCCGTCCGGTGACGAGCTACACGATGGACCGGACGGAGGCGGAGGCGACGCTCGACACGGATCGGACCCGGATCGACCTCCTCCCCGACTCGGTCACGGAGCTCCGGATCGTCGAGGTCGGCGGCGACCCGAACGATCCGGACGCCGAGCCATACGACCGCACCGCCTGTGCCGGTACCCACGTCGACGACACCGCCGAGATCGGCGAGATCGTCGTCACCGGTCGGGAGACGAAGGGCGCGGACGAGGAGCGCGTCCGGTTCGTGCTCGCCGACCGCCACGACGAGCGACCCGACGTCGCGTGACGGAACGTGTGAGCCCCTGCCTCAGCATGTCTCGAGGCGGAGCTCCCGGCTTCAACGATCGAGGGCTTCCGACTGGTCCGACACGAAGCGAGCAGGCCGGGGAGGACGGCGCGGAACGGAGTTCCGCGGGACGGGCGAGCGGGGTCGTAAGACCGAACGAAGTAGGGGGTCGGTCACGAGTGCCCATACGCGCTCACACGACGACGGTCTCCCCGACGTAGACCGCCATCCCGAAGATCGCGAGCACACCCGCCACGATGATCCCGACGGCGGCGAGCGCCAGCAGCCAGTAGAGGGGATAGTCGCGCTCGACAGTCAGGTACAGCCCGATCCCGACCAGTGCCGGACCGATGCCCATCAGGAACAGGACGCCGATGGCGATCGCCCACGTCCAGGCGTACTCCCGCGATTCGTGTTCCTCCCGCGTGACCTGAAACATGGCGTAGCTGACGGTCGCCCCGACGAGCGCGAGCAACGCGAGGGCGAGCGCACTCGGTCCGACCGCAAGCATGAGGGGGATCATTCCGGTTCGAAGACGTACATATGCTCCATGTTGATGTCATAAAACACCGTCCCGCGTGGCATCCGGGAGAACCGATAGAGCGCGTACACGTCGCCGACGGACCCGGCAGTGTTCAACACGAGCACGAACAACGCCACGGTGGCGACGACCGGATGGGGAACCGCCAGCAGCGGCAGGGTGATCGCGGTGATGACAACAAGCGGTGCGGCCCCGATCCGGAGGTTGTGCTCGCGGGTGTGAAACTGGTTGAACACGGCCGCATATACGGCCCCGAAGCGCCAGTGAATCCCGTAGCTCACGTCGTAGCCGTACCGCTCAAAGACGACCCCGTGAAGCAGTTCGTGGACGACGGCGACGGCGAGGAACGCGAACAAAAGCGGGAGCGCCACCTGCGTGAGCTGTAACACGATGGTAACGTCCCCGGCGGCGTCGGTCTCGAAGACGACGGGGAGGACCGCCGTGCCCTGCAGCTGCAAGAGCAGCCACCCATACGCGATCGTGGCAACCACCGTCATGATCATCCCGGCGATGACGAGCGGGAGCTTGGGATACTCGAACCGGTAGGGGTCCGCGTAGCCCTCGGGCGTCGGCGGTGGGGAGACGGCTTCCGCGGCCGCCTCCGCTGCCGCGAGCGCGTCCGCGTCGGGTGTCGATGCCATACCTTCGCTCGGCTGATCTCCGTGCTTCCGTTTAGTCATTTCCTCGAATCATTGGGTATCGCTGCGGATCCCGGAGATTCATCAAGCGTGACCCTCCGTGAGCCGACGAAGGTAGGCTCCGGCGACGATCAGCCCGACCAGCGGCGGGACGATCGTTCCAACCAGTATTGGGGCAGAAATCGCGACGTCCCCCCGTATATCAATGAGGGTGATCGCCGTCAGCGTCGGCGCGACCAGTGCGGCAAAGACGAGCAGGACACCGGCACAGACGTAGCCCCATGGTCGACGTTGAGAAAGCCAGACCGCCCCGATCGCGAGCGACGGGACGAGAACGCCCAGGTCGACCACGTATGTGTGCGCTGCCTCCGGGCCGAACTGGGCGATCCCGGATGGGAGTTCATTCGCGAGAAGCGCGGGAATGATGTCGAACAGCCACATGAGCGCGAGCCCGAGTGCTGCCATCCCGAGAAATCCGACGTACAGTCGCGTTGAGGCCTCATCACCGACGGCGTCGGCAATCCGAGTCGCGTCCGTTGTGACGACACCGCTAATCAGTGTGAACACGGAGAGGGCGAACAGGGCAACATAGCCGAGAAAGAAGTCGTTGTAGGCGACGACGAACGCATAGTGTGTCCACATGTAAGTCATAAACGCGAGTGAGCCCACCCACATCAGACGCCCGCGAAGTGAGCCGCGAGCCGCGAGCCAGAGGCCGATCGCCAACACTGGAACACCGATGACGAGCAGGACCGCGTCCTGAGCCTGTAGCCGCAGGAGTTCGAACCCGGATTCGACGTAGTGGCTCTCCCGAACGAGCCCGGACACGCTTGCCGTCACCGTCAGCGTGAGGATCGCCACGGTAGCGGCAATTTCGGGTCTACTCGGCCGTGCCATGCTGGTCACGCTTCTCAACTCAGTCGAATAAATATTGAGCACGGCTACCGTCGACGGAGTCAGCCGTTCAGAGGAACGACTCGATGTGGTCGGCGACCTCCTCGGGGGTGTCGCCGACGGGGACGCCCGCGTCGTTGAGCGCGTCGATCTTGGATTCGGCCGTGCCGGTGCCGGAGCCGGAGACGATCGCGCCGGCGTGACCCATCCGCTTGCCCGGCGGCGCGGTGCGGCCGGCGATGAAGCCCGCGACGGGCGTGTCCATGTGCTCGCCGATGAACCGCGCGGCCTGCTCCTCGTCCTCGCCGCCGATCTCGCCGCACATCACGACGGCGTCGGTCTCGGTGTCGGCCTCGAAGGCCTCCAAGGCGTCGATGAAGGAGGTGCCGATGATCGGGTCGCCGCCGATACCGATGGCGGTCGTCTGGCCGATCCCACGCTCGGTCAGGTTATCGACGACCTGGTAGGTGAGCGTGCCCGAGCGGGAGACGAGCCCCACGTTTCCGTCCGCGAAGATGTTGCCCGGCAGGATGCCGAGTTTCGCCTCGCCGGGGGTGATGATGCCCGGACAGTTCGGGCCGAGCAGTCGGGTGTCGGTCTCGCCGAGCCGCTTGTTCACCTTCGCCATGTCCTGGGTCGGGATCCCCTCGGTGATGGCGACGGCGAGATCGAGGTCGGTGTCGAGCGCCTCGAAGATCGCGTCCGCGGCGAACGCCGGCGGCACGAAGATCACGGACGCGTCCGCGTCCTCGGCCTCGACGGCCTCGTCGACCGTGTCGTAGACGGGGACGCCGGCGGCCTCCTGGCCGCCCTTGCCGGGCACCGCGCCGGCGACGACGTTCGTCCCGTACTCGATCATCTGTTCGGCGTGGAACTTCCCCTCCCCGCCGGTGATCCCCTGGACCACCACTCTGGTGTCGTCGTCGACGAAAATGCTCATTGGGACACCTCCTTCGCGTTCTCGACCGCACGCTGGACCGCCTGTTCCAGCGTCCTTTCGACCTGCAGCAGGTCCGTGTTCAGGATCTCCATTCCCTCCTCCGCGTTCGTGCCGGCGAGCCGGACGACGACGGGCTTGGGCAGCTCGTCGTAGCCGGCGAGCGCCTCGTTGATCCCCTTCGCGACCTCGTCGCCGCGGGTGATCCCACCGAAGATGTTGAAGACGACGCTGTCGACGTTGGGGTCAGAAAAGACCATGTCGAGCGCGTTCGTGACGCGCTCGGCCTTCGCGCCCCCGCCGATGTCGAGGAAGTTGGCGGGCTTGCCGCCGTAGTAGTCGACCAGATCGAGCGTCGTCATCACGAGGCCCGCGCCGTTGCCGATGATGCCGACGTTGCCCGACAGCCGGACGTAGTCGAAGCCGTACTCGCCGGCCTTTCGCTCGAGGTCGTCCTCGTAGGACTCCTCTTCCAGCTCGGCGAGCTCCGGCTGGCGGAAGAGCGCGTCCTCGTCGATGTTCATCACGCCGTCGGCGGCGACCACGTCGCGGTCGCTCGTGATCATCACCGGGTTGACCTCGATCTCGGAGGCGTCGTTGGTCTCGTACAGGTCGTACAGCGTGGAGACGATCCTCGCGACGTCGCCGGCGACGTCGGCGTCGACGCCCGCGTCGTAGACGACCTTCCGGGCCTGATACGGGTGGAGCCCGAAGGCCGGGTCGACGTGCTCGCGTGCGATGGCGTCGGGGGTCTCGGCGGCGACCGCCTCGATGTCGACGCCGCCCTCCGTCGACACCATCAGCACGGGTCGGCCCTCGCCGCGGTCCATCGTCACGCCGACGTAGAGCTCGTCGACGAAGTCGACGCCCGACTCGACGAGCACCGTCTCGACGGTGTACCCCTTCAGGTCCATGCCGAGGATCTCGCCGGCGTACGTCTCGGCCTCCTCGCGGTCGGTCGCGATCTTGATGCCGCCGGCCTTGCCGCGCCCGCCGACGTGAACCTGTGCCTTGATCGCCGCCGGATAACCGATCTCGTCGACCGCGTCGAGGACCTCCTCGACGCTCGTCGCAAGCCGGGAGTCCGGCACCGGGATCCCCGCGTCGGCGAAGATGCCTTTTGCCTGATGTTCGTGAAGCTTCATCCACGTGGAGACCGGTCCACCGACGGCTTAAATCCTGAACATTCGGCTCGGAGACGCGTTCACACGGGTCACGTCCCTTCGACGCCACGAGGTGTGCAGGGACGACGAGGCGCACGGAGTCGACGAGGCGCACGAAACCGACGGGGTGCACGGAGTCGAGGCATGCGACCTCGAGAGCACACGAAACCAGCGCGGCTCACGAAATCGGCAACGCGAACCGACCGAGCGGTGAAAAGCCCTCGGACCCGATCGGTCGACGTCCCGATCGATGGGTGACGACGACTCTTCGGACGTACAACGGGAACGACGAACCCGTCCTCTCGTTGAAACGGACGCCGACGGTTCTCAAACGGTCTCACGCCGAGCCCAACGCCGCGAAACCGACCGCCTGCCGGCGGAGATCGGCACGCGGTCGGCGGACCTGGAGTGATCGGCGCTACGTCCGGTTCCCTTCCGATCACGGCTCCGGGATCGGACGCTCGGATCAGCGGCGGGATTCGGCCGTCGACGACGACGCTGGCTTGCCGAGTCGAAACGACCAATCGAGTCGCCCGTCGAGTCGAAACGACCAATCGAGTCGCCCGCCGAGTCGGGTGCATGAAGACGATCAAGGACAGCGTTCACGGCCACGTCCGGTTGGATCCCGTCGCCACTGAACTGCTGGATACGCCGGCGTTTCAGCGGCTCAGGCACGTCAAACAGCTCTCCACCGTCCGGCTCGTGTTCCCGTCGGCGAATCACACCCGCTTCGAGCACAGCCTCGGCGTCTATCACCTCGTGTGTCGGGCACTCGACGGGTTGGACCTCGACGCCGACACCGCGGCACACGTCCGTGCGGCCGCGCTGGTACACGACGTCGGACACGGTCCCTACGGCCACCAGACGGAACGCGTCATCCGTCGGGAGACGGGGACCGACCACGACGAGATCGGCTGGCTGCTGACGAACCCCGACCGGGAGGTGTGTGGGGTGCTCGAGCGCCACGGGCTCGATCCCGACCGCGTGGCCTCGCTCGTCTCCGGGGAGGGCGGGGTCGGCGCGCTGGTCTCGGGCGAGCTCGACGTGGACCGAATGGACTACCTCGTTCGTGACGCCCATCACACCGGCGTTCCCTACGGCTCGGTCGACGTCGGCCGGCTCGTCACCGAACTCCGGCTGATCGACGGGGGCGGAGGTGACGCCGACCCGCCCGGAACCACCGGCGCCGCAGCCCTCGTGCTCGCCGAGGGCAACGTCGCCACCGCGGAGAGCCTGCTCGTCGCGCGGTCGCTGATGAACGCGGTCGTCTACCGCCACCACGTCTCCCGCGTCGCGGGCGCGATGCTCGAACGCGCCTGTGAACGCCTCCTCGAGGCGACGGACCTGACGCCGTTCGCGTTCCGCCGGATGGCCGACCACGACCTGCTGGTCGCGCTACGGGAGTCGGTGCCCGAACTGGGTCGCCGGATCGAGCGACGCGACCTCTACAAGCGGGCCGTCTGGGTCGGGCTCGGCGACGTTCCCGCGGGCACGGTCGACGTCGGCCACGCCGAGGAGCGGGCGGCCGAACGGGAGATCGCCGATCGCGCCGGGCTCGACCGCGACGCGGTGATCGTCGACGTGCCCTCCCGACCGGGGTTGAAGGAGGCGGCGTCGACGGTGGTCGTCGACGGCGTTCCCCAGCGGCTGGAGGACGCATCGGAACTCGTCTCCGCGCTTCGGGCCGCCGAGCGCCGCCGCTGGCGGCTCGGCGTCTACTGTCCGGACGACCACGTCGACGCCGTCGGCGACGTCGCCCGCGACGTCCTCGGGATACGCGAGGGACCGTGAGACGACGTATCGTTTACCGGCTCACCGGAGGGCGACGACCTCCCGATCGAAGCGTTCTGCGTCGCCGTTCCAGCGCCACGACCCGACGTACGGAGCGCCGTCGAGCGCGCAGATGACGTACGAGTAGCCGTCCCACGTCGCCCGCGCGACGTCCGTCTCGCTCGGGCACGGACCGCCCGTCGGGTGTGAGTGATAGAACCCGACGACGTCCCGTCCTTCGGCCTCGATGCGCTCCACCGTCGCGAACAGCGCTTCGGGATCGATCGCGTATCGAACCCGCGGGCGGTCGGCGGCGTTCGCGGTCGGCCGCATCGACTCGACGGTCGATCGCTCCGGGCCGAACGACCCGGCGAGGACGCCACAGACCTCCTCAGGGATCCCCTCCTTCGCCCGCTCGACCAGGGCGTCGTACGCCGGCCGCTCGAAGGTGATCACCGGTCGGCCACCCCTTTTTCGATCCCCGAACTCTCCGCGTTTCGCTCCATCGTCGTCCGCCGCTCCGGAGGGGCACACCCGGATCCCGTCCGGATCCGACGCCTCGAAGGGTCCGTGTTCCGTGGCGACGGACGCTTCCGGCGGCTCCAGTGGCTCCGAGGACTCCACGAGCGGTACTTGGACGCCGGCGTCGACGAGGCGGTCCCGAACTCCGCCGAGATCGGATTCGGGGACGACGAGGTCGAACCACGCAAGCCCTCGTCCGTCGCTCTCGGGTGCGGTTCGGTGGTGCCGGACGTTGAGCCCGAGGTGGTGGCGATGATCGCCCGCGGCGAGGAAGGCGGCCCCCTCGTGGGTTCCGTCGCGAACCGCGCCATCCCGACCGCCTCCGCATGGAACGCCACGGATCGGTCGAGACCCGTGATCTCCGGATGGACGTGGCCGACGTCGCTTCCGGGCGGGAGACGGTCCGTCACGCCCGCCAAGCGCTCCCGTTCTCCGTCGCTCGAGGTGGCTGCGACACGACGCGCCTCGAGGTCGAGCGGAAGCGAGTCGACGACGCCGTCATTTTCCCGAGCGGTCCACTCGTCCCGCGGCGTGTCGCGGTAGACCTCGATCCCGCTGCCCGCGGGGTCCCGGGCGTCGATCGCCTCGCTCACGGGGTGGTCGGACGCGCCCGTGAGCCGCCAGCGGCTCTCCAGCCGGGGGAGTGTGGCGCCGAGGGCGGCCCGAGTCGGGACGCGGAACGCGACGTGAAACAGCCCCGCCCCCCGATCGCTTCGCCCCGGGGCGTCGAGAGCGTCGGGACCACCGTGGAACGAGAGGAGCGGCTCGCTGCCCACGCCGAGGGCGACCCCCCCGGTCGAGTCCCCGTTCCAGTCCTCATCGAGCACGGCGAGCCCCACGACGTCGACGTAAAGGTCGACGGCGCAGTCGCGATCGTCCGCGCGGAGGTCGACACGCCCGATGTGTGCCGTGTCGGGAAGGTCGGTCCCGCCGTTCATGGACGATCCGAGGCGCCGGACGCGCATAAAAGCGCGTCGGGCCGTTCCGGTAACGTGGCGAAGCCCGGGCGTGTCGGGGTGCGGACCGGTCAGGGGGCCCAAAACGCGGGTGGTCGTCCGCGGATGTCATCCGCGGTCGGTCACCGTCTCAGGCGTGCTGAGCGATCAGCGAGGTGAGCGCGTCCTCGGACTGGACGCCGACGCGCCGTTCGGCCTCCTCGCCGTCCACGAACAGAAGCAGGGTCGGAACCCCGCGTACGCCGAACGACGAGGCGAGCGCCTGAAACCGGTCGACGTCGACTTTCAATACCGTGGCGTCCGTGTCGGCCGCCACCGCGTCGATCGTCGGCTCCATCATCTGACACGGGCCACACCAGTCGGCGTAGAAGTCGACGAGCACGACGCCGCCCGCAGCCACCGCCTCCTCGAAGGCGTCCGTCGATTCGACCGCGATCGGCTCGTCCGTCTCCGCTCCGGGCATCGAACTCATGTTCGGGCGTACGAACCGTGCGCATATAATGGTTGTGGGCAAAAAACACAATATTCAAAACATGCGCGCCGGGAGGCGGGGCGTCCATGAACCGACCCCCCACCCCCGTCACCGCCGATCCGACCGTTTTAGGTCGGCCGGTGCGGTTCGACGGTCGTGTCACGGATGGTCAGCTCCGACGGCTCTCCGGCGGCGGCCGCATCGAGGCGAGCCCGGCTCCTCGGCGCGATCGCGACGGCGCTCGCGCTCGGCGGCATCGCGCTCGCGACGCTGCTCGATCCGACCTTCTCGTGGACCGGGGACGCGCTCTCGGATCTCGGGGTGCGCGAGCGGAGCGCCCCGGTCTTCAACGGCGGACTGATCCTCGGCGGGCTGGTCGGCCTCGGCTACGCCGCGGGGCTGTGGCGCGTGAACCGCAAACCGTCCGCGAAGGGGCGAGACCCTCCGGTCGGTCGCCCCTCTGCGTTCGGTCGCTCCCCTGCGTTCGGTCGGTTCCGCGCGCTCGTCTTCGGCCTCGCGATGGTCGCGATGGCCGGCGTCGGGCTCTTCGATCTCACCCACCCGCTGCACACCCCCGCCGCGGTCGGCTTTTATACCTTGGTGACGGCGACGTTCGCCGTCGACGGCGTGGCACGCCGCGGGAGGCCGACCGGACGGATCACGCTGGCGTTCGTTCCGATCCACGTCGCCGTCTGGGCGACGTTCCTCGCCGGGCTCTGGCCGGTGACCGGGCTCGCGCTGCCCGAACTCCCCGGCGCGCTCATGCTCGCCGCGTGGGTGTGGGTCGTCGGGCCGCTGCCGGTGGCGGAGCGGTGACGGGCGGTGGACCCCCGCTCGAAACCGACGAGGGGAAACCCCGGCGGCCCGAACGAGGAGTGATGGAGCTGCGACTCCTCGGCGGCGCCCGCGAGATCGGGCGCAGCGCCG
>CAZIFX010000043.1:0-19448 GCA_964538415.1 uncultured Halobellus sp.
TCATCGGCGCCGTCTCCGGCTACTACGGCGGCTGGATCGACGACGTGCTCATGCGCGCCGTCGAGACGCTGTACGCCATCCCGCCGCTCGTGCTCGTCATCGTCTTCACGGTGTTCGTGAGCGGGGGCGACCCGGACATCACCTACGCGGTCTTCGGGGTGGGGATCGCCTTCATCCCGGTGTTCGCCCGACTGATACGCAGTCGGGTGCTCAGCGTTCGCGAGATGGACTACGTCGAGGCCGCGCGCGCGACCGGCGTGAAGGATCGCGACATCCTTCGGCGACACGTGATCCCGAACAGCTTCGCGCCGGTGCTCGTGTTGGCGACGCTGCAGATCGGCGTCACCATCCTCATCGTCGCGGGGCTCTCCTTTTTGGGCTACGGCGCACAGCCGCCGACGCCCGACTGGGGAGAGATGCTGCGGATCTCCCACCAGTACATGCACTCGAACCCGTGGATGAGCATCTGGCCCGGGCTCGCCATTCTGATCACCATCATGGGCTTCAACCTGTTTGGCGACGGCCTCCAGGACGCGCTGGACCCGCGAATCAAATAACCCACTCCACCAACTATCATGTCTGATACAATACTCGAAGTGACGGACCTGAAGACACAGTTTTACACCGAACGCGGCGTCATCCGCGCGGTCGACGGCGTCTCCTTCGACGTGAAGCAGGGGGAGATCGTCGGGCTCGTCGGCGAGTCCGGCGCGGGCAAAAGCGTGACGACCACCAGCGTGATGCGGCTCATCGAGGAGCCCGGCGAGGTCGTCGGCGGCGAGGTCGACTACATGGGACGAACTATCGTCGGCTTCGAGGACACCGGCGAGGAGCTCGTCCCCCGCGACGAGATGCTCACGGAGCCGGAGATGCGCGATCAGATCCGCGGCAACGAGATCGCGATCATCTTTCAGGACCCCATGGAGAGTCTCAACCCGGTCTACACGGTCGGCGGGCAGGTTAAGGAGTTCATCGAGCTCAATCGCGAGATCAGCGGCAAGGAGGCGAAGGAGGAGGCCATCGAGATGCTCCGTCGGGTCGGGATCCCGGAGGCCGGCGACCGGTACGACGACTACCCACACGAGTTCTCCGGCGGGATGCGCCAGCGCGTGTTGATCGCGATGGCGCTTGGCTGCCGGCCGAACCTCATCATCGCCGACGAGCCGACGACCGCGCTCGACGTCACCGTCGAAGGACAGATACTCGAGCTGGTCAACGACCTCCAGGATGAGTACGGGACGAGCTTCATCTGGGTCACCCACGACATGGGCGTGGTCGCCGAGATCTGTGACCGCGTCAACGTGATGTACCTCGGCCAGATCGTCGAGCAGGGCCCCGTGGACGAGATCTTCCACGACACCAAACATCCCTACACGAAGGCGCTTTTGAACTCGATCCCCCGTCCGGACCGGACGGTCGACGACCTCGAACCGATCGAGGGAACCATGCCGGGAGCGATGAATCCGCCGAGCGGTTGTCGCTTCCATCCCCGCTGTCCGGACGCCCGGGAGCCGTGTCGTGAGATCGATCCCGAGTTTCAGGTCGTCGCCGAGACGGCCGACGGGGAGTCCCACCACGCGGCCTGTTTGAAACACGAGGACGTCGGCTACTGGGACGCCGAGGCGCTCGAGGTGGAGGTGGAAAAATGAGCACCACGGAGCAGCTCGAGGAGGTCGAGATGGGCGAGACGCTGCTCGAGATCGACGGACTCTCGAAACACTTCCAGTCGGACACCGGCTTTCTCGCCGGCCTCTTCGGCTCCGAGGAGGTTGAGGCCGTCGACGACGTGAGCTTCGAGATCGCCAAAGGCGAGACGGTCGCCCTCGTCGGCGAGAGCGGCTGCGGCAAGAGCACGCTCGCCCGAACGATCCTCCAGCTCATCGAGCCCACCGAGGGGCGCGTCGCGTTCAAGGGCGTGAACCTGACCGACCGGAGCCAGCGGGAGATCCGGCCCCTCCGGCGTGACATGCAGATGATCTTCCAGGACCCGCAGTCCTCGCTCAACCCGCGAATGAAGGTGGGCCAGATCATCGAGGAGCCGATGAAGGCCCACGACATGTACACGAAGGCCGAGCGCCGCGAGCGGACGAAGGACCTGCTCGAACGCGTCGAACTCGAGCGGGAGTACTACAACCGCTATCCACACGAGTTCTCCGGCGGGCAGCGCCAGCGGATCAATCTCGCACGGGCGATGGCGACCGATCCGGACCTCATCGTCTGTGACGAGCCGGTATCCGCGCTCGACGTGAGCGTCCAGGCGCAGGTTCTCAACACGATGCGGGACCTCCAGGAGGAGTTCGGGCTCACCTACCTCGTCATCTCACACGACCTCTCGGTCGTTCGATACATCGCCGACCGGGTCGCGGTGATGTATCTCGGACACATCGCGGAGCTGGCCGAAAAGGAGGAGCTCTACGAGAACCCGAAACACCCCTACACGAAGGCGTTGCTCGATGCGATCCCGATCCCGGACCCCCGATCGCGTGACGCCCGCGGAACGCTGGAGGGCGACGTGCCGAGCCCGATCAACCCGCCGAGCGGCTGTCGGTTCCGGACCCGTTGTCCCTCGCTTATCCAGCCCGGTGGACTCGACCTCTCCGCGGAGGACTGGAAGCGGGTGCGTCGATTCACCCGCGCCGTTCAGCGCCGAACGTTCGTCCCCGGTTATCCCGACGACGAGGAGGGGCTTCCGGTCGGCACGGTCGACGACGCCGTCGACGCCGACTACTTCCCGGAGGGACGTCCCGGCGGCGAGGCCGGCGACGTCATCGACGAAGTCTGTCGATCGATCGCCGACCGCGAATGGGACGACGCACAGGACCTCGTGACCGAGCGGTTCGAGGAGGGGAGCATCTGTGCGACGGACCGGCCGCAGTACGCGGTTCCGGCGGAGTTCGGCGCGGACGACCACTACGTGAGCTGTCATCTCCACCGCGACGACGCGATCTGAGTTCGGGGATGCCGCGTCGGCCAGCGGACGGTTTTCCCTTCGTGCCGGTTCGTCACCGGACGGTGATCGTCGTCGACGCCGTCTTTCGCGGGTTCGTTCCGAGAAAGGCCGAGATCTCGTGCTCGCCGGGGTCGAGTGGCTCGTGGGTCGTCCGATCGCGTTCGCGTTTCACGCGGCCGTTCCAGACGTGTTCGAACGTCCGAGTCTCGCCGGGGCGCATCGAGAACGAGCGCGATCCGTCGGGCTCGTAGGTTCGCTCGTCGGTCGCCTCGAGGAGTCCGTCGACGCTCCAGCCCCACACGCGGCGTTCGGCGATCGGGACGTCGATCGGCAGCGGGATCCGGTTGCCGACGCTCACACGGAGGGTAACCGGATCCCCGGGCGCGTAGACGTCCCGATCCGTCTCGACGTCGATGGTCGCGGCCAGCCGGGCGACCGCGGCGGGGACGAGCTTCTCGAGGCCGCGGGAGAACACCGAAGTGTCGTAGTCCTCGCCCAGCTCCTCGGCGGTGCGGCTACCTCGTGACGGATCCATCGGATCGGATCGAGTGGCCCTGCTCGGTTGAGCCTTGCGGCCGTCCGCCGACGGGTGGATCGATCGTTCTCCGCAGTCGACGCTGCGTGGCGGGCCCGTTTCGAGAAAGGTAGTTTTAACTTCGACTTACCTCACTTGATACCATGTCGTTTCGCCAGGGGTTCCGGTCGATCTACCGGGAGGCGTTGCCCGTTCTTCTGGTCGCGCTCCTCGGCGGGCTCTTTGCCGGTCTCGTGTTGGAGGAGCTCATCGAGAGCGTCGAGCGCTTCCCCGGCCTGCTGGTGATGGTGCCGGTGTTTCTCGCCACGCGCGGGAACGTCTACGGGGCCCTCGGAGGACGCATCTCGAGCGGCCTTCATCAAGGGCTGTTGCCCCCTCGATTCGAGCGCAACGAGCGACTGACCAACGCCGTGATCGCGTCGTTCGTCAACGGGATCGGCATCTCGATCGTCATCGGCGTCATCTCGTGGATCGCGCTCCGGTTGCTGGGGCGGGACGCCGCTCCCCTCTACGAGCTGGTCGGGATCATGCTCATCGCCGGCTTCTTCACGTCCATCGTGTTGATCTTCGGACTGCTGTTGCTCATCTTCCTCGGCTACCAGCGGGGGTACGACCCGGACAACCTCGTCGGCCCCATCGTCACCACCCTCGGTGACATCTTCGGGATGGTGTTCCTGCTCATGGCGGTCCTCCTCGTGGAGGTGATCTTCTGATGGTCGTCCCGACCGGCGGCTCGCTCGGCACCTGGGACGCGAAGGCGATCGTCGCCAACATGTTCCCGCTGCTCGTCGTCCTCTGTGTCATCGTCCTCTGGGCGGGGATCACGCTGGAGGACGCCGAGGAGCTGTTGGAGCAGTACGGCCTGCTCGCCGTGATGGTGCCGACGATGGTCGACATGGGCGGCAACCTCGGAGCGATCCTCAGCTCCCGGCTCACCACCAGGCTCCACCTCGGCACGACCGATCTGGACCTGCGGGACCGCGTTCTCTGGGCGAACGTCGCCGCCATCTTCGCGCTGGCGGTGACGATCTTCACCGCGCTCGCGGTCGGCGCGTGGGCCATCGGACAGGTCATCGGCGCCCCGCTCGGGCTCGTGACGCTGCTCACCATCTCGCTCACGAGCGGGATGGCCGTCGCCGTCATCGCGGTCATCTTCAGCTTCGCCGCGACGTACGGCTCCTACCGGCTCGGGATCGATCCCGACGACACCACCATCCCCATCGTCACCAACGTGGTCGACGTCTTCGGAATGGTGATCTTCATCGGCGTTTCGGCGTGGGTGCTCGGGTTCTGATCGGCCCAGTTACCGGACCGGCTCGATCACCGAAGCGGCCCCGTCACCGGATCGGCTACGTCGACGTCCACGTTCCCAAGTCGACGACGAGCACGAGCGCGTCCTCGCCGTCGGGATAGTACCGTGGGACCCGTCGGATCGGCTCGAACCCCTCGTCCGCGTACAGCGACCGTGCCGCCTCGTTTCCCTCGCGCACCTCCAGTTTGACGACCGCGGTCTCACGGACGCGAAGCCGGGAGAGCGCGGCCCGGAGGAGCCCCCGACCGATGCCCTCGCCGCGCGCGTCCGGATGGACCGCGAGGTCCTTCACGTGGCCGATGTCGCGTCCGAAGTTGGGCGTCGCGTCGGCGATCACGTAGCCGACGACGACGCCGTCACGCTCCGCGACGAGAAACGCCGGCGCGTCGAGCAGCCGCTCGAAGGCGTCGTAGGGCCACGGATCGGAAAAACAGCGCCGCTCGATCCGAAGGATATCGACGAGATCGGCTCGCTCGACGGGACGGATCGACGCCTGCACGCGGGTCACACCTACGATTCGGCCTCGGCGCCGATAAGCACGACGCACCCGCGGACGGGACGGCTATCCCAGCCCGAGGATCAGGCGCACGATCACCAGTCCGACCGCGAGTGCGACGCCGCCGACGACGCCGAGCCAGAGCCCGACGGCGACGGCGGAGTGCTCCTCGGCGAACGCCGCCAGCCGCTCGCCGACGCCGTCCGGACCGCGGGTGTAACCGAGCGTCGCCTCCGCGCAGTACGTACACAGCGCGGCGTGCTCACGCGGACGCTCGTGGGTCGCCCGACAGAAGGGAAGCCCGTCACAGGAATAGGTCTCGGCGCCGATCCCGACCGGAACGGCGTCCTCGGGGACGACCTCCTCGCCGCAGTTGGCACAGCTCACCACCTCGTACTCCACGTCGCCGTGCGGGGTGGGCGCCGACCGGGTTTGCGCCCGTGACATGGTCGTATCGAGGGGAGCCGTTCGCAAAAGCGTGTCGTCGTCGCTACGTGGAGAGCGTCCGGTCGACGACGTGTTCGACGGCGAGCGCGGCCGCCTCGACCTCCCGGACGCGGACGTATTCCCGCTCGGCGTGTGCGACGGGTCCCGTCGCGTCGGCGAGGTCGCCCGGTCCGAAGACGACGGTCGGCGCCGGCGCGAAGTACGACGCCTCCGTCGCCGCACCGAACGGACGGACGTCGCCGCCGCGGTCGGACGGCACGCCCGCCGCGGTCGCGCCCTCACGCGCCGCGTCCGCGACGGTGCTCACGAGCTCGTGGTCCGGATCGGTCGCGAACGCCTCGAAGAACGGCGACTCGCGCTCGGTCAACTCGACGGCGACGTCGACGTCCGCGGGCGTCTCGGCGCGCACCGCGTCGGCCAGCGCGTCGCGGAAGCCGTCGGCCGTCTCCGGCGGCACGCTCCGTCGGTCGACGGTGATCGCACAGTCGGCGGGCACCTGGTTCGACGCCGAGCCGCCCTCGACGAGCGTCGGCGTGAGCTTCGGTACGCCGAGCTGTGGGTGCGTCCCGGCGTCGGCGTCGAACGTCCGGATCGCCCGGAGCGCGCCCTCCGCCGCCGCGATCGCGTTGGCGCCCGCGAACTCCGCGGCGTGTGCCGCTTCGCCGGCGAGTTCGACGGTGGCCTGAAACCGTCCCTTCGCGGCCGTGCAGGCGTCCAATCCGGTCGGCTCGCCGACCAGAAACAGGTCGGCCTCGAGCGGCTCGACGCCGGCCGAGCCGTCCTCGGCGCGGGCTCCGTCCCCATCGTTGGGGAGCAATCCCATCAGCGCCGCGGCGCCGAGCGAGAGGGTCTCCTCGTCCGGCGTGATCGCCAGCGTAAGCCGCCCCCGCTCGGGCTCCGCGGCGAGAAACCCGTATAAAAGTGCCGCGAGCGGACCCTTCGCGTCGCAGGCGCCGCGTCCGCGAAGGATCGGTTCGCCCCCGCTCGTCCCGTTCGCGTGTCCGCGCTCGAAGGGGACGTGCGGCGTCACCGTGTCAACGTGGGTATTTAAGACGAGATGTGGACCGGCCGCCGGCTCGGGGGAACGCTTCTCGGCGACGACGCAGCCGCCGGCGACGACGGCCGTCTCGACGCCGTGTTCCGCGAGCACTCCACGGAGCAGCTCGCGCATCTCCGCGACCGTCTCGTGTGAGGGCGTTCGGATCGCCTCGACGAGAAATTCGACGGGGTCGAAATCGGTCCTCCCGTCGCTCATCGTGGATCCGCCGAAAGCGTCGCGGAGAACTCGTGGCTAACCGGGCCGGTGAGCGTCGCGGAGCCGCCGGCCGGAACCGTGATGGCGAGTTCGCCGCCCGGCGGTCGTGTCCGGATCGTCTCGCCGTCGACGAGCCCGAGTCGCCGCGCGACCGCGGCGACGGCGACCGCGCCGGTTCCACAGGAGCGGGTCTCGCCCTCGACGCCCCGCTCGTACGTCCGCTGGTCGATCACGGGAACGTTGCCGTCGTGGCCGTCGTCGACGACCGCCGCGAGGTTGACGTTCGCGCCAGCCGGGAAGACGTCGGCGTTGCGGACGGGCGGCGCGACGGCCTCGAGGGCGACGTCGTCGACGTCCTCGACGAACGCGACCGCGTGGGGAACGCCCGTGTTCACCGCGGTGACGACCAGCCCGGCTACGTGCTCCTGGATAAGCGGCGCGGATCGGTCGAGCGGGACGTCGGCGGCCTCGAACCGCGGTGTTCCCATCTCGATGGTCGCTTCGGATCCGTCCGCGCTCACCGTCGCGTACCGCGTGCCCGCCTGCGTGTCGATCATGAACTCGCGTTCGCCCGTTCGGTCGTGTGTCCACCGGGCGACGACGCGGGCGCCGTTGCCACACATCGCGGCCGTCGAGCCGTCGGGCTGGACGAGCGTCATCACGACCCGGGTCGGCCGGTACTGCGTCTCGATGCTCAAAAAGAGGACGCCGTCGGCGCCCCGTCGGCCCGCACCGTCGTCGCCGGCTCCCGTCCCGTCCGCCGCGCCGGACGCGGCGCCGTCGATGCCGGTCTCGCGGTTACAGTGGATCTCGGCGAACGTGCTCCGGTCGCCGATCGCCTCGGCGGCGTCGACGACGACGAAGTCGTTGCCGGTCCCGTGATATTTCTCGACCGGCACCGCGTGAGTACTCATCGCTCTCCCTCTACGCGGTCGACGGTGGAACCAGTTTCGGCCGCCCCGTCCTCGACGGCGGTGAGATCCGCGAGCGTCTCCCGACGCCGAACGACCCGCGGATCGTCGTCTCCCGAGAGCGCGACCTCCGGCGGTCGCGGTCGCGAGTTGTACTGGTTCGCCATCTCGTAGCCGTAGGCGCCCGCGATGCCGATCGCGAGCAGGTCACCGAGCGCCGGTCGGGCGATGGGGCGCCCCTCACAGAACGTATCCCCCGTCTCACAGATGGGGCCGGCGACCGTGACCGGGATCGATTCCCGTTTCACGTCCGGGTTCGGCTCCCGGTCGTCCCCGTCGGTCGCGGCCTCCGCGTCGTCCGCACCGCCGAGGTTGGCGATCGGGTGGTACGCGCCGTACATCGCCGGACGGAGGAGGTCGGTCATGCCGGCGTCGACGCCAACGACCGTCTCGTCGGGCGTCGGCTTCACCGTGTTCACGCGCGTCAGGAGCACGCCCGCGTCGGCGACGACGTACCGGCCCGGCTCGATCGCGAGTTCGACGGTTCCCGTTCCCTCCGCGGTCGGGACGGTCCCGAGCGCCTCCCGGGTTGCCGCCGCGACGGCGTCGATGTCGAGCGGCGGCTCGTCCTCGCGATAGGGGACCCCGAACCCGCCGCCGACGTCGACGTACTCCAGATCGACGGGGTCGGGGAGGGCGGTTCCGGTCGGGGCGTCGCCCGCCTCACCTCCGGTCGGGGCGGCGCCCGCCTCGTTTCGCGGATCCGTCAGCGTCCGCGCGAGGTCGCCCATCCGGGCAACGAACTCGCGGTGGGCGTCCAGTTGGTCGGGGTCGATCCCGGATCCCGCGTGGGCGTGGATCCCGACGACGTCGAACCGCCCGGTCGCCTCACGTGCCACCCTCGCGGCCCGGTCGTAGGGGACGCCGAACTTGGCGGCGGCGCCCGTCCGTACCTTCTCGTGGTGGCCCGCGCCGACGCCGGGGTTCACCCGGAGACAGAGCCGCCCGTCGTAGTCGCGCTCTGCAAGCCGATCGAGGGTGTCCACCGCGCCGGCCGTGATCGTCAGCCCCGGCTCCCGTGCGGCGAGGTCGACGACGTGGTCGAGGTCCCGCGCCGGCGGGTTGACCGCGGTGTAGTGGATCCGGTCGCCGTCGAAGCCGGCGGCGATCGCGCGGGCGACCTCGCCGGCCGAGGCGCACTCGGCGTCGAGTCCGGCCTCGCGGACGGCCTCCAGCACGGCGCGACCGGTGTGCGCCTTGACCGCGTACCTGACGTCGGCGTCCGGAAACGCGGCGTGTAGGCGGTCACAGTTCTCCGCGATCCGGTCGAGGTCGATCACGTACGCCGGCGTGTCGTGTGCGGCGGCGACCCCGTGAAGCCGATCGGCGTGCCAGTCGGCGAGCCGCCGGATGGACGGATTCTCCGCGTCGTTTCCGCCGGATCCGTCGCTCATTCGCGGAGGGCGTCCTCCCGCCGCGTCGCCTCGAGGGTCTCCTCCTCGACGTGCGTCGCGACGACGGCCGGCTTGTAGGCGCCGCCCTCAAAGAGGTCGTGGTCGCCGACGGAGGACTCCACCATCCGGGTGAACGCCCGCCGCTCGGCGGGGAGGTGGCCGTAGAGCACCTCCTCCTCGACGAGGTCGTAGACGGGGATCCGCGGGGTGAGGAGCGTGTTCTCCCCGACGATGGAGCTCTCGCCCACGCGGAATCCGGAGGTGATCCGGCAGCCCGCACCGAGCGAAACGCCGTCCTCGATCACGACCGGAGCGTCCTCGACCGGCTCCAGCACGCCGCCGATCAGCGTGTTCGCGCCCAGCTTGACGTTCTCGCCCAGCTGCGCGCAGGACCCGACGGTGTCACAGGAGTCGATCAGGGTTCCGTCGCCGACGTACGCACCCATGTTGACGAACGACGGGCTCATCATGATGCAGTCGCTTCCGAGGTGTGCCCCCCGTCGAATGACCGTTCCGTCGGGCGTGTTGCGCGTCCCACGGTCGGCGAGGTCGGCCGTCTCCCGCAGCGGGAGGACGTCGTAGTAGGTGACGCCGCCGTACTCGCGCGGCTCCGTCTCCCGCAGGCCGAAGTTGAGGAGGATCCCCCGCTTGACCCACTCGTTGGCCTCCCAGCTCGTCACGTCGTCACCCCTCTTTTCGGCCGCACGGACGTCGCCGGCCTCCAACGCCGCGAGAAAGGAGTCGAGGACCGTCTCGTCCTCGCCGGTCGTCTCCGTCGCGGAGAGGCCGTCCTGATACCGCTGCCAGAGGTCGGATACGTCGGATTCGAGCGTCATTTAGCGTGAACGTGGATGACCGACGGTATTTACCCGTCGATCAGAGTATTCCTCGGGGTTATCAAAACGCCCGGCCATGCGCCGCTCCGGTCGGATCATGCGTCGAGCACGTCGTCGAAGTCGTACCGCCCGGGCTCCCGGTCGACGAGCCAGACGGCCGCGTCGAGCGCCCCCTCGGCGAAGACGCCGCGGTCGCCCGCGCGGTGCGTGAGCGAGATGGTCTCCCGGTTGCCCGCGAGCAACACCTCGTGTTCGCCCGTCACGTCGCCCGCGCGGCGCGCGTGAACACCGATCTCGCCCGCCCGTCGGGGGGCCTCCCCCCCGCGTCCGTGGACGCGTTCGTCGAGGTCCGCACGGACCGACTCGACGTCCTCGAGGATCGTCTTCGCGGTTCCGGAGGGTGCATCACGTTTCCCGTTGTGATGCGTCTCGGTCAGCTCGACGTCGTAGCCCGGCACCGCGGCGACCGCCTCCCGGACCGCCCGCCGGAGCGCCGCCACGCCGCGTGCGAAGTTCGACGCCTTCAACAGCGGCACCTCGCGGCTCGCCTCACGAAGCCGCTCGATCCCGGAGGAGTCGAACCCCGTCGTGCCCGTGACGACGGGAACGCCCGCCGAGGCACACGCCTCCACGTACCGAGCGGCGGAGCCGGGGCCGGTGAAGTCGACGAGGACGTCGGGCTCGTGCGTCGTGAGGAGTTCCTCGAATCGGTCGGCGGACGCGACGTCGACGCCCGCCACCGCCTCGGTGGCGGAGCGGTTGACCGCGAACGCCACCACGGCGCCATCGCGATCCGTCGTCGCCTCGATCACCTCGCGGCCCATGCGGCCGCCCGCACCCGTGACGGCGACGTGGACGGGCTCGCTCATTCGGCGGCCTCCGTGACGGTCAGCGTCCCGTCGTCGTACGTCGCGAGCAGCTCACGCAGAGCGTCGCGACGCTCCTCCGAGAGCCGGGTGAGGGGCGGACGGACGTGCGGACCGCCCCGCCCGCGGATGCACATCGCCTCCTTCACCGGAATCGGGTTGGTCTCGGCGAAGAGCTCGCGGACGAGCGGGGCGAGTTCGTGATGCAGTTCCCGGGCACGGTCGTAGTCGCCCGAGAGCGCCGCCCCGACCATCGCACAGGACCGCTCCGGCTCGACGTTGGCGACGACGCTGATGGTCCCGGTTCCGCCGACCGAGAGGACCGGGAGGGTGAGCCCGTCGTCGCCGGAGACGACGGAGAACTCCTTCCCGCGGGTCCGCTCGATGACCTCGCTTATCAGGTTCAGATCGCCGGAGGCGGCCTTGTACCCCTGCACGTTCGGATGGCTCGCCAGCTCGACGGTCACGTCGACCGGAATCGACTCGCCCGTTCGCGAGGGAACGTTGTAGACGATCTGCGGGAGGTCGACCGCGTCGGCGATAGTCGTGTAGTGCTCGAGAAAGCCCTGCGGCTCGGGCTTGTTGTAGTACGGCGAGATCAAAAGCAGGCCGTCGGCGCCCGCGTCGGCCGCACGCTCGGACAGCGAGAGCGCCTCGGCCGTGTTGTTCGAGCCAGTCCCCGCGATCACGGGCACGTCCTCGACGGCGTCGCGGACGGTCCGGATCACCTCGACGTGCTCGTCGTGGGTCATCGTCGCGGACTCGCCGGTGGAGCCGACGGGGACGACCCCGTCGACGCCCGCCGCCTCGAGGTATCGGGCGTTCGCGGCGAGCTGCTCGTGGTCCACCTCGTTTTCGCCGGTGAACGGCGTGGTCATCGCGGGATAGACCCCCTCGAGCGGTTCGTCGGTCGGTTCGTGTTCGGTCGTGTACGGCGTCGTGGTTCGGGTGTTCGTCATGGATCGGGATGTCGGATGTGTCGTGGTTCGTCGGACGCGTCGTGGTCGAGCGTATCGTGATCGGACGCGTCGTGGTTCGTCGAATCGATCGCTGGTCGTTCATCGATCGTCGAACGGGTCGCGCGGTCTGGGGTCGTCCGGGACGGGGTCGCCACTTCCGCCGGTGGACGTCTCACGCGCGTTTTTTCGAGAAGAGCCGCGTCGCTGTCGGCGTCCACGAGCCGCAATCGAGCGCGGGTCGGATCACGCCGAAACGTGCGTCCGTGGGGAATATATGCGTTGCGTCTCGCGTGAGGGGCACGGTGCGGTCGTGGCCACGACGGCCGGGGCTCACTTCTCGAAGAACCGTTCGACGTCCTCGACCTGCCGTTGATAGATCCCGCGACCCTTCAGGCGAGGGACCTCGTGGCTGTGGACCGTTTCCTCGTCCACGTCGTAGATGAGCGGAAAGACGTTCGTCCGCCGCTCCGCGACGGTATACGTCCTCGCCTCCTCGATGACGTTCTCGGACGGATCCGTCCAGCAGAGGACGAGATAGCCGATCGGCGTCGTCGACGCGTCGTACTCGCGTGCCCGTTCGAACAGGATGGCGCGAAACCGATCGGCGAGGTTCTCGATCGCCTCGACGGTGAGACCGGAGCCGTCGACCACGGTGGCCGCCAGGTACACGTTACCGAGCGTCCGGTCCTGATCGGTTCCGCCCCACACCACGTCGAACTCGTCCGATTCCACGTCGATCCGCGAGAGATCCGCGTTCAGCCGCTCGATGTCGACCCGTTCGCGATACGATGATGTATCCATGCAGATCATCCACACGCCCGATCATTAAAAATGATACACCTACGGGTCGGCGCTCGGTGACCGGCGTCCGCTCCGCTTCGACTCCCGAGGTGTTTTTACTACGAGAGTGGTACTCGAACGACATGCAGCATCCGACGCTCCGTCTCGGGTTTCTCGTCGACGGGGAGACGAACGCCGAGGCGGACGCGGCGTTGACGTTCGCCCGAGGGGTCTGCGACGACACCGAGACGGTTCCGCTGCGTGACGTCGCGTCGGGGGCGGCCGACCTCGATGGGTTCGACGCGCTCTGGTGGCATGCGCACGCGCCCGTTCACGACCCGGCGACGGTCGCAGCATGCGCCGATCCCGTGCGCACGTTCGTCTCGGACGGAGGCGGGCTCTGGTGTTCCTCGCGTGCGCTCGCGCAGGTGGCGGCGCTCGGAATCGACTCCGTTCCGCCGGACGCGACGGGCACCGAGGCTGTTCCAGAGGCCGTCGGTCCCCTTTGGAAGGCGGTCTACGCGGATCACCCCGCCGTCGACGGTCTCGAGGGACTCCGACATCACATCCGGCCCGCCGGTTCCGAGGGACCGTACGCCCGCTACGAGGACGTGCTGCCGGAGCGGGCGGACGTGCTGGCCGCGACGTACCGCGGGACCGAGGACGTTCCGGCGGAGCCCATCGTCCTCCAGTGGCGGATCGGGTCGGGGACCGTCCTCGGCGTCGGCGTCGGCATGGAGTTCGCCCAGCACGACGACCCGGCGACCGAGGCGACCCGCGAACGGTTCGCGTCTAACGTGCTTCGATGGCTCGCCGGCGCCGCGGACCACGAGACCGCGCTCGCGACGGGCCGGCCGAAGACGGGCGTGGAACTCGCTCGATATCGCGACGCGCTCGCGGACGACCCGAACCGGCCTCGGTACCATCCGACCCCGCCCGCGAACTGGCTCAACGATCCCAACGGGCTCATCCACCACGACGGTACCTATCACCTCTTTTATCAGTACAACCCGGGCGGTCCGTATCACCACGCCGTCCACTGGGGTCACGCCGTCAGCGAGGACCTGATTCACTGGACGGACCGGCCGGTGGCGTTGACGCCCGATACGGGAGGCCCCGACCGCGACGGCTGCTGGTCCGGCTGTGCGGTCGCCGTCGACGGCGACGTGTACGCCCTCTATACCGGTGGTCGGGACGGCTGGCAGCGCCCCTGTCTCGCGCGTGCGACCGACGACGACCTGACGGCCTTCGAACCCCTTGAGGGGAATCCAGTGATCGACGCGCCGCCTGCCGACCTCGACCTCCTCTCGACGCCCGGCGAGCCGGCACACTTCCGGGACCACTGTCTCGTCCGTGAGGACGGCCGGTGGCACCACCTGATCGGCGCGGGGCTACAGGACCTCGGGGGGGCGGTCGTCTCCTACACGGGGACCGACCTGTGCGAGTGGACCTACGAGGGACCAGCGCTCGTCACCGACGCGATCGAGCCCGGGGTCGTCTGGGAGTGTCCGGAGCTGTTGAGCTTTTCGGACGGCGACCTGCTACACGTCTCCGACTACTCACACGTCCGGTACTTCATCGGCGAGTTCGACGCGGACGCGAGCCGTTTCGTTCCCGAGACGCGCGGCACGCTTGATCCCGGCGCGTTCTACGCGCCGCAGTCGCTCTCGACGCCGGACGGCCGCGAGGTGATGTTCGGCTGGCTTCGCGAGGAACGGTCCGTCTCCGAGCAGTGGAACGCGGGGTGGGCCGGCGCGATGAGCCTGCCGCGGGAGGTCGAGGTCGTCGACGGCGAGCTCCGACAGCGGCCCGCTCGGGAGGTCGACCGGCTCCGTCGCGATCGGCTCTTCGAGGGAACGCTGTCGCTCGATGACGAAGCCGAACGACTGGACATCGGCGGGACGGGTCTCGAATGCCGGGTGCGCGTCGATCCGAGGGACGCACGGGAGGTCGGGCTCGTGCTCCGGGCGTCCTCCGACGGCACCGAGTGTACGACCGTCCGGATGCGTCCGGACGCCGTCGTCGTGGATCGCTCCCGGAGCAGCCCGGGGACGGCAGCGCGGGACGACGAGGTCTCGGTGGACGTCTCCGATCTCGGTCGGCCGTTCGACGTTCGCGTCTTCCTCGACGGCTCCGTCATCGAACTGTTCGTGAACGAACGACGAGCCCTCTCCACGCGGATCTACCCGACGCGCGAGGACGCCACCGGTCTGGCGCTCTACGGGGGCCCCGGCGGGGCGACGATCGACCTCGACGTGTGGCGGCTCGGCTCGGCGTGGCCCGCTTCGCGGGCCGGCGTCGTCACGGAGCCGGATGGAGCGGACGCTCCGTAGTCTCGTTCGGCGTCGTCAGCGACCTAACAGGTCGCGGTCGCCGCTTCCGCTACTTCTCGACGCGTGCGACCACGGTGTCGCCGACGAGGTCACCGACGCGCTGGTCGTCGTCGGTGAGCAGGATGGCGACGAGCCCGACGAGGTAGCCGAAGGCGCCGTCGACGAGCCGGAGGACGTTACGAATTGCGGACGCCCGCATGTCACACGGGGAGCCGTCCTCCTTGACGACGACGATCCCGAGCAGCTTCTTGCCGACCGTCTGGCCGTACGTCCCCTCCATGTAGATGAAGTAGGCGAAGAATCCGACCGCCGATAGGCTGGCCATGAGGAAGGCGAGCGTGTCGCTCACGATCGCCGTGATCCCGACGAGGAGCCCGAGCGCGACCCCGACGATGAGGACGTCGAGGATGAACGCGCCGATCCGCGCAAGCAACGTCTCCGTATGGGTGCCCATTCGCGGGCGTGGTCGTTCCATGGTCCCGTCATCGCCTCGTCACTATATAAAAAGGATCGTGTTTCACAGCAGCAACGTCGGTCGGATCGTCGAGTCAGGAGACCAGCCACATTGCGTACACGTTGTTCGCGGTGAGAAACAGACCGACGAGCGTGAGCAGGACGGGTGGAAAGTAGTAAAGCAGCGCGTCGTCGTCGCGGGCGCCGAGCACGCTGATCCACACCATGATGAGATAGACGGCGATCTTGAGCGCAACGAGGCCGGCGAAGCCGAGGGCGTCGATGGCGGCCGCGACGATCGGGTTGGCCTCCTCCATCTCCGGGACGTAGGTGAGGAAGGCGATGGTCGACACGACGTCGCCGACGCCGTAGGTCGTCGTTGCCACGATCCAAAGGGTGTAGAACTCGCGGGGACGACGCCGATAGGCCGGGCGCCGGCGGCGCGAGCGATCGCGGGAACGGGACACGACGGAGCCAGTGGCGCGCGCGTACTGAAACTACCGATGTCCGAACGATCCTGAACCGACAGAAGCCCGAACGGGTCGGAGGTCGGCGCCGGAGTCGACCGCGTCGTGCACGGTCGGTCCGTTCTCCACGGCGCTTCCGAGCCGTTCACCATGGCGCTTCCGAACCGTTCAATGTCCGCCGGCCGGAAGGATACGTATGGGAACGCCGCTCGAACCTCGCAACGCCCAGATCGAGGAGGTTCTCGACCGTCTCTACGAGGAGTATCCCGACTCGACCATCTCGCTGAACTACTCGAACCGGCTCGAGCTGTTGATCGCCGTCATCCTCTCCGCGCAGTGTACCGACGAGCGAGTCAACTCCGTCTGTGCGGACCTATTCGAGACGTACCGGACGCCGGAGGACTATGCGAACGCGCCACAGGAGGAGCTCGCGGAGGCGATCAACTCCATCACCTACTACAACAACAAGGCGAAGTACATCCGATCGGCGTGTGCGGACATCGCCGAGAAACACGACGGAGAGGTGCCCGACACGATGTCGGAGCTGACCGACCTCGCCGGTGTCGGACGCAAAACCGCGAACGTCGTCCTCCAGCACGGCCACGACGTCGTCGAGGGGATCGTCGTCGACACCCACGTCCAGCGTCTCTCCCGCCGGCTGGGACTCACCGAGGAGGAGCGCCCGGGAACGATCGAACGCGACCTCCTCGACGTGGTCCCCGAGAACCACTGGCAACAGTTCACTCATCTCCTCATCGACCACGGGCGGGCGACGTGTACCGCGATCAATCCCGACTGCGGTGACTGCGTGCTCGCGGACGTCTGTCCGTCCGAGAGGGGCGATTCGGACGTCGACCTCGCGAGCGGCGAGTCCTGGTAGCTCGAACCGACCGCCGTTCGGGACGACCGCCGTTCGAGCCGATCGACGGTTCCCGCACTCGACGACCGGACCGGCTACAGCCAGTCGGCCTCGGGGTCGACGCGTCCGGCCGGAACCTCGCCGTTCAACACGGCCGCGACGTCGTCGGCGCCGCGTCGGTTCAACTCGCCGTAGGCGTCCTCGCTGTACCACGCAGCGTGTGGCGTGACGACGGTGTCCGGGCGGTCGACGAGCGGATCGTTCACGGGAGGCTCCTCCTCGAGGACGTCGAGTCCCGCCGCCTTGATCGCGTCCGTCTCCAGCGCATCGAGCAGCGCGTCGGCGTCGACGACGGGTCCGCGCCCCACGTTGACGAGGACGGAATCCGAATCGAGCCGCGAGAGCGCGTCCGCGTCGACGATCCCACGGGTTGCCTCGGTGAGCGGCGCGTAGACGGCGACGTGGTCGGACCGGTCGAACAGCTCCTCGAAGCTGACCTCCTCCACGTCACGCTCCGCCATCGTCTCGGCGTCGACGAACGGGTCGTATGCGACCAGATCCGCGCCGAATCCGGCGAGACGGTCGGCGGCGAGCCGCGCGATCGGTCCGAACGAAAGCAGCCCGATGGTCGCACCCCGGAGCCGCCGGATCGGTCGGCCGTCCTGCCAGGACCAGCCGCCGGAAGCGACCGCGTCGTCGTACGGCTTCAACGAGCGGAGACAGTCGAGAAACAGCGCGACCGAATGCGTCGCGACCTCGTCGGTACAGTAGTCGGGAACCCGAGTAACGGTGACGTCGTTCGCCGCGGCCGCCGCGACGTCGATGTTGTCGATGCCGACCGCCGACCGGACGATCACCTGCAGATCGAGTGCCTCGATCGCCTCGGCGGTGACCGGCGTGTCGATGTCGGTGACGAGCGCCGCCGCGCCCTCGGCCGCCTCGATCAGCTGCTCGGTCGAGTCGAGGTCGGCGACCTCGACGTCCACGGGACCGTCGACGGTTTCCTCGAGGCGACGTCGATAGACCTCCTGGTCGATCATCGGGAACGCAGACAGAACTACGCGAACCATGTCCACTGATTGGTTTGGGACCCACTTGAGCGCTTTTAATACGGCGTTCGGAAGCGCGGGAATACCATGGTCGATCGTCAAGAGTCCGAGGGACGTGGAAGGGGGAACGGTCGGGTGACGTAAAGGGGGAACGGCCGGGTGACGTAGAGGGGGAACGGCCGGGTGACGTAGAGGGGGAATGGCCGGGGAACACCGACGAGGTTCGACGGCTCTTTGCGGATCCGGATGCAACGTTCACACGTGAGCGACGAGACCTCGCAAAAGCCACCGATGCTCGTGCTCCTCGAGTCGCTGCAGTTCTATCGGAACGTCCGGATCGGCGTCGTCGCCGGCGTGGTGCTTGCCGTATTGCTATACGTCGTCCGCACGCTCGAGCTGCTCGGTCCGTTGACGGAGGTGCGGGAGTATCCCGTGGTCGGCCCGGAGGGGTGGTTCCTGCTGTTGGCGTTCGTGCTGGCGGCGACGTTCGCGCTCCTCGTGGCGGCCGCCCTGACGGTCGTTGAGGCGGTCCGCGGTGCGAGAGCGATCTCGGCGGAGAACGGTCAGTGAACGGGGCGACCGGTGGCGATCGGCTGAGCGATCAACGGTTGGCAAATCGATCAACGATCGGCTGAGCGATCCGCGGTCGACACGTCGACGGACGAGCCGGTCGGGCGATTCAGTCGGCGGTACAGGACGGCTCACACTCGTCGCCGGTGAACTCCTGTGCCGGCTCGGTGAGTTGGTAGAGGTTCTGTCGCGCGTCGGCAAAGTAGACGTCCTCATCGACGATCCCGATTCCTTCCAGCCGTTCGAGCGCGTACCGGACGGTTCGTGCGGATAGCATCGATTCCTGGACGATTCCCTTCTGTGTCAACGGTCCGTTGTATTCGAGCACTTTGAAGACCAGTTTGGCGCTCGGCGGGAGGTCGTCGAGACTCTCCTGTTGGGTTCCAGCCATCGATGTGGATCGAAACCGCACACGGTGATAAATGTTGAGGCAAATTGGCCGTTTCCGACCGGGAAGGGAGCAATAAATTCCGGTAAATGTGTGCGTATGCGGATCATGTTGCTGGTAAGTGCGGTATAAACTGACCAGTCAGTCAGCCCCGAGGCTCGCGCGCGCATCGTGTGCACGCATCACAAGGGTGGCGGGCCTGATGACGGATCGCGAGGGACGACGACGACCGCGGTGGCTCCTCGATGACGACCGCGGTGACCTTTCGAGGACGGACCGACGTCGATCGGCCCACCGCCTTCCGGAACGAACGCCTTTTCACGGCCGGTTGCGGAAACGTACGTATGAGCGACGATTCGGGGATCACGGGCCACACCCGGAGCGTGGTCGTCACCACGATCTGTTGTCTCGCGGGGATCGCCGCGGGCGTCGTGTCGGCCCTCTACGTCGGGACGGATCCGGCCGACGCCGGATCGACGATGGCCGTCCTCGTCATGGGCGTCTTCGTCATCGTCCAGTACCCGCTGT
>CAZIFX010000044.1:0-19266 GCA_964538415.1 uncultured Halobellus sp.
ACGGGAGGAGGTCCGGCGTGAACTGGACGCGCTTGAACGAGGCGTCGAACGAGCGCGCGATCGCCTTCGCCAGGGTGGTCTTGCCCACGCCCGGGACGTCCTCGATGAGCAGGTGCCCTCGCGCCAGGACGGTGACGAGGACGTCCTCTACGACCTCACGTTTCCCGACGATCACGTCCTCCACGTTGTCGATCACGCGGTCGGTGAGCGCTGACGTCTCCGTCGCGCCCAGGGCGGGGGCCTCCGTCGTTCCGGCGTCGGTGGCGTCGGTCATCCCGGCCACCGCTCCGTTCGACGGCGACGGACGTTCGGGAGCCTGCACGTTCGTCTCATCGTCCGATCACCCCCGCCGGACGGCCGTGTGGGGGTTGCTCCGACGGCGTCGACCGATCCGTAGATGTGAGGCGGTCCATGTGAACACAGCACACTTTCGTGGCGTACACGCCCGTTAGGGCGACGGCATCATAGACGTTCCGCCGATCCGTAGCCGCCACGCATGGGCGTGAGAAATGCGGGGCGACGTCAGCAAGGACACGGCGTCCGGGGAACCCGGCTTCGATGGAATGGCCACCCGAAGCGGTAACCGTCGGGACGGGTCGGCCGGGGCGGACGCGTCGGCCCGGCGCCTGACTTCTCCCACGACTGAAGTCGTGGGGTTCTGCGGTCACAGACCGCGCCCACGACGGTGGGAGTTCCGAACTCGCTCGTCCGTTGTCCGCTGTCACGGACAGCGAAGAGAACGGTCTCCACACGGTTCGGTTCTGGGCGGAGCCAGTACCACCCCCGTTCCGGACGGCGGGCTCGTTCGTCCTTGCCCGGAACTCGGCAATAGACGGTTCGTACTGCTCGATGATCAAGTTTACGCGCTTCATCCCCCGAGTGAACTCGGGGGCTTTCGCGCTGTTTCCGCTGTAAAAAGGCAGCGTCAGGCCGGAAGCGTGTCGATCCCGTTGATCTCGATGTACCCGTAGCCGCACTCGGTGCAGCGCCACTTCCGTCGCTCACCGAGGTGAAGCGTCGTTGACGCCGTCCGGTAGAACGGGAGCGTCTCCTCACAGGCGGGACAGTCGACGTCTTTCTCCAGCACCATGCGTTGAGAGTGGCTCCGGCGCGGGTTTCAACCTACTGGTTCGAGCCGCCGGTTCCCGGTGGGATCGACCAACCACGTACGTGGAGTCGACCACCCCTGTACGTGAGGTCGACCGACGACCCACGTCGAGCCATCCCTCTTCAAACGGACGGAGAGGTGGGCAGGGCGGGACGAAAGTCACGCTTTTATCATGGCTAGCGCAAACGACGAGGCGTGGAGCATCGAGGCGGGGTGAACGACACGATACGTGGGCTGGCGGAGCTGACGCGCCCGGTGAACTGCATCGCCGCCGGGGTCCTGACCGGAACCGGCGCGTTCGTGGCCGGCATCGGCGAGGCGTCCGTCACGACCGTCGTCGCGGTCGTGACGACGATGTTCGCCGTCGGGGCGGGAAACGCGATCAACGACTACTTCGATCGGGAGATCGACGCGATCAACCGGCCGGACCGGGCCATCCCGCGTGGCGCCGTCCCTCCGCGTGGCGCGCTCGTGTTCTCCGCGCTGTTGTTCGTCGCCGCCGTCGTGCTCGCGCTGACGCTGCCGCCCGCGGCCATCGTGATCGCGGCGGTCAACCTCGTTGCGCTCGTCACGTACACGAAGCTATTTAAGGGGCTGCCGGGGCTCGGCAACGCGCTCGTCTCCTACCTCGTCGGATCGACGTTTCTGTTCGGGGGCGCGGCCGTCGGCACCATCGACACGCCGCTCGTCCTCGGGTTTCTCGCCGGAACGGCGACGTTCGCACGCGAGGTCATAAAGGACGTCGAGGACGTCGCGGGCGATCGCGAGCAGGGACTCAACACGCTCCCGATCGCGATCGGCAGCCGGCGATCCCTACAGATCGCCACCGCCGCCCTCGTCGTCGCCGTCGTCGTCAGCCCGCTGCCGTACCTGCTCGGAACGTTCGGCGCGATCTATCTCGTGCTGGTCGCGGCGGCGGACGCGATCATGCTGTACGCGTGTTACGAGAGCTTCCGGCGGCCGACGGTCGCTCAAAAGCGGTTCAAGTACGGCATGTTTCTGGCCACCGCGGCGTTCGTCGTCGGCCGCGCGTCGCTTTCGATCTGATCGGCACTCGGAGCGTGGGGCCGATCGAAGGAGTCGGAGCGTGATCGGAGGACGGGGATCGACGGCGGCGCGCGCTGTCCCTCTGTGACGGAGCGACGTGACCCGACGCAACCGCCACGCTTTATGCATCCCCCCGAGTACCGGCGACATGGACCAGTTGCGGCAGTCGCTCCTCGACGCGCCGATCATCGAGAAAGGCGAGTACCAGTATTTCGTCCACCCGATCAGCGACGGGGTTCCGATGCTCGAACCCGAACTGCTCCGGGAGATCGTCATCCGGATCATCCGAAAGGCGGAGCTCGAGAACGTCGACAAGATCGTCACGCCGGCCGCGATGGGAATCCACATCTCCACGGCGCTCTCGTTGATGACGGACATCCCGCTCGTCGTCATCCGAAAGCGGCAGTACGGCCTCGACGGGGAGGTCCCCCTCTTTCAGGAGACGGGATACTCCGAGTCCGAGATGTACATCAACGACGTCGAGGAGGGCGACCGCGTCCTCGTGTTGGACGACGTCCTCTCGACGGGCGGGACGATGAAGGCCATCCTCGACGCCCTCACACACGAGATCGGCGCCGACGTGGTCGACGTCGTCGCGGTGATAAAGAAGGCCGGCGAGAACGAACTCGACGAGACCGACTACGACGTGAAGACGCTGATCAACGTGACCGTCGAGGACGGCGAAGTGATCATCGTCGACGCCCACGGCGACGACTGAGGCGACCGAACCGATCGGGTCCGACCTCACGTCCACCGACTCGAGCCCTCCGAGCCTCGCGTTTGCGATCCGATCCACCTCTGCAAGCGACGAAGCGTCCCCTTTTCAGTCTTGCCGCCGAACCGGACAACGCATGCCCGCCACCGCGCTGTTCGTCGTGAGCGAGGAGGGATACTGGGGAGAGGAGTGTATCGAGCCGTTAACGACGCTCGAGGCCGCGGGCGTCGAGGTGACCGTCGCGACGCCGACGGGCGGCAAGCCGGTCGTCGACGAGCGGTCCGTGGATCCGGAGAACGTGGGCGAGGAGCTCGCGGCCACGGTACGCGAGACGGACGAGACGCATCCGAAGCTGAACGATCCGATCCGGGTCGCGCGCTCCGACGCGGCCGACTACGACGCCGTCGTCGTTCCGGGCGGCCACGGAACGGTTTGGGACGTCAATCAGGACCGACACGTTCGCCAGCTGCTCCTGCAGGCCGTCGGCGGCGAGGACGGCGTCGCGCTGGTCGTCTGCCACGCCGTCGGCATCCTCGCGTTCACCCGCGAAGCGGACGGGTCATTCCTCGTGGACGGTCGTGAAGTCACGGGGTTCCCGAACGAGTGGGAGGAGGGAATCGTCGACGAGGACGACCTGTTCGAGGGGCGGAAGCTGCCGTACTGGGTCGAAGACGAGGTGAAGCTTGCGGGCGGCGAGTGGGACGCCGAACTCGACGCGGACGTGAGCGTGACGGTCGACGGCGACCTCATCACGGCCCGCGGTCCCGGATCGTCGAGCGCGGCCGCCGAGACGCTGCTCGAACACCTCTGAGCGCCGGGTCCGCGACCGGAGTCATTCTATCAGGAACGCCGGCTCCTCGAGGCGCTCGCTTTTACACTCCGGACATCGCGACGGGGAGTTGAGCGGGTCGTCGAACCCGTCGAACCCGCAGTCACGGCACGTCGGCGGCGCCACGAGAAACGTCTCGTCGTCGCCGACGGACCGGGAGACGTGTTCGAGATGTTCGTAGACGGTCGGCGTCGGCAGCGACAGCGACTCGCCGAGCTCGCTCGCCGTCGCCGGAGCCTCGCGGAGCCGGTCTGCGAGACGTTGACGGGTCGTCTCCATGCGCGGACGTCGAGTTGAACCGATATAAACGTCCCCGGTAGCCACCGTTCCTGTCGGTTTCCCGTCAGGCTTGAGGTCGCGTTCGACGGGCCGTCCCGTCCGGAGCGCCGGGCCGCCCCGGCGTGATCGGATCACGGGACGGGCGCAAGAAGTAAGATGCCGGGGTGAGGGCATACGAGCATGAAAGCCGTAGTACTCGCGGGTGGCTATGCGACGCGCATGTGGCCGATCACGAAGGACCGCCCGAAGATGTTCCTCCCCGTCGGGGAGAACACCGTCATCGACGAGATCTTCGCCGACCTGGAGGCCGACGATCGGGTCGACGAGGTGTTCGTCTCGACGAACGAGCGGTTCGAGGAGACGTTCGCGACGTATCTCGCCGAAAGCGACTTCCAGAAGCCGACCCTCTCGATCGAGGAGACGGTCGAGGAGGACGAGAAGTTCGGCGTGGTCGGCGCGCTGGAGCAGCTCGTCGAGCGCGAGGGCGTCGAGGACGACCTGGTCGTCGTCGCCGGCGACAACCTGATCAGCTTCGATCTCGGTGAGTTCGCCGACTTCTTCGAGGAGAAGGGAACTCCGACGTTGGCCGCCTACGACGTCGGATCGCTGGAGCGAGCGAAGTCGTACGGGCTCGTCGAGCTCGACGGCGACCGGGTCATCGACTTTCAGGAGAAGCCGGACGACCCGAAGAGCACGCTCGTCTCCATCGCGTGTTACGCGCTCCCCGCGGAGACGCTTCCGGACCTCACCACCTATCTCGAGGACGGCAAGAACCCTGACGAGCCGGGATGGTTCATGCAGTGGCTTCAGAACCGTCAGGCGGTCCACGCGTTCACCTTCGACGGCGCGTGGTTCGACATCGGCACCATCGGGAGCTACCTCGATGCCGTCGAGTACGCGCTCGGCGGCGACTCCATCGTTGCGGACGGGGCGACCGTGACCAACTCACGGATCGGCGACGTCGTCCACGTGATGGACGGCGCGGAGGTAACCGACTCGTCGCTGGAGCGCGCGGTGGTGTTCCCGAACGCGACCGTCACCGGCGCCGATCTCGACGAATCCGTCGTCGACGTTCACGCGAGCCTCAACGGCGCCTCCCTCACCAACTCGCTCGTCGGCGAGTACACCTCGCTGACGGACGACTCCTGAGGGTCGAAGCCGCGATCCGAAGGCCGGAACGCGACGTGGAGAACGGGCGGCCGCACGACTCTCGACGGAATTCACCATCGGCCGACGAAACGACCGCTCCGGATGTTGGGGCGGACGACCTCATCGGCCGTCCGACCACGACCGGCACCCCACTGCGATACGAGGGGCGTGACCGGTTCGGCCAGTTCCGCGAGACCACCGAGGAGTAGCCGACATCCCCACCGGAGGAGTCCCACGGCTTCGTCCGTGGGAGGATGTCAACGAGCGGGAACATGAACTTAAAGACGGGCGGGGAAGTAGCGACGTGTAATGGCAGCACGGCCACCCGGCGGCGGCGGATCCTCCGAACCGGAAGCGATCGAGTTCGGCATCGCCGCGCTCGACGCCCGCTTGGAGGAGGCGGACGTGTCGTTCCCCACGACGGACGAGGAGATCCTGCGGGCGCTCGACGACCCGCAGATCCCGTACGACTCGAAGGGTCGAACCATGTCGCTCGCGGACGCGTTCGAACGCGTCCCGCAGTCGCGGTTCGAGAACGAAACGGAGCTGCTCGACGCGCTCTACCCCGTCTTCGACGACGCCAGACAGGGGACCGGCGGCTTCCTTCAGGGCCTCCGGGACGCGCTTCCGTTTTGATCCGCGCCTCGACTTCCTCCCACGACTGAAGTCGTGGGCTCTCTCCTGCATTCTCTGTAGCATTTGTCCGCGCCCGATCGACGGCCGTACGCGACGCGTCGATGCATTCGCGGCATCTCCGATCCGCTCCCGCGGCACGCTGACACCACACTCTCAGGCACGCCGACGCCACGCTCGTGGTGTGTCGCGCTCGCCGGTCGCCGGGCGCCGCTCCCCGTCCACGACGGATATATGTGCCGTGAATCCCTGATACTGATAATGGGACCCTCCATGCGGACGATCGCGGTGTTTTTCCTGTGTCTCGCGTTGACGGCTGGCATCGGCGGGGTCGTGGGCGTGCCGGACGCCCGGATCACGATCGACGCGCTCGAGGCAACGCCGAGTGAACCGGTCGTCGGCGAGCGAACGAGCGTCAACGCGACCGTTGCCAACTCGGCCGGGAGCCCGGCCGCCGCGAACGTGACCGCGGTGCGATTGGTCGACGCCGACGGCGAGGTTCGTGACGTCGCGAGCGGACCGGGGGCGCTCTCGGCCGGCGACGACCTCGACGTGTCGCTGCTGACGCGCTTCCTGGAGCCGGGCGAGCAACGACTGACCGTCGAGGTTCTCGCCGACGAGCCGGCGGACGACGACGGCGATCGTGAGACCGTTCAGGTACGACGGGACGTCGTCGTCGACGTGCAACCGGCGTCGACCGCGGTCGACGTCAGGGCACGGGCGCTCGCGCCCGACGAGCTTCGTCCCGACGACGATGACGGCGGCATCGACGTCGGCGGGATCGAGGGCATCATCGGCGGCGGAGGCGGCGGACTCGACGCCGGGGAGGACGAGCCACAGGCCGAGCCGATGGACTCGCCGGTCGCGGTCACCGTCGTCAACGTCGGCACCGTTCCCGCCGAACGCGTCCACGTGACCGCCGCGGGCGACGGGATCGACGACGGCTCGTCTCCGAACGGTTCGCTCGCGGACGGATCGGACGCGGTCGAGACGACCCCGTTCGTCGTGGAGGGCGTCGCTCCCGGCGAGGAGCGGCGAGTGGTCGTCGACCTCGGACCGATCGATCGGCGCACCGACGTCACCCTGACCGCGACGTACTTCGTCGCGGGCGGCGTCGACGGCGATGACTCGGCGACGAACGGCGACGACGGCGATGCGTTCGACGGGCAGGCGTCGACGCTACCCGTGGAGCGCACGGTCGAGACGACCCTCCGTTACCCGCCCCGTGACGGCGACCCGGTGGTGACCGACGCGACGGTGACGCCGATCGACGGCGAGGGCGGCGACGACGTCGTCGTCGACGTCGACGCGAACCTCGGGAACGTCGGAGACCGTCCGATCGAGGGCGTCGTGGTCGGCGTTGAGGAGGGGTTGGGGGTCGCGCCGACCCCGGCCGGCCGCGAGTACTTCGTCGGCAGCGTCGGCGACGGGGAGTTCGTTCCGTTCGAGTTGACGGCACGGACGAACCTCACTGCGGCCGAGACGGTGCCGATCCGGATCGAATACACCGACCGCGGCGTGCGTTACGTCGAAACCGCACACGTCGACCTCTCGGGCGTCGATGAGGGCGGTGAAACGGCCGGAACGTTCGGGACGCTCGGATCGATCGTCGGACCGATCGGCGTCGGCGGTTCGACGGGCCTCGTCGCCGTGCTCGCGATCGTCGGCGTGATGGGTGCGACCGCGGCCGGGATGGTCCTCCGTCGACGCGATGTATAGCCTCGAGCTCCGCGACGTCGTCAAGCGCTACCGAAGCGGCGTCGAACCGGTGGTCGCGCTCGACGACGTCGACTTCGCCGTCGCACCCGGCGAGTTCGTCGCGGTGGTCGGCCCGAGCGGATCCGGAAAGTCGACCCTGTTGAACGTCTGTGGACTGCTCGACGATCCGACGACGGGTCGGCGACTGCTCCGCGGAACCGACGTGACGAGCCTCTCCGAACGGGAGCGGACGGCCGCGAGAAAGGAGTCGATCGGCTTCGTCTTCCAGGATTTTCACCTGATTCCGACGCTGTCGGCCGTCGAGAACGTCACGCTCCCGACCGCGTTCGACCCCGGCGACGCGACCGACCGTGCGGCCGCCTTGCTCGACCGGTTCGGGCTCGGCGACCGGCTCACACACGATCCCTCGGAGCTGTCGGGCGGACAGAAACAGCGGGTCGCCATCGCACGATCGCTCATCAACGACCCCGACGTGCTGTTGGCGGACGAGCCGACCGGCAACCTCGACACCGACACCGGGGAGGCGATCCTCGGCGAGTTCGAGCGCGTCCGCGCCGACGGCGTCGCCGTCGTCGCCGTCACACACGACCCGCTCGTCGAGGAGTACGCGGATCGGGTGGTGGAGCTAACGGACGGCGTGCTCAGCGGCGGCGTGGGCGCGCCGTCCGGCGAGCGATCGAACGGAAGCCGGGGGGGTGAGCCGGCCGGTGACCGAGACGGTGACGTGAAGGAGCACGGAGCCTCGTGGCTCGCCGAGGACGGAGAGGAACCGTGATCCGACCGATCGGGGGCGGCTCGTGACTCGAGACGCGTCGAACGAGGAGGGCGACGGGTCGGGTCGTCCCGTGGGCCCGTGGCGGTCCCTCGAGTCGTGGGTGCCGGCGGTCGCGATGGCCGCACGAAACCTTCGACGGAACAGGGTGCGGACCGTGCTCGCGATCCTCGGGGTCTGTATCGGCGTCCTCGCGGTGGCGACGCTCGGGATCTTCGGCAACGTCCTCGCGATCGGTGCGGACGACGCCATCGGCGACGTCGGCACCCAGATCGTCCTCTCGCCGAACGCCGACGCGGGCGTCGAGTCGCTCTCGGATGCCGACGTCGCCGCGATCCGGCGTGCGGTCGGCGAGCCAGCGATCGTTCCGCTGTATGCTGACGGCACGGTCGTCTCGGGGGTCACGGAACAGACCTTCGCGACCGTTTACGGCGTCGACCGGCCGGCGCTCGCGTTCGAGGCCGCCGAGGGACGGCTTCCCGAGCGACATCGACAGGGTGCGATCGTCGGGGCGGACGTCGCCGACGACCTGGAGGTCGGCGCCGGCGACACCGTCGAGGTCGAGGGAGCCCAGATCCGGGTGGTCGCCGTGTTGGCCGAAACGCAGACGTTCAGTCCGGTCGCCCCGGACGGGGCCGTGTTCCTTCCCGAGTCGGCGTTCGTCTCCGACGGCTACGACCAGGTGCTCGTCGTCGCCGACTCGGGAGCCGAGGCACGCGAGGCGGCCGAATCGATTCGGGCGGCGGTCAACGCCCGCGAGGAACGGGTCGACGTCTTCGAGTTGGCCGCGCTCGTCGACGAGATCGACGAGTTCTTCGACCTGTTGGGGACGTTTCTGCTCGGGCTCGGCGCCATCTCGCTCGTCGTCGCCGG
Organism: uncultured Halobellus sp.; assembly: GCA_964538415.1. GTDB lineage: Archaea > Halobacteriota > Halobacteria > Halobacteriales > Haloferacaceae > Halorubrum. The sequence goes on from CAZIFX010000044.1 coordinate 9,125, forward strand.
CGTCTCCATCCTCAACGTCATGTTGATGAGCACGGTTGAGCGTCGCCAGGAGATCGGCGTGATGCGCGCCGTCGGAATTCGTCGTCGGGACGTCCTCCGCGTGCTCCTCGCGGAGGCCGGACTGATCGGGGCGATCGGCGCGGCGTTCGGGACGGTCCTGACGATCGTCGTGGTCGCCGCGTTCCTGCTTGCCACCCCGGCCGAGACGGCGGTCGTGCTCGATCCCACGAACGGTTACTACCTCCTGCTCGCGCTCGGATTCGGCATCGGGGTCGGGCTCGTGAGCGGCGCCTATCCCGCGTGGAAGGCCGCGAACGAGCGGCCGGTCGAGGCGCTCCGGGACTGAATCGGTTCGTCGGCCAGGAACCCCCCCGCCGGAAGTCCGTGACGGGAGTTTCTCAGTCGTCCGCGGGCGGCTCGGTCTGGAACCGGCGTGCGACGACGGCGAAGACGCCGACGATCACGAGATGGAGCCGCCAGCCGCGCTGGGCGATCGGGAACCGCCGGTCCACGGGCTCGTCGGGGTCGGCCGCATCCGGCGTGCCGGGCTCGACCGGGTTACTCACGTGGACCGTTTCGGTGGTCCCGGTTCCGCCCGCGTCGACGGTCCGATCTCCGGTTTCCGGATCGAAGTCGAGGTCGACGAACGTCTGGACGAGCCCCTCGCTCGTCGAGAGGTAAAGCTCCCCCTCGAGCCGGAAGAACTCGTCGTGAAGCGGCCAGAACACGTTGATACCCTCCAGGTGTGCCCAGTCGAGAAAGAGGTGTGCGAAGAAGTGCGCGAAGAGTGCGACCCACGCGACCCGGACGCCCCAGTCGTCGAACCGGTCGCGGATGGCCGACCGGCCCCGGATCCGGGTGTCGTAGACGAGCAGGAGCCCGAGCGCGACCGGGAACACGACGTTGTGGCCGACGGTTCGGTGTGCCCCCGGCATGACCGGCCCGAGCAGCGTGTCGACCTCGGGGATCACCATCACGAGGAGCACGACCGCGAGCGCCTTGCGGTCATACGCGTCCCTCAACAATCCCACAGCGAGCAGCAGCGCGAATCCAGCGTGGACGACCGTCGAGGGCATCTACGGCTCACCCCCGTTTCCGTCGCGGATCTCGCCATCGCGAGCGTCGAGCGCGTCCTCCACGAGGCGGATCGCGAGCAGACACCCCGCGGCGGCGACGACGACCGCCTGCCACCCGCGTCGCACGAGGTGGAGCTCGCGCTCCGCGCCGAGCGACGTCCCCGCGCCCGGGTCGGGGTTCACCCACGTCGGGACGAAGTAGGTCTCGGTCGTTCCGCGACTCTCGAGCGGCAGCAGCCCCGGTCCGTCGGCACCGAACGCCACGAAGGTCTGGATCACCCCTTCCCGTGTCGAAAACACCAGCCGACCGTGAGCGACGTAGTAGGCGTCGTGGACCGGATACAGCAGGTTGGCGCCCGCGAACCCGAAGAGCTCGGGTGCGATCCCCGCGACGGCGAACGCCGCGACCGAGACCCAGGCGACCCGCACGCCGTACCAGCCGTATCGCTCGCGAAGCCACGACCGATCCCGACCGTTCACGTCCCAGTACAGGAGCATTCCCGCCGCGAGCGGGATCCACACGTTGTGCAGGAGAGCGTTCGTCGCCCCGGGGACGACGAGGCTCGCGACCGCGTCGAGGTCGGGGAGGACCGCCGCGAGAACGACGAGGACGACCGAGCGTCGATCGAAGGCGGCGCCGAGCAGCGCGGCCGCCAGCAACGCCCCGAAGGCGGCGTTGACGAGCGTCGGGGCCATACCGGATCCCTGCCGATACGTGACGATAAGTGTGCCGTCGGGGTTCGGAACCCAACCTATTCGCCCGTCGCGGCCCAACGCCCCCACGATGAAGGTCGGACTGATCTCGGACGTCCACGCGAACTTGCCGGCGCTGGAGGCGGTGCTCGACGACATGCCGCCGGTCGACCGGATCGTCTGTGCGGGCGACGTGATCGGCTACAACCCGTGGCCCGCAGAGTGCGTCGGCCGCGTTCGCGAGGTCGCCGACGCGACCGTGCAGGGCAACCACGACGCGACCGTCGAGACCCCCGGACGCTACCGCGCGAACCGCATGGCCGAGGCCGGACTCGAACACGCCAAGCGGACGTTGGACGACGACGCGCTCGCGTGGCTTCGGGAGCTCCCACGAACCGTCACCGTCGACGACGGTCGGTACCTCATCGTCCACTCACACCCCGCCCCGGAGCGGGACGGCGCGTACGTCTATCCCGAGGAGTTCTCAAACCTGGGCCGGCACGTCGAGGGATACGACGGCGTCGTCCTCGGGCACACGCACGTGCAGGGGACGGAGCTTATCTCGATCCCCGGCGAGGGTGACGCGCTCGTGATCAATCCGGGAAGCGTGGGGCAACCACGTGACGGCGACCCCGGCGCCGCATACGCCGTTCTCGACGCCGCTGCCGAGTCGATCGACCTCCGACGCGTCCCGTACGATATCGATCGGGTTGCTGACGCGGTCGCGGCCGCGGGACTCCCGGAACGAACTGCCGAACGGCTCTACGACGGCCGATAACGACGACAGCCACCGCGCCGCCGCCGGCGACGATATCCGGTCGCACCACGGATCGCAGCCGCCCGACCGTTGCCGGAGACGTGCGGTCGCCGACGAAGGACCGATGCGGCTAACTCGGGTGAACCCGCGTTGATCCAGGTTAACGACCGCGACGGCCTTTCCGTCCGGGGAACCTCGTCCCGATCGATGTTCGTCGACGCGATCACTCGAACGGCCGATCGTCGAACCGTCCGCTCGCTGACGAAGCTGTTCATCGCTGCGTCCGCGCTGCTTTTCGTGACGTACCTCCTCACGCTGTTGCCCGGCGTCGACCGACTCGTGCCATCGACGCCCGTGACGTTCGTCGCGCTCGCGGGGGCGGTCGCGACGGTCGTGCTCGTGGCGCTGCTGGCGTGCGCGGCCCCGCGGCTCGCGACGGTGACGCGGGTCGTGGTCTCCGGACCACGGGAGGTCGTCGAGCACGTGGCGGCCGTCGTCTACTGGCTCGTCGTGCTCGCGGCGGTGCTCGTTGCCCATCGCGGGTTCGCCGGGGTCATCCTGCCGCTGCTCGACGGAGCGGCGTGGATATACGATCTCGTCTTCCTCCTGGCAGCTCTCCCGTCCGTCGTCGTGATCGCCGCGCGGCTTTACGTCGGGATCGACCCGGCCGCGACGACCGTCGCTGACGGGTTGCTCGAGGAGGAGACGAACGACGACGGGCACTCCAGCCAGCACGCCGATGACGAGCCACGCGAGGAGACGACCGATCGAGAACGGACGAGCGAACGAGGAGGAACGACCGGGGGCGACGAGGTTCGGTCCGAGAAGTGACGGACGAACGGGTCGCCTACCGCCAGGTCGACGTGGGGATCACGGGCGGGACGAGACCGCCGCCGGTCGCGTCCTCGATCACGGCCTCGCTCGCGTGTTCGCCGCTGAGCAGGCACATCGGCATCCCGATCCCGGGATTCGTGTACGCGCCGACGTAGTAGAGCCCCTCGACGCCGGGTGCGCGGTGTGCCGGGCGGAGCGGACCGGTCTGATCGAGAGTGTGTGACAACGCGAGCGCGGTCCCCTCCGGCGCGTTGAATCGATCCGCGAACTCGGTGACGCAGGCCGACTCCTCGAGGACGATCCGATCGCGGAAGTCGACCGCCGTGTGCTCGGCGAGGTCGTCCAACACGAGATCGCGGAATCGCTCGCGGGTTTCCGGGTCGTCGTCGACCCCGGGCGCGAGCGGGACGAGCACGAAGACGGCCTCGTGGCCCTCCGGTGCGACCGTCTCGTCCGTCTTCGACGGCACGTGGACGTAGTACGCGGGGTCGTCGGGCCAGTCGGGCTCGTCGAAGATCGTCTCGAAGTGTGGCTTCCAGTCGGTCGGCAACACGAGCGCGTGATGCTCCAACTGCTCTATCGATCCCTCCACGCCGAAGTACAACAGGAACGCGGAGGGAGCGTACGTTCGGGAGTCCCAGTAGGCGTCACGGTTTGCGTGCTCATCGGGGAGCAGGTCGCGCTCGACGTGAGTCGGGGGCGCGTTCGCAACGACACGGTCGAACCGCCCGCCGGCGCCGCCGGTCCCCTTCCCGCCGTCGCTTCCGTCGCCCGTCTCGACGTCGAACGCCGGCCCCGACCCGTCCGCCCCGGCCGTCGGCACGATCGCCGTCACCGGGGTGTCCGTGTGGATCGTCACCCCGAGGTCGGTGGCGAGGTCGACCATTCCGTCAATCACGCTCGCGATCCCCCCCGTCGGATGGTACACGCCCAAGTTCATGTCCACGTGGCTCATCAGCGTGTAGATCGCGGGCGTGTTGTACGGCGAGCCGCCGAGGAACACGAGCTTGTACTCGGCTATCTGTCGGAGTTTCGGGTGATCGAAGTACGTCCCGACGTAGTCGTCCATCGTCCGAAGCTTCGGGAGTGCTCGCGCCGACCGGAGCACGTCGAGATCGAGCATGTCGCGGAGCCGCGACCGGCTGGGATAGACGAACCGGTCCATCCCGAGCTCGTACGCCTCCGCGGAGTCCGCGAGGTAGTCGTCGAGGCGGTCGCCGGCGCCGGCTTCGTAGGACTCGAACAGCGCCTTCTGTCCCTCCCGATCCGGCGGCATCCGTGCGTGGTCGCCGTCCTTCCAGTAGACGTCATACAGCGGATCCAGCTCGGTCAGCTCGTAGAACTCCTCGGTCTTCCGGCCGAACCGCTCGAAGAACCTGTCGAACACCTCGGGCATCAGATACCAGGACGGGCCGGTGTCGATCCGAAACCCGTCGCGTTCGATCCGACCGGCGTACCCACCCGGATGTGGGTTGCGTTCGAGAACGGTCACGTCCGCACCGGCGTCCGCGAGGTACGCCGCCGCCGCGAGTCCGCCGAATCCGGCGCCCACGATCGCGATCGTCTCGCCCGCGAGCGGCCCGTCCGTGCCCGCGTCGGATCCCGCTGCCCTCCGTTCGGGTCGAGTGTGGCTCATCAGGTAACCGTATGTGTTCCGGCCGCTTCATTCGCTCCCCGTACACAGTTAGGTGTGTCATCTTGACCCACGTTTCGTCGACTCCGCCTCACGCGTCGTCGCCATGGCGGCTCGAGAAACGACGAACCGCCCGCCGCCGGATACGTTCGTCGGCGGGGGCTTCAGCTTCTCCGATCGTTTGTCGGAGTGTTTGTCGAGCACACCTCGGCTGCCGTTCCTTCGGTCACTGACAACTTCTCCGGGTCCGTCACCTCGATTCCGTCGTATTCGGAACCGTCGTTGGACGACGGTCATCGGACCGCTCGCGGGACGTCGACGGTGCATCGCGAACGTCCTCCGCGGCCACCAACCGCTCCAACCGTCTTTCGAACTCATCGTCCTCAAGTTCGCCGTCGACGTACCGCTGTTTGAGTCGTTCGACCGGAGGCTCCCTGTCCGGGGCGACATCGGTCTCCGTCCTCGTTCGGGCGACACCGGTCTCCGTCCTCGTTTGGCTGAACTCCTCGGCGAGGTACCCCCCGAGCGCGCCGCTCCCGATGACGTAGGCCGCGCCGATGAGCGTCGCTCCAAACACTCCGACCGTCGCGAGCGGTGACACGGCTGCAGCGGCGGCCAGCGCCAGAAACGTCACGGGCAGCGACAGCAACACGACCATCGCACCCGCGACGGCGCCGACCCGCGATCCGTCGCTTGCCGTCTGCTCGCCGATGCGACTGGCGACGCCACCGCCGATCGCCGGCGCGAGCAGCCCCACGAACGGCACGAGGCTCACGAGCACCGTGACTCCGGCGCCGATCCCGGCGCGTCCGAGGAGATCCGGAATCCATCGCGCCGCGAGTCCGTCCCGGGACGTCTCACTACCGGTCATGTGTCCAAGCAGCCGTACCGGTCGCAGTTCGCGTGGGTTGCGTCCGCGCGTTACAGCCCTCGAACGGTTCCTGCCGTCGATGTGGACGGCGCTCCATCATCACAGTATAGGTAGGGGGTAGACTCGTATATATTCCATGACCGCACCGATCGTCACGGTGTCTCCCTCGGGCTGTCGCTCGGAGCGGAAGCTGGCTCCGGTCGATGAAGCGACCGAGTTGACGTGTGGAGCATAGCGCGTGTGCAGCTGCCATGGGAGAAATTGCGGTGCGCTCCGCAGGACCACACGAAAGAACGCATCCGATCGGCAGGACGTCGAGGCTCGGGAGTGGCTGATCGTTCACCCCACAGACCGGTGAAAAACCATATCGAGCTTCGATAGATTATCTAACTGATGAACTTGTTGTCCCGCCAGTTGACGCCGCCGTCGCCGTCGCCCGCGCCCTGGGGGCTCTCGACGACCTCGACGCTGGCGGGACGGCGCTCGCCCTCCACGATCCGGGTCGCCTCCAGCTCGTCGCCCTCCTCGGTGATGGCGGTCAGCGTGCCCTTCTCGGCGAGCAACGCCAGCTCACGCAACACGAGGAACATCGGGTACTGGAGCGCGGTGTTCTGAAGGACCGTCTCGCGATCCCCCTTGAAACAGGCGAACTCCACGAGCTCGGAGGGGATCTCCTCCTCCTCGTCGTCCATCCACTGGGGGCCGCCGGCGCGGGGCGGCTCCTCCTCGTAGACGCGGGTCTCCGTCACCGACGCCTTCAGCTGGGCCGTCGGCGTGTACTTGCTGATGCTCTCGTCATCGGAGACGGCTTTGATGATGAGAGTGTTGTTTCGACGCGTGATGTCGATGTCATCGATCTCCGGGGGGAGATCGGGGTCTTCTTCGAAGTACGTCTCTACGTCTTCGAGTGGCAGTTCGAGCGTCGAATGGAGTCGGAACACGCGGCCTGACATTGTTAGTAGGGTGGGTTGAGGTCGAACCGGTCGTCGCACCGTGGGCGCCTGCGACTGCACCTACCCGACATTGGAGGCGTAGGCTTATATGGCCTACCCTTCAGATCGTACGGGTCGCGTCCGGCGGTTACACGGCCGCTCTCCCCGGCAACGAGCCATACTGACCGATATACGCCACGTCACGTGCGCCGCGGTGCTCCTGGGTCGCTCCGGTCGCGGGGGTCAGGGGAACAGCCCGCGGTACTCGTGGGCGGTCGCGGTCCGTTCGAGCGCCAGGGTGTACGCCGCCGTGCGGAGGTCGGGAACCGATCCCTCGTCGTAGCGGGCGATGGTCTCGTCGAACGCGGAGCCGATGCGGCGTTCGAGCTCCGCGTTCACCGTCTCCAGCGGCCAGGAGAACTCCTGCGAGTTCTGAACCCACTCCAGATACGAGACGATCACGCCGCCGGCGTTCGCGAGGATGTCCGGTACCACCTGCACGTCGCGCTCGGTCAACACCTCGTCGGCGGCGACCGTCGTCGGCCCGTTCGCCGCCTCGACGATCGCGGTCGCACGAAGGTCGTCGACGTTCTCCGCGGTGATCACGCCCTCGATCGCCGCGGGAATGAGGACGTCGACGTCCAGCGTCAACAGCTCCTCGTTCGGGATCAGATCGGGCTCGTCCCACCGCGTTCGGTCGGGTCGGCCCCCGCGAAGGTCACCCGCCGTGTACTCCTCTATCAACCCGCCGTCGGCGACGTGGCTGGCAAGGGAGGAGACGTCGAGGCCCTCCGGATCGTATGCGGCACCGGTGACGTCGGAGGTGGCGACGATCCGCGCTCCGTTCTCGTCGAGCAGCCGGGCGGCGTTCGAGCCGACGTTTCCGAAGCCCTGGATCGCGACGGTCGCCTCCGAGAGGTCGCGGTCGAGGTACTCGAAGAGCCGCTCGGTGACGATGGCGACGCCCCGACCGGTCGCCTCGACGCGACCCGGCGTGCCGCCGATCTCCACCGGCTTGCCCGTCACCACCTTCGGCACCGTGTATCCCTCGTACATGGAGTAGGTGTCCATCATCCACGCCATCGTCTGCGGGTTCGTGTTCATGTCCGGCGCCGGCACGTCCATTTCGGGACCGATCATCCGACGGATCCCCTCCGTATACCGCCGGGTCAACCGTTCGAGGTCGCCGTCGGTCAGGTCCTTCGGCTCGCAGATGACGCCGCCCTTCGCGCCGCCGTACGGAAGGTTGACGAGCGCGGTCTTCCACGTCATCCACCCCGCGAGCGCCTCCACCTCGCGCTGGGTCACGGTCGGGTGGTACCGCACGCCGCCTTTAAACGGCCCCCGAGCGCTGTCGTACTGACAGCGGTACCCCTCGAAGACCTCGGTTCCGCCGGAGTCGAGCTCGACCGGTAAGGTCACCTTTAACGTCCGTTCCGGATGTTTGAGCCGCTCGAACACGCCGTGGTCAACGTCGGCGTATTCCTCCGCACGGTCCATCTGTGCCAGCATGTTCGCGAACGGGTCGTCGGCCATACCGGTCGGTCACGGTCGTTCGTGATAGCGGTTTCGGCAACGATTGCCATTGCGTGTGACTCTCTGACGGGAGCTCCGGTCACGCGGGTCGGGCGTTCGACCGCGGTCCGTTCACAGCCGCGAACGGGTTCGACCGACCGCCGGAACCACGAGGTCGGTCGTGTCGGCGAGCGCATCCGCCGCGCTCAACAGCCACTCGGCGCGCTCGACGCGCGAGTCGAGGTCGCCGGGGCCGATCCGGTAGCGCTCGACCAACTCCTCCGTGGTGACCCCGTCGATCCACTCCGAGAGGATCCTGGCGGTCTTGACCGATTCCAACCACCCCTCGAAGTCGTCCGTCTCGTCCATGCCCGTCGTCAGTTCCGTCGCACGCCGTCGGGCGAATCGATAGATCTCGGCACGCTCGCGGTTGCCCAGATACGTGTCGTCCATGTCCGGCGTGTCACAGACGATCTCGAGCACGGTGAGCGCGGTCGGGTCGTCCATCGCCGCCGCCGTCTGAAGCCCCCGGACGATCCGGTCGCCCGTCTCCGGGCGGACGTACTGTTTCGAGGTCGTCTCCCCGACGGGCGTCGCCACGAGCCGATAGGCGTCGACGCCGACGCCGGTCTTCCGTTCGATCATGTCCATGGCGACGAGGTCGTCGACCGCGACGGCGACCGCGTCCGCGAGGCCGCCCGCCCCCGTCGCTCGGGCGTAGAACGTTCCCTCGAAGACGTCGAGAATTTCCGCCTCCGTCTCCGCGAAGCCGGTCGCGACGACCGAGAGCACATGCGTCCGAAGCGCTCCGGGATCCGCGAGTCGCGACTCGACCGCCTCCGGCTCCCCTTCGACGTAGCGCTCGAACAGCGCCGCCCGGCTTTCGGCGTCGCCGACGAGCACGGCCTCCCCGCGCGGGTCCAGCCCCGGCCGACCCGCCCGCCCGCACATCTGGTGGACCTCCAACACGGGAAGCGGCTCCATCCCCGTCCCCGTGTATCGCTCCTGATCGCGGACCACGACACGCCGTGCGGGAACGTTGACCCCCGCCGCCAGCGTCGGCGTCGCACAGATGCAGGCGAGCGACCGGTCGCGAAACGCTCCCTCGACGGCCGCGCGGTGGCCCGCCCGCAGCCCCGCGTGATGGAACCCGACTCCGGCCCGCAGGCAGTCGGCCAACCGCTCGCCAGTCACCGTCCCGTCGACCGCCGCCGCCTCCTCTGCCGCCTCCGCTGCGGCATCGACCACCCCGAACCGCTCGGCCAACCCCTCCTCGGCCAGCCGCTCCGCGAGCGCGGCCGCCTCGCGACGCGACCGGACGAACGCGAGACACTGCCCGCCGCTCGCGACGACGTCCGTCACCAGCGCCGCCGTCGCCTCCGTCTCGTCCTCGGGCGCCTCCTCGACCGCCCCGCCGGGCGCCTCCTCGACCGCGTCCGGCACGCGGAGCGGCGGGCCCTCGTCGAACGTCACCTCGCCCTCGGCGTAGACGCCGGTTCGCAGGTCGACCGGCCGCCAGTCCGACTCAACGAGTTCGGCGTCGAGCCAGTCGGCGATCGCCGCCGGGTTGTCGACGGTCGCCGAGAGCGCGACCAGCTGGACGTCCGGGGCGCGTCGGCGAAGCGTCGCGAGCATCACCTCCAGCGTCGGGCCGCGTCGCTCGGCGTCGAGCAGGTGGACCTCGTCGACGACGACGCAGGCGAGGTCGTCGACCCACGACGCCCCGTTGCGGATCGCCGAGTCGACCTTCTCGCTCGTCGCGACGACGACGTCGTGGCCCGCGAGCTCCTCGCCCGTCGCGTCGAAGTCGCCCGTCGAGACGCCGACGTCG
>CAZIFX010000045.1:0-19220 GCA_964538415.1 uncultured Halobellus sp.
AGATCCTTCACGTGAGCCTCTATCCGACCGCAAATAAACAGACGACGCGATGGTTTCTGACCGAGCTGTACCGGCGCTATCAGCTGAATAACGTCGAATTTCTCGTCGATGACGCAGACTATCTCGGGTCAGTGCTCGCTGAAGGCGGCTATCGATTTCGAGTGATTCGCCATGGACATCGGAATGCCGTCGAACGTGTCTTTTGGAAAATAGAACGACGAACATCATCGTTCGCAAATAGTTTCAGCAATGTCGCGCTAGAGACAGCTCAAAATTGGCTCGAAGCCATCGCCGTCTATCACAGTTCACGCCAAACTTAACGCGACCCTTGCGAGCTCACCGTCCGGAGACCCGATGCCGCCAGACCGGGTCGAAGGCTCGTCGGGGACTGGTATCGAGGCGGTCGGTTTCGTGCCGAAGAAACACAGCGACCGGGAGATTAAACCGCTCGACGCCGTATGTGTAATTGATGATAGATCACTACCAGGTAACGGTCGTCGGCGGGGGGCCCGCCGGGCTGACTGCGGCGCTGTACACGACCCGCCTCGGCCACGACACTGCGGTCATCAACCGTGGCGGTGGCCGGGCCGCGATGATGCTCGATACCCACAACGTCATCGGCGTCACCGAGGACGTCTCCGGCAACGAGTTCCTCGCAACGGCGACCGAGCAGATCCAGGACTACGGTGCGGACTACTTTCAGGATTTCGTCACCGACGTCGAGAAGACCGACGACGGGTTTGCGATCACTGCGGGCAACGTCGAGGTGACCACCGAGCACGTCGTTCTGGCGACGGGATTCTCCGACACCCGTCCGGACCCACCGCTGCCGCGGACGGGTCGTGGCCTCCACTGGTGTCTACATTGTGATGCGTACATGTTCGTCGACGAACCGGTGTACGTGATGGGAACCGGCGACTCGGCGGCAACGGTCGCGATGATCATGCTTAATTTCACGCCCGAGGTGGATCTCCTGACGCGGGGCGAGGAGCCGGAGTGGTCCGAGGAGACGGGGACGATGCTCGAAAACCACCCGATCGACGTGATCCACGACGACATCGTCGGCATGGAAAAGGACGACGACGGCTGGCTGTCGGCCTTCGAGTTCGAAGACGGAACGAAACGCGAGTATCGTGGCGGGTTCCCGATGTACGGCTCCGAGTACAACACCGACCTCGCGGAGTCCCTCGGCGTCGAACTGAACGACGACGGAACCATCGCCGTCGACGACCACGGACGGACGAACGTTGACGGCGTCTACGCCGTCGGCGACGTGACGCCCGGGCACAACCAGATCCCGACCGCGATGGGTGAGGGTGCTCGCTGTGGTATCGGAAACCATTACGACCTGCGGGCGTTCCCACGAACGCTCGAGGAGATCGAGAAACAGGGCCCGGTCACGGAAGCCGACGTGCCGGCGGTTTCCGAACGGCTGCTGCAGCTTGCAGTCGCCCACGAGGGCCATCCGGGCGGCCCGCGAACCGAACAATCAGCGACGGGCGACGACTGATCGGAACTGGTTCTCCCAGCCGTTTCGAGTTCTCTCCGGTCGGCTCCAGGTCTCACAGAGGAAGCCCACGACTTCAGCCGTGGGTCACTGACTTGGCGTCGCGAAGTTTCAAGTCCGCCGCGAACGCAGATCTGATGGGTTCTTCCATCCGATGTCTCATACACCAGAACGACCCAACACATGGCTCATTGATATGGACGGAGTGCTGATACATGAGGAGGTTGCTCTCCCGGGGGCGGAGGAGTTTATCGCCCGTCTCGAAGAGCAGGACAGGGAGTTTCTCGTCCTTACTAATAACTCGATTTACACACGTCGCGATCTATCTGCCCGGCTTTCGGATGTCGATCTTGACGTACCAGAGGAGCGGATTTGGACCTCGGCCGCAGCCACGGCACAGTTTTTGTCAGATCAAGTCCCGGACGCGTCGGCCTACGTTATCGGTGAGGCTGGACTGAAGACAGCGCTACATAAGGTGGGCTACACCCTGACCGATACTGACCCGGATTTCGTCGTTCTCGGGGAGAGTCGCACGTACTCATTCCAGAACATCACACAGGCTGTCCGACTGATTGATCAGGGTGCGCGGTTTGTCGCAACGAATCCGGACGCTACGGGGCCGTCCCCGGAGGGCCCACTCCCGGCTACTGGCTCTGTTGCTGCGCTCCTTTCGGAAGCCACTGGGAAGGACCCGTACTTCGTTGGCAAGCCCAATCCGGTTATGATCCGGAGTGGGCTCGATCGGATCGGCGCGCACTCCGAATCGACAGCGATAGTTGGGGATCGGATGGATACGGATGTCGTGGCCGGCCTCGAGGCTGGCCTGACTACGTACCTCGTCCTCACTGGGTCGACCGGTCGTGACGAACTCACGGAGTTCGCGTACCGTCCGGACGGTGTCGCCGAATCGGTTGCTGAGTTGGTCGAGAACATTTGACATCCTCCGCCGCGTGAACGCGGCGCCATCCCGAGCGGTGGGAGTTTCAGCTTTGCAACCACGGACGCCGCCACTTCACAACTCCGCTATCCGTTTCTCGTCTTCCTCAGTGAGCAGTTGAACGTCGTACTCGTCCTCGAGACGTTTGATCTGCGTGAAACAGTCCGCTGCTTCGTCCTCGTTCCCTGAGTCGAGATGGTAGGCCCCCTGCTTGCGCAGCACCTTCGCAGCCCCTGACTTCCCCACGTACCACGGGAGCAACTCAAGATACCGCTGTTTCGCATCTTCGAGATGAGCAACCATCGCTTCAGCATCCTCGTCTTCGAGCACGTTTGCGAGCGACCAGTGCGCCTCCGCAAGCGACTGGGCAACATCGTTCCGCTCGGGCTCTGTGTCAGCGGCGTCGTACGCTCGGCGGAGTGAGTCGATTCGCTCCCGGAGCCGTTCCGGGTCGTCGTCGACGTCTGTGTCTCCCGCTGTGGAGTCACCGGGATAGTCAGTCGCTTCCCAGACGACATCGCCATCGAGCGTGAGAGCGTACACCGGGTCCGCCTCCGGCTCCGTGCTGAACTCGATTTCCGGGGGTTCCTGTTCAGAGTCGATCGTCAGTTGCCGTGCTTTCTCGTGGCGCAGATCGTGTGTTGCCCTCCGATCGCCTGAGGCGAGTGAGAAGATGTAGGCAGTGTCGTCCGGGGGATACGTCGTGACGACAGCATGTGTGCCGTCTGCTGTGATTTCGCTGTCGGCAACGCTGGCGTTGAAGTAGTGCGTGAAGCGGTCCGTGCCGGTTGGCTCGAACGCCTCGAGTTTCGCTGAGTGTTCGTCCGGATCAAGCGCATCGATCACCACCGTTCGCCCTGAATTGGCGACCGACGCCGCCGCCGGTTCTGCGAGTGGTTCAGTACACTGTAATCCCGTCTCATCATACACGAAGACTCGAGCGTCGTCGGGGTCAGACCCACGACCGTACGCGACGAGCCACTCACCGTTCGGCGACCGCTCGACGCGACATGTGTACCGTTCATCCTCGTACCCGATGACTCTAGCCTGCTCACGATCAGCATCGCTTAGTCCCGACTGTGACTCCGCTGATTGATGCTCAGCTGTGTTCCCAGTCGACTCGCCCGCTGGTTCCGAGCGTTGGTCGTCGCCGTGAGGGGATGACGCCGGCGAGGATGACCGCTGCTCGTCGGACGCCGACCCCCCTCCGTCGGTGACCGAAACGGCTCGACGTCGCCACAGATAGATGACGCCGGGGATGACCGCCACGAACCAGACCAGTGACGCGAGCACGTAGGCCCACGTGTACTTCGGCCAGTCGGTGACATCGCCGATCTGACGCGCATCCAGAACCAGCGCCACTGGAAGGGCGATCCACGTCGTCAAGAAGAGCGCGGCCCAGAGCACGTCTGGAATCACGAGAACGCCGAAAAAGAGCGCAACCCAGCCGACTGTCGTTCCCATAACCAGCTTATGCCAGTGCGTTGAGTCGAGACTCGTCGTGTGAGTTGACTGCGTCGACGATGTCTCCGGCTCTACCGAGTGAGCGTCTGGTTTGGAGGAGTCGATCTGTTGGCCCGCTGTATCGTCTGTCGATCGTGAGGCGCCTTCTGGGGTGATCAGTTCGATGAAATCGAGATAGTCCGCAACGAGATCGAGCGCGTCATGCTCGAGAACGAGTTGGACGAGTTCATCGCCATCGATGAGCTTGACGTTGAGGTTTTCAGCGAGGTCCTTCGCTTGACCGGTGTACCCGTTTGTGGTGACGACAAGTACCTTGTCGACACCATGATACTGGTGACGCAGGCTGGCATACTGCTGGATCTCAGGTGATCCAACGGTCGTATTCGGACCGTAGCGTTTGGCCTGAATGAGCAAGGTCTGTTCATATGGGCTGGCTTTCTTCGCAGTGACATCTACGCCCTTGTCAGCGGCTGCCGTCGAGACATCCGTTTGCCATCCCATCCGCTCCCAGAGATCTCCGATAAAATGCTCGAAGTCATACGCATCCATTCGCTGGAGGGCCGCTTTGAGTTGAGCAGGCGATTCAATTCGGTCACCGTCGATCGGGAAATCAGCGACACTATCGGCCGAGGGTCGTCCCTCCTCAATCGCCTTGCCGGGCTCAGTCGGGCCGGACCCGGAACTTGAGCTTGAGGGAGAGCCCCGCATTGCTTTTCGGATGGCCCGGTATGCTTCGCGATAGAGCAGGTAACGCAGGAACCGTTTCATGCCACTGTGTTGAGCACCCGAGCGTTATCAATGTCAGTGAGCATTCCTGGGTCGCGTTACGTTAGTGAATGAGGCGGGCGAGTTTTGAGTATCCATGCCAAAATCCGACCGCCTCAGCGAACGTATCACGTGGATCGACTTGTCGTTGTGGAGCGAGATCGAACGCCGCGATGGGTGATCGAAGTAGGGATCCGCTGTCACTTGGCCGGTCTGTCAATTCAAGAGGTAAGTAAACATCTCGAGCGGTTTGGGATCGATCGGAGTCACGTCGCTATCCATAGCTGGGTTCATCGTGCGCCTAAAGCGCGGGTGTTCTCCTTTCTCTTTATAAATCGTCGGCTTCCTCCCATCCGTGAACGGGCGGGCTTCCGCTCGCCACGTGTCAGGATTCCCACGCCTCGATGAACTCCGCCGGTAGCGCCGTCACGTCGATCCCCCACGCAAGGGGAAGCCACAACACCGCCACGGCCGTGATCAGAATGAGCCCGAGGACGTTGAGCCCGACGCCGACGCGGGCCATCTGGGGAAGGGTGATGTAGCCGCTGCCGAAGACGATCGCGTTCGGCGGCGTCGCGACCGGAAGCATAAACGCGAACGACGCGGCCGTCGCCGCGGCGATCATCAGCCCGTAGGGATGGACGCCGATGCCGACCGCGACCCCTGCGAGGATCGGCATCAACATCGCGGTCGTCGCCGTGTTCGAGGTGATCTCAGTGAGAAAGATCGTCATCGCGACGACCGCGAGCAGGATCAGCACCATCGAGACCCCCTCGAGGGCGCCCAACTGCTCGCCGATCCAGACCGCGAGACCGGTCCCCCCGAAGCCGGCGGCGATCGCGAGTCCGCCGCCGAAAAGCAAGATCACACCCCAAGGGATCTCGACCGCGTTCGTCCAGTCGAGCACGAACGTGTGCTCGCCGTCCTCGGTCCTCGTCGGCAGGGTAAAGAGCACGAGCGCGCCCCCGATCGCGATGATCGAGTCGACGTCGGCGGGCGCGGTGATCACCCCCGCCTGATCGAGCAGGCTCGCGCCGATCCAGCTTGCGGCCATCCCGACGAAGACCACGAGCACTAACCGCTCCTGACTCGACATCGAGCCGAGATCGGCGAGCTGGCGGTCGATCGTCTCCCCGCCGATCGGCAGCTCGGAGAACTGCGGGCGCATTGCCACGCGCGTGACGTAGCCGTAGACGGTCACGAGCCCGACGGCGGAGATCGGCACGCCGTAGAGCATCCACTCGGCGAAGCCGATCGTCTCCCCGAACAGCTCGCCGGCCTGGCCCGCAAAGAGGATGTTCGGCGGCGTGCCGATGAGGGTGCCGACGCCGCCGACGGAGGCGCCGTAGGCGATACACAGCATCAGAGCGATGCCGAAGGAGAACTCGCCTTCCGCGGTGGCGATGTCGAGCTCGGTCTCGTCGATCAGATCCGCGGTCTGGTAGATCACCGCCAGTGCGATGGGCACCATCATCATCACGGTCGCGCTGTTCGAGACCCACATCGAGAGAAACGCGGTCGCGATCATGAACCCGAGGATGAGCCGGGAGGGCGAACTGCCCACGAGCGCGATCGTCCGGAGCGCGATCCGGCGGTGGAGTCCCCACCGCTGCATCGCCATCGCGAGGAAGAAGCCACCCATAAAGAGGAAGATCAGCGGGTTGGCGTACGACGGCGTCGTCTCGGCGACCGGCAGGGCGCCGGTCAGCGGGAAGAGCACGATCGGCAGCAGCGACGTCGCCGGGATCGGGATCGCCTCGCCCATCCACCAGACGGCCACCCAGGCGGTGACGGCCGCGACGGCCTCCCCTTCCGGCGGGAGTCCCGCCGGCGTCGGCGAGAAGTAGATCAGCGCGAACAGGAGGGGACCAAGCAGGAGACTGACCCGCTGGCGCAGGCCGTAGCTGCTGCCCACGTCGAACGGCGAGTCGTCGTCGCCCTCGGGGCCGTCCGGGTCACCCGGATCGGCGGCGACGTCCCGTGGGTCCGTGGAGTCGCGTGGACCACCGCTGGCGTCGCCACGGCCATCGGCGAGGGCACGCGAGTCGTCGGCGAGGACACGCGAGTCGCCGGCGAGGACACGCGAGTCGTCGGCGAGGGCGTGTGGGTCCTCTGGGAGGTCGCGAGGATCGTCATCCCGACCGCCGACCTCGAACTGTCGATTCGCCGCCGGATCGTCCGGCACGTCGGCGCGGAGCTCCCCCTCGGCGATGTCGGCGGCGATCTTCGGTCCGTCGAGGGTGAGATACGCCTTCGTTCGGACGCTCGAGCGCCAGAGGGCCGTCCAAACGTCCCGAATGACGCATCGACACGCCCCGAACACGTCGTGCATGATCGATCAATATAGTCAATGCGGCCATATATAAAAATTTTTTATTATTTATCATTATATATCCGTAGGGGCGGACAGGAGCATCCACCGTCACGAGCGTTTTATCCCTGGAGGTGGAACACCGGCGCATGTATCGGGTGTTGCTCACCGCCGACGAGAAAGAATCGCGAGTGCGCGCGCAGGCAGAGGCGATCGTCAAGCGGGCGGCCGACGACTACGTCGTCGACGTCCTCCACGTCCACGATGAGGTGTCGCTGCCCGACGCGGAGTGGGCGGTCGGCGGCTTCTTCGAGACGTACGCCGAGGAGATGTCCGAGGCGATCCGAGAAGTCGACCGGCTGCCGGCGTCCGTCGACGCCGCCATCGAGGTCTTCGAGGACGCCGCGGTCGAGTATGTGGTCCACGAGACCGTCGGGACGCCCGCCGAGGCGATCATCGAGACCGCAGCGGAACTCGACAGCGACGAGGTCGTCCTCGGCGTCTCGAAACACACCCCGGTCGGGAAAGTGTTGTTCGGCAGCGTCGCCCAAGCGGTGATCCTCGGGAGCGATCTGCCGGTGACGGTCGTCCCCGACGAGCCCGAGTGAGCGGTCGGCGGACCGGAAACCCCGCCAGGTTCAGACCCCCGTCCGTTCCGCCAGCGCGGACAGCGTCTCTGCCGCCCGGAGGTCGTCGACCGAACAGTACCACGCGCCCCGCACTCCGGTGGTGTCGTTCTCGATCGGCCGCGTGAGCGGGACGAGCGGCCCCAACTCGAAGACGACCACGACTCGCTCCTCGGAGAACGGGTCGATGAGCGCTTCCCAGTCGGCCTCGCTCATCGGGCCGGCCTCTCCTCGAACCTGTTCCGTTCGGTCAGTCACCCGAGCGTAGTGAGTGACAGCCGACGCCGGTGCGGTCCGATAGAACGCCATGTACTCGAACTGTGCGCGGGTTCGGTCGTAAGAGCGTGGACTGGGGTAGTACCCTGTACGACACCGCTCGAACGTGTCCGGCTGCGTCGCCACGACACAGACCCGAGCCTCCCCCGGTGCGTCGTCGTCGGAAGCATCGGCCGCGAACCGAACGAGATCCATACGTCTCCGCAAGCGCGCGAGGGTGAAACGCTCACCGCTCTCTGGTCGGTTTCGGGGCTCGACCCCACCTCCGGGCACGGCTCACGGTTCGGGCACGGCTTACAGTCCGGACACGATTTATCAGTAACCGGTTCGTTAAGTGCGCTATGACGGCTCACGGGAGCGGACACACGGTCCCCACAGACACCTCCAGCGCTCCTGCTGGTACCGGTCCGCCCGCACTCGCCATCGAGGGCGTCTCGAAACGCTTCGGGACCGGCGACGACGCCGTTCTCGCCGTCGACGACGTGAGCCTGACCGTCGATCGGGGGTCGATCGTCGGTCTCCTCGGCCCGAACGGTGCGGGGAAGACGACGCTGATCAAGTGCGCGCTGGGTATCGTCCTCCCTGACGCCGGGTCGGTTCGTGTGTTCGGGACCGACGTCTCCGGTGGCGGCCGACGGGCGGCGTACGCCGACGTGGACGCGATGTTAGAGGGGGCGCGAAACGACTACTGGCGGCTCACCGTCCGGGAGAACCTTCGGTACTTCGCGACGATAAGCGGCGTCGATCCGGACTCCGTCGCCGACCGCCACGACCGACTCCTCGAGCGGCTCGACCTCGCCGACAAGGCCGACACCGCCGTCCGTGACCTCTCGCGCGGCATGAAAGGCAAGGTGTCGCTGGCGAGCGTGCTCGCTGGCGGCGCGGAGCTCGTTTTCCTCGACGAGCCGACGCTCGGACTCGACGTGGAGGGCTC
The DNA here is from genome assembly GCA_964538415.1 of uncultured Halobellus sp. GTDB lineage: Archaea > Halobacteriota > Halobacteria > Halobacteriales > Haloferacaceae > Halorubrum. The sequence goes on from CAZIFX010000045.1 coordinate 8,821, forward strand.
ACGGACGCTCAGACGCGAACTCCGCCGACTCGCCGTCGAGGAGGGACTCACCGTCGTCGTCAGCAGTCACGACATGACCACCATCGAGGCGGTGTGTGACCGCGTCGTCATGATGGCCGGTGGAAGGATCGTCGCCGACGACACGGTTGCGGCCCTGTTGTCGGCCGCCGACCGTGACGCGGTTCGTGTAACGAGCGCCGACATCGACGAGCGTCTGTTGTCGACGCTCGACCAGCGGTTCGACCTCCGAGCGGTCGAGACCGACGGTGCACGGACGACTGTCGAGGTCGGGGTCGCCGGGGACCGGCTCTATACGCTGATGGACGCACTTCGGGAGGCGGCGATCACGATCGAGGACGTTCGCACCGTTCAGCCCGACCTCGAGGACGTGTTCATGTCCGTCACCGGCGCGGAGTCGGATGCCATCGGGGAAAGCGACGGTACGGCGGTCGGAAACGAGTCGAAACCGACTCCCGTCGGCGACTCCGGCGGACGGCCGTCATGAGTCGAGAGTCCACCGGCTCGGGGTCCGCCGCCCGTGGGTCGGAGAGCGTCACCGGCGATTCGGTGGGCACCACCGACACCCCTAGCGTGGACGACGCCGGCGGTCCGCGTCCCGCGACCTACTACCACCTCGCTCGTGCGGTGCTCCACCGTGAGTTCCTGATCTTCGTGCGGTATCCAGCCAACGCCGTTGGCGGCATCGTCGTCGCGTTGTTCTTTTTCGGCGTCCTATTTTATGGTGGACAGCTGTTGGCCGGGCAGGCACTCGCCGACTCGCTGGAGGGGATCATTGCGGGCTACTTTTTGTGGACGCTCTCCGTTGGAGCATACTCGTCGGTGTCGAACGACATCGGGAGTGAGGTCCAGTGGGGAACCTTAGAGCGGCACATCACCACGCCGTTCGGGTTTGCACCGGTTGCGCTGCTGAAGGGGGTGGCGAAGGTCATTCGAACGTTTCTCACCTCCGCGATCGTGCTCGCGTTCATGCTGATCCTGACCGGCACGCGGCTCAGCCTCGACCCGATCACGGTGGTCTCGATCGCCGGACTCGCCATCGTCTCGGTGCTGGGACTTGGGTTCGCCGCCGGCGGGATCACGGTGTTGTACAAGCGGATCGGCAACTGGCTCAACCTGCTGCAGTTCGGGTTCATCGTGCTCATCTCCGCGCCGGTGTTCGAACTGCCGTGGACCCGGTTTTTCCCGCTTGCACACGGCAGCGCGCTGCTCCAGCGTGCGATGGTCGACGGCGTGCGGCTGTGGGAGTTCGGGCTCGGCGACCTCGCGCTGCTCGTCGGCGTCGCCGTCGGGTACCTTTTCGGCGGCTACCTCGTGTTCCACTACGCGACGCGGCGCGCCCGACGACTGGGTGTCCTCGGCGATTACTGAGTCGGAGACGCCACGTAACTCTGGGTAGCCACTCCGACGCATTAGTAATGTGTAATATTCACAATTTTATTCATCTGAAGCACATACCGCACGTATGGACGAACCGATACGTGAAGCCCTCAACCAGGAGATGAAGTGTGAGGGGCTGTTGAGGCATTTCCATGGGCTCACAGGGCTCGACAGGAGGTGTTATCGGGAGCTCACCGAGGCCGATGAGCCACTCACCGTAGATGAGCTCACTGGGCGCGTCAATAAAGAGCGCTCAACCGTGTATCGGTCCCTCAGACGCCTCTGGGAGGCCGGATTGGTCGAACGGGAACAAATCAACTACGAGAGCGGGGGCTACTACCACGTCTTCTACCCGTCCGATGTCGACGAGGTGGCCGAAGAGATGCAGCGCATGCTCAATGACTGGTACGCGACGATGGGGCTGCTCATCGACCGGTTTCGCGACGAGTACGGCAGTTCTACCGGATCGTCGGGATGACCTCCGGTGTGACTCTCGCCTGACTCGTCGCTCCGGGCAGACGTCGCTTCCTGCCGGTTGAAGAACAGATTTAAGTGATATCGGTCCAACCTAATATTGTATGGATAACCCAATAAAGTGCAAGAATATGATCCAGCGAGTCGCCGGGACAGTCGTCCTGCTTGGGCTCGCACTGGCGTGGTTCGTTCACCCGTGGTTCGTTGCGGTGACAGCGTTTGCAGGGTTAAATCTCCTGCAGAGCAGTTTCACCGGGATCTGTCCGGTTGAGTGGCTCCTGTCGCCGTGCCAGGCAGACGCGTCCGGCGACATCGCCGCCGAGACGCCTGAGTGATGGCCCAGAAGTCCGAACAGACAACGAATAAAACACACGAATGAGCGACACAGACGGAAGGCTCCGAACGCTACTCGGTCGAATCGGACACACGGCAGCGACGCACCGCAGAGCCGTTTTTGCCGGCGTTCTCGTGTTGGTCACCCTCTCACTCGTCGGTGCCGCCGGGGTGCAGATGAGCCTCGGGATGGAGTTGTACGTCGACGACGACTCCGAGACGATGGCGGATTGGGACGAGATCCAGGAGGACTTTGACAAGGGCAACGTCGTCTTCGTTCAGCTCGAAACTGACGAGGATCGCGACCTCGCGGATCCGGAGGTTGCCGAGGAGATCTCGAAGCTGTACCAGTCCTACTACGAGAATGTCGATGCCGCCTCGCTGGTGACCAGCCCGGTCCATCCGGTCAAGGCTGGCCCGGGCGGCGGGGAGATTCCGGAGACGAGGGCTGAAACCCTCCACTCGCTGAATTACTCGTTCAACGAGCATCGCTCGAACATGGGAGTCATCTCGAATCTCCACCCGGATATCCAGGACACCGAGCAGTATCCTGAGGTGCCCGAGGACGTCGATCCCGACGCGTTCCCGATGTTCGCGGAGGACGCAGACGAGATGTTTGCCGAGAGCAACACCGGGATCATTATCATCCAGTACGGCGACGTCGAGATTCCCGAAGACCGCGAGGGTGAGCTGGGCGGATTCCTTCCGCCGAGCGAGGACGAGATCGCCGAAGAGCAGATCCGGGAGGTCACCGAGAACGCGAACCTGGAGGGGATAGACGTCACCTTCACCGGAACGCCGATCTTCGAGGAGGCGGCGTTCGGGATGATGCTCCCCGAGATGATCGAGCTGTTCGCGCTCGCTTTCGGCATCATCTTCCTGCTGGTCGTCGCGATCATGCACGGCCGGCTGCGGAAAACCCGTCGCGTCGCGTTGCCGATCGCGACGGCGCTGACTGTCGTCCTGACGATGATCGGAATGATGGGATTCGTCGGCTTCTCGTTCAACGCGATCATGCTCGGCGTGATGCCCGTGGCGCTCGGGCTGGCGATCGACTACGGGCTGCAGATTCAGACACGCTACGTCGAGGAACGTGAGAAGGGACGCCCGCCAGCCAAGGCCGCGGAGATCGCCTCCAAGACGACGGGGCGTGCGCTGGCAATCGTGCTGGGGACTACGAGCGTCGGGCTCGGGTCGCTGCTGATCGCCGACGTGCCGCCGGTTCGGCAGTTCGGCGTGACCGTCGTCTTCAGCGTGCTCGCCGCGATGGTCCTCTCTGTGACGATGCTCATAGCGCTGCTCGTGACCTTCGACAGCCACGGCGCGACGCCGAGGGCGACGGACGATCCGTCCGGAGCTGCCGCCGTTACGACCGACGGCGGCGATCCGCCGGCCCACCTCGAGCGGATTTTTGATCGGCTATCGAGCGTCGTGTCCCGACGGGCACTGTTGATCGGCGTTGTCCTGCTCGCAGGCATCGGCGGCGGCATCGCGGCCTATCCCGCCGTCGACACACAGGAGGACATGCTCGATTACTGGCCGGACATCGACGAACGACAGGACATCCGAGAGCTCGAAGAGACCGTCCCGAGTCCGAACATCAACTACGTGATCATCGAGACGGAGGACGCCTACACGTACGAGAACTTCCAAGAGGTCAGGGCCTTCCAGAACGAGATCGAACGACACGAGCACGTCGTGACGGTGATGAGCGGAGCCCGGGCGATGGAAGTTGGCGAGGCGAGTCCGCCCGTGACCGGGCCGGCAGGGGACTCGTTCCCCGAGGCGACTGAGTTCGATGACGCACTTGAGCACCGCACGGCGGTGGATCGCCCACCTCAGCTCGGCCTGTCGCCGGCCGACCACCCCGACCGGATCATCGTTCAGGTCTTCGTCGAGGACATCGAGGGCCAGACCGAGCGCGAGGTGATCGACGCGACCCGGGAGACGGCCAACGCCACGTTGCCTGCCGACATGGAGACGCGGGTCACGGGAGAGATGGTCCTCAACCGGAACGTCATCGAGAACGTGACCTCCGGGCTAACCCAGACGACGATCATCAGCTTCGGACTGGGCGCGGTGTTTCTCGGACTGGTGTTGCGGTCCGGTCGCGAGTCCGTGCTGCTCGTCGGGAGCGTCTCGGGCGGGGCGCTGGCGCTCACCGCCGGCGGGATGTACCTCTTGGGTGTCCCCTGGAACCCCCTGACGGTCACGACCGCAGCGATCATCCTCGGGATCGGGATCGACTACGCCGTCCACATCTTCGAGCGGTTCCGAGAGGAGATCGAGGGCGGAGCAGTTCCCGAGCAGGCAGTTCGGACGGCGATCGTCCAGAAGTCCCGGCCGGTGCTCGGCTCCGGATTGACGACGATGCTCGGGTTCGGTGTGCTGATGATCTCCGATTTCCCCGTGCTGTCGAACTTCGGAATCGCGATCGCACTGGCGATGGGGATGGCACTCGTCACGTCGTTCGTCCTGATGCCAGCGATCGCACTGGCACTAACCCGACGGGGCTACCTACTGGCCGGAAGCGTTGAGACGGCAGGCCTCAGCGGCTCGTCGGCCGACGACTGAACACTCTCGGCCGTCGGTTGACCTCCGACGGCCGAGTGACGGCGCGTATCCACGGCCTGAAGGCCGTAGTATTGCGCCTGTTCAAGCTATAACGACGACTGGGGAGGACGAGCGACGACGACTAGGCTAACCCTTCGATCGCTCGAGCCGTCTCCCGCACGTCCGCGAGGGTCGCGTACGGTCCGCCCTGCACCCGGTGGTCCGGAAAGACGATCGGGATCGGGTTCTCCCGAAGCGCACGCGTCACCGTCTCGAGGTCCTCGGGATCGTCGTCGTCGAGGCCGGCAAGCCGCGTCAGGCGGCTCACGGAGACCTCCTCGCCGTATCGGACGTCACGGAGCGTCTCGAGAACGTCACGCCGGTCGGTCGGTACGGTGAGCCCGACGGCGACGTCGGCGAAACTGTCGCGGTCGCCGTCGAGATATCTCTCGAACCGGTCGAGCAGCTCGTGATCCTCGTCAACGTCGTCCGGCACGTGCTCCGGGAAGGATATCGCGATCACCCGCCCGCCGGCGAACCCGACCTCGATCGCCCGATCGAGATCGGCGTACGCCCGCGCGAACACCCCCGACGTACCTAAACTGACCATGGGGTTCGATCGGCGGCCGAACGAATAAATCGGTCGCCATGGCCGGGCGGACGCCCGTCCCGCAAGCCTTATGAACAGATACGTACATTAGTGTACACTAATGGACGATCCAGACGAGCTGGCCCCGGCGGTTCGGTCCATCCTATCGGCGGCGCGCGAGCGATCCGTCGACGTCGAAACTCCCGAACGGGTCGCCGTCGACCCCCGTGACCTGCGGGCCGCGTTCGCCGACGCGGAGGCTGACGGCCGCGTCCCGGTGATCGCCGAGGTGAAGCCGACGAGTCCCACGACGGAGGGGACCCGCGAGGACGACCCCGTCGACCTCGCCGAATCGATGGTCGCGGGCGGCGCCGCCGCGCTGAGCGTGCTCACCGAGCCCGATCACTTCGGCGGGAGCGTCGACACGGTCGTACGCGTTCGCGAGGCGGTCGACGTCCCCGTATTGCGCAAGGACTTCCTGCTTTACGAGTCGCAACTCGACGCCGTCGAGAGCGACGTCGTCCTGCTCATCGCGCGGTTCGTCGGCGACGACCTCCCGGACCTGCTCGCGGCGGCACGCGACCGCGGCTTTCAGGTCCTCGTCGAGGTTCACACCGGCGAGGAGCTGGCGGCGGCGCTCGAGGCCGGCGCCGACGTCGTCGGCGTGAACAACCGCGACCTCGGTCGCCTCGAGGTCGATCTCGCCACCTTCGAGACGATCGCGCCCGACGTCCCGGACGACGTGACGCTGATCGCCGAAAGCGGCATCTCGACGCCCGCCGACGTCCGTCGCATGCGCGCGGCCGGCGCCGACGCGCTCCTCGTGGGCAGCGCGATCATGGACGGCGACGTCGAGGCGAACACGCGGGAACTAACCGGCGCCGGTACGGAGAAGGAATCGACGCGGAACGAGACCACACGACACACCACATCCACATGAGCGAAACCGACGCGGCAACGATCGAGACGGAGCATGGACGGGGACGACCCGGCCGCGAGCGCGGCCGGACCGACGGCAAGTTCGGACGCTACGGCGGCCAGTACGTGCCGGAGGCGCTGATGCCGGCGATCGAGGAGCTGGCCGACGCCTACGAGCGATACGTCCTCGGGAACGAGGACGGCTTCATGGACGAGTTTCGCGAGCGACTCGCCGACTTCGGCGGCCGTCCCACGCCGCTGCAGCGCGCCGATCGGCTCTCCGAGCGCTACGACCGGGACGTCTACCTCAAACGCGAGGACCTGTTACACGGCGGCGCCCACAAGCTGAACAACGCCCTCGGGCAGGTGCTGCTCGCGAAGTACATGGGTAAAGAGCGGATCATCGCCGAGACGGGCGCCGGCCAGCACGGCACCGCGACCGCGATGGCGGCCGCCCACCTCGACATGCCCTGTACGGTCTACATGGGCGAACGCGACATCAACCGCCAGCGCCCGAACGTCTTCCGGATGAAGCTCAACGGCTCGGAGGTGAAGCCGGTCACTGCGGGCCGCGGCACGCTCAAGGAGGCGATAAGCGAGACGATGCGCGACTGGGCCGCGACCGTCGAGGACACCCACTACGTGATCGGCTCCGTCGTCGGGCCGCACCCGTTCCCCGTGATGGTGCGTGACTTCCAGGCGGTCATCTCCGAGGAGGCGCGCGCGCAGTCGATCGACCGGATCGGGAAGCTGCCCACCGACGTCGTCGCCTGTGCCGGCGGCGGCTCGAACACGATGGGCTCGTTCGCGGCGTTCGTCGACGACGAGTCGGTCACGCTCCACGCCGTCGAGGCCGGCGGATCCACGCTGGAGGTCGACGAGGAGGCGGGCGTCGCGCCCAACTCCGCGTCGCTTTTCGCCGGCGAGGAGGGCGTCCTCCACGGCGCGCGCACGAAGCTGCTTCAGGACTCCCACGGCCAGATCATGGAGAGCCACTCGGTCTCCTCCGGGCTCGATTACGCGGGCGTCGGCCCCGAGCTGGCGTATCTCGTCGACGAAGGACGGGTAAGCCCCGTCGCCGTCGACGACGACGCCGCGCTGGAGGGGTTCCATCGGCTCTCGCGGACCGAGGGGATCATCCCCGCGCTGGAGACCGCCCACGCGTTCGGCTTCCTCGAGGAACACGCCGACGACCTCGGGGACCGCGTCGTCGTCACCGTCTCCGGCCGCGGCGACAAGGACCTCGACGCCGCCATCGAGGAGACGGACAAACGCGACATCGACGAGGCACCGGACATGTCGATGTTCACGGGAGGGATCTGAATGGCGGACGGCACGCCCCCGGGCGTCGGAACCGCGCTCGCCGACGGCGGCTCGACGGGCAACAGCGCGGCGATCGCCGAGGCGTTCGCGGACGGCCCGGCGTACGTTCCCTACCTGGCGGTCGGCGACCCGGACTACGAGTCCTCCCTCGCGTACGTTGAGGCGCTCGACCGCGGCGGCGCCGACGTCATCGAACTCGGGCTCCCCTTCTCGGAGCCGATCGCCGAGGGACCGACCATCCAGGGCGCCGTCGTCCGATCCCTGGAGGGTGGGATGACCCCCGACCGCTTCTTCGAGTTCGTCGAGGAGCTCGACGTCGACGCCCCGTTGGTGTGTATGACCTACTACAACCTGATCTACCAGTACGGGGCTAGCGAGGCGCGGAGCGCCTCGAACGCGAGCGATGGCGCCGTGAGCCACGACGGCCCGCGCGCGTTCGTCGAGCGCGCCGCCGCGGCCGGCCTCGAGGGGTTCGTCGTTCCCGACCTGCCGGCCGAGGAGGCGGACCCGCTTCGGGAGGCGTGTGACGAGTTCGGGCTCGATCTGGTCTTCATCGTCGCGCCGACGACGGTTGGCGAGCGGCTGGAGCGGATCATGTCGCAGGTGTCGGGTTACGTCTACGTGCAGGCGCGGCTGGGAACGACGGGTGCGAAAAGCGACGTCTCCGATCAAACGACGGAGAGCCTCCGACGGCTGCATGAGTACGACGTGCCGAAAGCGGTCGGCTTCGGCATCTCGACCGGCGAGCACGCAGAGCGGATCGTCGCGGGCGGCGCCGACGGGATCATCGTCGGCTCCGCGCTGGTCGACATCGTCGCGGCGGGCCACGAGGAGGAGCGGCCGGTCGCGGACGTCGCCGCCGACCTGGAGGCGCTCTCGCGGGAGCTGAAGGCGGGCGCCGAACGTGGATACGCGTCCCGGACGGCGGACGCCCGATAGCCGCTCCGCACAAAACCGTCCCCGAACGAAACCGTCCCCGAACGAAACCGTCTTAGGGCTGATTGCCACACTCTCACACAACGACCCATCACATGACAGCAGGACTCGCCGCACGACTCGACCGCATCTCCACGAACGACCGCTACCTCATCGTCCCGATGGACCACGGGATCACGATGGGCGCCGTAAAGGGGCTCGTCGACATCGAGTCGACTATCGACGGCGTCACCGACGGGGGCGCCGACGCCGTCTTAACCCAGAAGGGGATCGCCCCGCGCGTCCATCCGCACAAGAACGGCGCGGGCTACATCGTCCACGTCAACGCCTCGACGACCATCGGTCCCGACGAGAACGACAAACGGGTCACCGCGACCGCCGAGGAGGCGGTCCGGGCCGGCGCGGACGCCGTCTCCTTCCACATCAACGTCGGCTCCGACCACGAGCCCGAACAGATCGAGGAGCTCGCGGAGCTGACCGACGACGCCTCGCGGCTCGGGCTCCCCGTGCTCGCGATGGCGTACGCACGCGGCCCCGGCGTCGACTCGGCGGACCCCGAATCGCTCGGCCACGCCGTCCGTCTGGCCGAGGAGGTCGGCGCCGACGTCGTGAAGACGGGCTACTCGGGCGACGGCGACACGTTCGAGCGCGTCACCGAGTCGACCCGCCTGCCGGTCGTCATCGCGGGCGGCTCGAAGGGAACGGACCGCGAGACCGCGGAGATGGTGCGCGGCGCGATGGACGGCGGCGCCGCCGGCGTCTCGATGGGCCGGTCGATCTTCCAGCACGACGATCCGCGGGGGATCGCTCGTACCGTCTCCGCCGTCGTTCACGAGGACGCCGACGTCGACGAGGCGCTTCGCGCGGGCGGGTTCGCGGAGGCCTGACCGCCGTCCACGACCGCCGAGAACCGATCACAAGTAGTCGCCGAGGAGGGGCTCGACGCGCTCGCGAGTCGCCCGCGGGATCGCCTCGGTCGGCGTGTTCACGGTTCCCTCGAGGGAGGTGTGTGCCTCACACGTGTGGCCGTCGGGGAGCGTTCGAACGGCCTCCTCGACGGCGGCTTTGATCGCGGCCTGGTTTTGCTCGGCGTTCTCCAACACCTCCTCGAGGGTCACCTCGCTGTCGGTCTTCCAGACGTCGTAGTCGGTGACGCCGGCGATCGTCGCGTACGCGATCTCCGCCTCACGGGCGAGTTTCGCCTCCGGGATCGCGGTCATGCCGACCAGGTCCCATCCCTGTGCGCGGTAGAACTCCGATTCGGCACGCGTCGAGTACTGTGGCCCCTCGATGCAGACGTAGGTGCCGCCCTTCACGACCTGTGTCCCGTCGTCCACGGCGGTCCGTGCGGCCTCGGTCAGGTGGTCGACGAGCTCGGGACTGTACGGATCGGCGAAGGGCTGGTGGACCACGACGCCGTCGCGATAAAAGGAGAGATCGCGGCTGCTCGTCCGGTCGAAGATCTGGTCGGGGACGACGAGCGTTCCCGGCTCCAGCTCCTCCTTGAGGCTGCCGACGGCGTTCGACGCGAAGACGTGGGTGACGCCGGCCTTTTTAAGCGCGTACATGTTCGCGCGGTACGGGAGGTCGGTGGGGGAGGCGCCGTGGTCGCTTCCGTGTCGCGGCAGAAACGCGACCTCCCGGCCCGTGTCGGCGAACTCGCCGATCGTGACCGCGTCGCTCGGCTCGCCGTAGGGCGTGTCGTACTCGACCTCGCGGACGTCGTTCAGGGGCAACGCCTCGTAGATGCCGCTGCCGCCGATGAACCCGATGGTGGTCATACGCGAACTGTGTTCGCTCGTTACTTATAAGGTATGAAGGCCGGGCAGCGGACCGATCCGGTGACGCCGACTGCCGGTCGCGCTGATCGCCGGTC
>CAZIFX010000046.1:0-19076 GCA_964538415.1 uncultured Halobellus sp.
ACGACGTCAGGGAGGCGGCGGCCGCCGAGGGACACCTCGTCACGACCCGGCTCTATCTCGACGAGCACGCGACGCCGGGGCTCATTCAGGCAGCGGAGGCACGCGGATTCGAGGTGATCGTGACGAGCGGCGACGTGGACGTGAAACTCGCAGTCGACGCCGCGCGGTTTGCGGCCGAGGGCCGCATGTCGACGCTCGCCATCGCCTCCCGCGACACCGACTTCAAACCCGTTCTCGAGACCGCCAACGGGTACGGGATCCGGACGCTCGCCATCGCGCCCGGCGCGTTCGGCCGATCCGACGCCCTGCGGAACGCAGCGACCGACTCGATGACGCTTGAGGAGGAGAAGGCCGACGTGAACGCGGTCGACGAGGCCGACGTGAACGCGGTCGACGAAGCCGACGACGATGTCGGCATCGACGCCGAACCGGAGGTCGGCACTCGGTAGCTCGACGGACCCTCCCTCCCCGTTCCGCTTTCTGCTCTATCCCTTTTAACCTCGATCCCGAATCCGGCCGACCAGCACGGCGACGAACCCGCCGGCAAACGCCACGCTCCCGCCGACGGCGAGCGCCCCGGCCGCCCCGAACCGACCGGTGACGGCGTCGAGCGCGATCCGCGGCCACCCCAGTCCGGATGCCGACGCGACCGCGCGCGAGTCGATCCAGTCCGCCCGCACGATCGGCGCGAGGCCCGCGCTCTGATCGTACTCCCCGTTGGCGTCGCCGTAGGTGACGTAGCCGTCGTGCGGCGCGGGGCAGTGGCGTAACGTGGCACAGTCGCCGTCGATCAGGTCCGGGTCCCCGCGTTCCGTCCAGTCCTCGCCCGCCTCGACCGCGAACGCGACCCGATGGAGGATCGGCGCGCCGTCGTGAGCCGGCGGGGAGAAGACGACGACGTCGCCGGATCCGACCGTTCCGTCCGACGGGAACCGGTCGGTCGCCGTCACAACGACGAGGTCCCCGCGCTCGAGGGTCGGCTCCATGCTTCCGCTCTCGACGGCGACCAGCGGCGGCCACGTGCCCGCCACCACGAGGGCGACGAGCAGCGCGGCGGCGACGAGCAGCGCGACGGCGAGCGGACCGACCGTCGGGACGGGCGTGGAAGCCACGGCGGAATGAACGGTCCGTTCGGATTTGAGGATGTCGTTCGCACTGATCGTCCGGATCGTCCGAATTCGTCGGATCGTCCGCATCCGACGCGACGTTCGCATCCGACGCGACGTTCGCATCCGACGCGACGTTCGCATCCGACGCGACGTCCGAACTTTCCCCGTCGTCGATCCGACGGCGTCCCTACAGCCCGGTCGGGTGACTCACGTAGGTCGTCTCGAGGCCCCACTCCGCCGTGAGCGCCTGCAACGCCCGAACTCCGAACGTCTCGGTCGCGTAGTGGCCGGCAAGAAACACGGTGACGCCCGCCTCGCGAGCGTCGTGGTAGACCTGCTGTTTCCCCTCTCCGGTGATCAGCGCGTCCGCGTCGGCCGCAACGGCCTCGTCGAGCCAGTCGACCCCCGACCCCGTGACGACCGCCACGCGCTCGATCCGGTCGGGCCCGAACGGAAGCACGCGCGCGTCGCTCACGCTTCCCTCGAACTCGTTCAGCCGCTCCCGGAGGTCGTCGACGGTCGTCGACTCCGGCACCGTCGCGAGCCGCCCGATCGTCACCGGTCCCATCGAGCCGAACGGCCCGTCGTCGCTCAATCCGAGCGCATCGACGACGCCGGCGGCGTTGCCGAGGCTCGCGTGCCCGTCGAGCGGCAGGTGTGAGACGTACAGTCCCAGATCCGCGTCCACGAGCGCCGCGATCCGGTCGTATGTCCGCCCGGTCACCCGCTCGATGCCGCCCCACGAGAGCCCGTGGTGGGTGACCAGCAGGTCCGCGCCGGCGTCGGCCGCCTCGCGGATCGTCCCGAGCGCGGCGTCGACCGCGAACGCGACGTGGGTCACCTCGCCGTCCGCCGTTCCGACCTGTAGTCCGTTCGCGCTGGCGTCGACGCCCGCGTACGCGCCGGTGTCCAGTCGATCGTCGAGTCGTCGAACGTACTCGCTGCGTTCCATGACGGGAGACGTGGCGGCGACGGATTAAAGACGGCGAGTCGTCCGCGGCTTTCGTGGTTCGGGGTCGGCGTGACGAGCGACGGGTCAGTCGTCCGATTCCTCCGCCGCTCCGGCCGGAACGTCCATCGGCGGGCTCGACTCCTGAGCCCCGTCGGGCCCCTCCGGCGGCGCGTCGAATTCGGGGTCGAAAAGCTTCAACGCGGTCCGGATCGTCTCCCAGTCGTCCTCTCCGGCCGCCTCCCGGAGCGACTTCGTCGGCGCGGCGAGCAGCTGTCCGACGAGCGCGTCGGCCATGGCCTCGACGGTCTCACGTTGGTCGTCCGTGAGTTCGCCTTGCGCCTCCAGCTTCGAGACCGCGGCTCCGACCTCGCGGGTCTTCATCCGGTCGGCGGCCGCGTACATCGTCGAGATGGCGTCGTCGGCGCGTTTGCGCTTGTACGTGCTCAGGAGGCGGTCGAGCTCCTCGTCGATGATCGCCTCGACCTCCCGGGCCTCGGTCTCGCGCCGCTCCCTTGTTCGGCGGGTGACCTGCTCCAGCGCGTCGATGTCGAAGAGCGTGACCTCCGGTCGGTCGGCGACGGCGGGGTCGACGTCTCGTGGTCTGGCGATGTCGATGCAGACGAGCCCGTCGACGCCCACGAGGTGCTCCTCGTCGATCACCGGCTTGGGGCTTCCGGTCGCGGTGATGACGAGGTCCGCGCCCGGGACCACGCGTGGGAGGTCGACGAGCGGCGCCGTGTCGGCGTCGGTCTCGACCTCCTCGGCGACGAACCGGGCGTGGGGGACCGTCCGGTTCGCGACCACGATCTCCGAAACCGCCGTGTCGTCGAGTGCACGTGCCGCGAGCGTTCCCATCTCGCCGGCGCCGACGACGACCGCGCGTGCGCCGTCGAGATCGACCTCCTCGTCCGCGAGCTCGACGGCCGCAGAGCCGAGCGAGACGACGCCCTCGTTTATCGACGTCTCGTTGCGGGCGCGCTCGCCGACGTGGATCGCCTTCGTCACGGCGTCCTCGAGCACCGGTCCGATCCCGCCCGCGGAGCGTGACTCCTCGTACGCCTCGCGCACCTGTCCGATGATCTGATCCTCGCCGAGCACGAGCGACTCCAGCCCCGACGCGACGCGCATCAGGTGCTCGAGGCTCTCCTCGTGGCCCAGCCGGCGGATCGCGCCGCCGCGGACGTCCGGAGCGAACGACTCCAGCGCCGCGGTGGCGATCGCGTGCCCGTCGGCGACGACGAACGCCGCCGACCGGTTGCAGGTCTGGATGGCGAACGCCTCCGAGACGCCCTCCCGAGCGAGCAGATCGGAGACGGTTCCGCGAACGCCGTCCTCGCCCGCGGCCTCGATCTCGTCGATCGACGCACGCGTATGGTCGACGCTCACGCCCGTGATCACGCCCGGTTCTTTCACCCTAGTAACACCTCCTCGATCACCTTGTCGGCCTCTTGCCGTCCGTTGGATTCCCCCTCTTGTAAACCCTTCCAAACCCGTTCCGAGCGTACCACCGCGCGGATCGCTTCCCGCCGTCTCTCGGGATCGATCTCCCGTGCCTGCAGCTCCGCACGAAGGGTTCCGGAGAGCGCCGCCATCGCGCCGGCACCCTCGATCTCGGCTTCGATCCGTTCGCGGAGCACCTTCGTCAACGCCGGGCTCGCGCCGCCCGTGGAGATCGCGACGCTCACCGGACCGTCCTCGACCGTGCCGGGAACGACGACGCTGCCGACCCGCCGCCCGCCGGAGACGTCGGTCCGGTTCACCAGGGCTCCCGCACGGTCGGCCGCCTCCGCCGCCGCGGCGTTGATCGTCGCGTCGTCGGTGGCCGCCACGACCAGCGCGGGCGACGTGCGGTCGATCCAGTCCGCGACGCCCGTCGCATCGGGCGCCGCCCGGACCAGCTCGATCCGCTCCGTCGACGACTCCGAAAGCGACGGCGCAAACGTCGGGCTCACGACGACGACGCGGGCCTCCTCGGCGAACCGGCGGGCCTTCCGGGCGCCGACGGCGCCGCCGCCGAGGACGAGCACCGTCTCGTCGGACAGATCGTGATAGAGGGGGATCATCTCCCGAACGGCCCCCCGATCACGCGGTGTTGCTGTCGGCCCGCTCGGCCAGTCTGATCCCGGTCTTTTTCAAGATCCGCGTCGAGAACAGCGTGTCCCAGTCGGATGCGCCGACGTCCCAGTACTCGTCCATCGTCTCGCGGACCTGCCGGACGCGGCGCTCGCTTTCCGCCTCGGTCCGCCCGTGCGTCATCGCGAAGAAGTTGTACTCCCACACGCCCTCGTGGCGCGGCCGCTGATAACAGTGGGTGACGAAATCGAGGGACGCGACGACCGGCCCGACCTCCTCGAGGACGTCCTCGGGCACGTCCCAGACGGTCATGCCGTTTTCCGTGTAGCCGAGCGCGTAGTGGTTCGGGATGACGCCGACCCGCCGGACCTTCCCCTCCTCGTTGAACCGTGTTATCGTCTCGATCACCCAGTCGACGTCCGCGTCGATCGCCGCGGCGACGTCCGCGTACGGCGTCTCGGTGATCGGGAGCCCGCCCTGGATCTCGACGACGAGATCGCGTTCCGCGGGCGTCAACGTCGCCCGTCCGGAGGGCTCCACGTCGGGACCGAGATCCGAGAGGTCCACGTCGCCGTCGGGGACCGGGCCGTCGACGAGGAACTTCGCGCCGACGTGGAACTCCCGCCGTTTGGGGAGGTTGTACGTCTCCTGGCCGGTCGCCTCCTCGATCTCCGCGAGCACCTCCTCGACGCGGTCGTGGCCGTCCTTTTCAGGGTCCGGGTGGTCGGCAACGCTCACCACGAACCAGACGTTGAGGTGCGGGTGTTCGCGTTCGTAGTTGTGAGCCACCTGCCGGAACCCGTTCACCGTCTCGACGACCTCCTCGAAGCGGTCCTCCGGCGCGTGCATCGCCACGAGCGAGGCGGCGCCGCCGATCTCCTCGGCGTTGACGAGCGCGCCGAACCGGGAGAGGGTCCCCTCCTCGTCGAGGGTTCGAACCCGTTCACACAGCTCCGGGCCGGTCACGTCCACGCCGCGTTCACGAAGCGCCGCCGCTGCCGGCTCGAAGGGACGTGCGGTGACGGGAAACCCTCCCTGAAACGCGTTGATGATCGCCCGGTCGAGCGTCGAAAGCTCCGCGTCGACCTCCTTCATGTCCCCGTGTCGGAGCCGCGCGCGAATAAGCGCCCCGCTTGCCAGCCGGCGAGACGTGCCCGGTTGCCGCCGGTCCGATCAGCCGTCAAGCCCCTCCGCGATGTCCGAAAGCGACGACCGCGGGCCGCGGCGAACGTCGTAGACGACCCGTTCGCCCGGGACCCGAAGCCCGTAGGCCTCGCCCGGGACCAGGACGTCGAGCACGAGCGTGTCGCCCTCCTCACGGTCGTCCGCGCCCAACCACTCGGCGAGTCGGTTGGTCCCCTCCCCGGACGACCGGGCAAGCCGCCGGTTGTCGAAGGCGCCGCGGATCAGCCGCCCCCGCGAATCGGCGGTGATCGCCGCGTGGTGCTCCTCGCGTCCGAAGGTCACGCGAACCACGTCGCCGGCGGCGACGTCGAGCGCGTCGAGGTCGCCGCTTTCGAGCCGGCGCTCCAGCTCGTCCCGCTCCGGCAGTCGAACGCAGAGCCGTCGCGTCCCGCCGCTTCGGGCGAGCGTGACGCGAACGGACGCGAGCTGCTCGTCGTCGGATGGAACGCGCGGCATCGAAAACGAGCCGTTACTCCTCGTCGCCGTCGGCCGCGCCCTCGCCGAGGGCGTCCGCGACGCTGCCGTCGCCGTCGACGACGGAGACGTTGATCTGTGCGACGTCGTCATCGATCTGACGACCCCGAACGGTGATGCGCTTGCGCTCGCCGTCACGGCTCGGCTTGAAGCCGACGCCGCCCTCGAGGAGCAGCTCCTTCAGACGCGTCCCGGAGACGTCGGCGCGCATCGGGCGGCCGGTCTCGTCGGAGCCGCCCGTGATCTCGACCGTGAAGCCGGAGAGACCGACGGCGTCGCCGCCGATCTCGTCGCCGAGCTCCCGCCCGAGGAATCGATTCGCGTCCTGTCCGTCGACCTCTCGCTGGAACGTCTCGCCGGTCTCGGGGTCGGCGACGACGACTTTGAATTCGGCCATGGACGAGTCGAGTCGCCCGCGGATAAAAAGCACGTCGAAACCGAGATCCGACCGCTCCGGCGACGGATGGACGCTTGAGGGTCGAACGCACGACGCCGGGCCGGAGCGTCTCAGATCGTCGAGCCGACCCGTCGAACGTTTCGGCGTCCGTCCCCCCACGGCCCCCCGACGAAGGCGGACTCGACCGCGCGGGCAACAGCCCCGACGTCCCGTGGCCCGCCGGCCGTCGCGACGCTGCCGACCGACGCCGGATCGAACGCGACGTCGAGCGTGCGGTAGACGGGATCGAGAACTGCGCCGATCGCGTCCGCATCGTCGTCCGTGACGACCAGACATCCGGCGACGAGCGCCGCGTCACGCCGGACGCGCTGGGCGATCCCGGCGACCTTGCCCCCGCCCGTCACTCGAATCGAATGGGCCCCCGGACAGAAGGACGCGGCGGGCTCGCCGTCGCCGAGCGCGGCGCCCCGATCGACGAGCGCCTCGCGGACGACCGTCCGCGCCGCCTCGTACCGCTCGTCGATCCCCCCGCGTGCATCCGCCGTCGGGACGGCGACCGCGAAGGCGAGCGTGGTGCCGGTGTACGCGACCGCTCTCCCGCCGACCCGGCGTTCGATCGGCTGGTAGCCGTGTTCGCGGGCGAGCGCACACGCTCGCGAATACCGGTCCCGCGTCGCGTCCCGTCGGCCGAACGCCAGTTGCCGGTGGGGCGTCCAGACGCGGACCGCGGCGACGTCCTCGGTCGCCGCGCGTGCGAGCAGCTCGGCGGTGAGCTCCCGATCGGCGGCAGGGGTGTCCCGGCGTCCACGCACGACGTCCATGATGGACAGCGAGGGATCGTGACCCAAGGCTCTTCCGGGCGTCCCGCGGGGAGAATCGACGTGGTCGCCGGGTCGAACGACCGTCGCGTCACGCGGCCGGCGTGACACAAACGTTTTGCCGTTCGTTGGATTGCATTAGGTACCGATGAGCGACCTCGGCGCACTTCCCGTCCGGGCATACCTCCTCACCTGCGTCCTCGCAGGGGTCGTCGGGCTCTGGGTCGCCCGCGATGCGTGGATCGAGCGGAACGAGGCGGGCGGGATCGAGGTCGCGTTCTACCTGGCGGCCGGCGGAGGGTTCTCGCTGCTGTATGCGGCTCGGATCGCCGCACCGACGGCCGACTGGATGGCGATCGCGCTCCAGCTGTCGACGCCACTTCTCGCGGTCATGCCGATCCTCTGGATCAGCTTCGCGTTCGCGTACGGCGGCCACGACGGCTGGCGAACGGAGCGTCGGATCGTCGCGCTCGCGACGCCGGCGTTCGTCTGGGTGCTTCTCGCCTGGTCGAGCCGGACGCACGGCCTCGCCCGACGCTCGTTCGAGGCGGTGTCGGACGGACCGTTCACCCTCCTCGAGTTGGGCATTGGTCCCGCCGGCGTGGCGTTTCTCCTGTACGCGTACGCGTTATTTCTCGCCGGGCTGGTGATCGTCGTCGACGTCTACCGGCGCATCGGAAACCGGTACCGACTCCAGACGTTTCTGCTTCTGCTCGGGACGCTGTTTCCGTTGCTGGCGGGATTCGTCACGGTCTTCGACCTCGGCAGCTTCGGGTATCTCGACTGGACCCCCGTCGCGTTCGTGCTGCACGGCGTCTTCCTCTACGGAACGGTGTTCTGGCTCGGCACGCTCGATGCGACGGTCGCCGCCCGTGACACCGCCGTCGAGGTGATGCAGGACCCGGTCATCGTTTCGGGCGCCGACGGACGGATCCGTGACCTCAACCCGGCGGCGGAACGGCTGCTTTCACCCGGAGCGATCGGCTCCGACGTCTCGAGGATGCTGCCTCGGATCGCCTCGGGGAGCACGCATCCGATCGAGATGGACGGCCGGAAGTTCGACGTCCAGGAGGACCCGATCAGGGATCCGCGGGGAGCCGATCGGGGACACGTGTTCCTCCTCCGTGACGTCACTGCCCGGGAGCGTCGCCAGTCGGCGCTCGAGCGACGGGAGGCGGAGCTCGAACGACAGAACGAGCGACTCGAGGGGTTCGCGGGCGTCGTCAGCCACGACCTCCGAAACCCGCTCGCGGTCGCGACCGCGGCCGTCGAACTCGCGAGACGCGGCGACGGTGGGAACGAGGAGGCGCTCGATCGGGCGGTCGAGGCCCACAAACGAATGGACGACCTGATCGAGGGGTTGCTCTCGCTCGCGACCGCGGGAAAGACGATCGATTCGCTTGAGGACGTTCCCGTGGACGCGACCGTCCGGACCGTGTGGTCACGACTCGAGACCGTCGACGCGACGTTGGTCGTCGGCGGCGACGCGACCGTCCGAGCGGATCCCGACCGGTTCCGGCAGATCCTCGAGAACCTGTTTCGGAACGCGATCGACCACGCCGGCTCCGACGTGACCGTTCGCGTGGCCGTGACGCGGGACGACGACGAGGTACGGATCAGCGTCGAGGACGACGGCCCCGGCATTCCCGCCGAGGATCGCACGGCCGTGTTCGAGCGCGGCGTCTCACTGAACGACGGCACCGGCCTCGGGCTCGCGATCGTCGGCGACGTCGCCGAGGCGCACGACTGGACGGTCGAGGCCACCGACGGCCCGCTCGGCGGTGCCCGGTTCACGATCGAGGGGATCCGACCGAAGAGCGTGCGTGGCGACTCGTCGGAGGGAGCCGGCAGCGGCACCTCGGAGAGCACGCGTGACGACTCGTCGGAGGCGACCGACGACGACACGCCCGAGGGGAGGGCCGGAGATGACGCCGGGAACGACCGCCCCGCGAAGCTCGAGCGCGAATGACCGACGCCGTCACGCTTCCGCGTTCCGTCGTCGAACGCTATCGGACGTTTTCACGGTTCAACTCCCCGTATCCGGCACACGACGCCGGCCGCGCGATCGACCTCTATCCCGGCGACGGCCGAGGGATATCGCCGGTTTCGGGAACCGTCCAGGAGACGCGGACCGTCGGCTGTCCGGACCGCTCGTACGCGGCCGACACGGACCACGTGATCGTCGTCGAGCTCGACCGAGCCGGCAGTGAGGCGCTCGACGCGAAGCCGGGGACGATCGCCCGAATTCTCCACGTCGTGCCCGACGTGGAGCCGGGCGACCGCGTCGCGGTCGGCGACGTGCTCGGTCCGACGACGCGCTCGGGCTTCTTCGGACGGTGGGTCGACGACCACGTTCATCTCGGATTTCGGCCTCCCGGTTCGAACGCGCTCCGCGCGAGCGGGTCGCTACCGGTCGACATCGACGTCGCGGTCGATTCGGTCCCGTGGGGCGGAACCGGGACGGTGATCGAGCGTGGCCCGGCACACGTCGTGCTCGACGCGCCCGAACGGCCGGCCGGAACGAACGGCCGGTTCGCGGCGCTCGCGAGCGACGAGGGGGTGCCGCTCGACGGGGGGCTCGCTCACTACGCCGGCGGCGGCACCTTCGAGCGGGGGACGAGCGACACGGAACGACGAGATCCGATCACGCTGCTCGGTACTCGAGTCGGGACGCGACGGGGACGCCGGATCGAGTGGGAACCGATCGAGATCCGCGCGAACGGGGAGCGGATCGTCGGCCTCTCGCTTTTCGCCTCAGTGAACGGTCGGATCGGGGTCAAGCTCGTGTGCCCGGATGCGGTGTTCCGGATCGGCGACGCCGTCTCGGTCGAGATCAGAGCAAGCGACGACCCCATTCGGCTCGGCGTTGGCCGATAGTGCACGGAGCCGACTGCGCCGTCGGAGCGCGGTACCGGGAGACGTTGTAGGGGTGGCGAACTGCCGGCACGATGCGTGAAACCGCGGTGGCGTGCCGGACTCCCGCCTCGGCCACCGCGGTCGATCCGTCAGGTCACGGCGGGTCCGGCTCGGGATCGTATATAAACCGCCGGTGCCGAAGACCGACGGTTTGCGGATCAGGTATAACGGTCCGAACGGACCCGGGGTACGTCCACGCGATGCACCGTCACGGGGAGAACCACGTGATGAGGGGGGACACACATCCCGGCGGCATGCTCACCGGCATCGTCCACGAGGACGCCCTCGGGACGAGCAGCTCACGGAGCTGATGGACGACGCCGGCTTCGAGGGCTGAGCAGTTTCTCCGTCGCCGACGTTTCGGGGAGTACAAGCCGCTTCGTGGTCATGCCGAGACATGCGCGAGTTCGACCCGGACCGGAGCGACCCGTTACCCGACGACGCCGCCTCCTTCATCGAGCGTCGCATCGAGGAGGAGCACGGCTATCTCTCGTGGCTGAACACGACCGTCGAGGCCGCTGAACGCGGACGCGTCGTGCTCTCGATTCCCTTCGAGGAGACGCTGACGAACGCGGACGGCCGAACGATCCACGGCGGCGTCGCCGCGACGCTCATCGACACGGCGGGCGGCGTCGCCCAGCGAACGACGTTCGACGACCCGCTCTCCGGCGGCGTCGCCACGGTGAACCTCACCACGAACTACCTCCGACCCGCGACAGGCGACCTCCGCGCGGAGGCCGAGGTCGTCCGCGCCGGAGGCTCGATCGGCGTCAGCGACATGCGCGTGACGAGCACCGTCGGCGACGAGACGCGGGAGGTCGTCGTCGGACAGGGCTCATTCCGGCTCTTTCGGGAGTGATCTCTCGGCGAACTCGCATCGTTCCCGTCCCGCGTTCTCATCCAGGTACCGTTCCTCGAGCGTCGACCGCGACCGCGACGTACGGCACGATGAACCCGACGACGAACCCGACGAGGTGCGCGTAGACGTTGCTGCCGAACGGAACGATCACGAGCGACCCGATCACGCCGGCGAGCGCGACGCTCCCGGCGGTCACGTACAGGAGCTCACGCGAGGCTGGGAGCTTCAAACCGGCGATGCGCGGTCGACCCGTCGAGACGTGGAGCGCGACCCCGGCGACGACCGCCGCGACCGCGAGGAGCGCGGCGACGTTCGGAAGCGGCGGGAAATAGCCGACCCCGCTCGGCGAGAGGAAGACGACCGCGAGCGCCGCGAGGGCGACGACGATCGACCAGCGAGGATCGATCCCGCTTTCCCCCATCTCCGTCCGTGTGACGCTCGGTTCGGCTCCGTCGCCGGACCGCCGTCGTTCGCTCGACAGGGCGACGAACCAGACGACCAGGAGGTAGCCGAGCAGCGCGGCGTTGACGTCCGAGAACCCGGCCGCCGGCGCGTCCGTCACGGTGCCCAGGACGGCGAGCGTCGCCCACGCGGAGACCAGCGGAACGACCGCGAGAAAGACCACCATCGCGTACAACAGCCGCCGGCGCCACCCGGCGATCACGGACAGCGGATACGCGACGGCGACCAGCAGCCAGTAGTTCACGACGTTGTCGACGAGATGGGTGGGGGAGGTGTGAACGAAGCTGGACGCGAAGGCCGTCCAGAGCGTCGCCCGGTTCTCGAGAACGCCCTCCGCCGCGAGCGAGAATCGCCATGCCTCGGTGCCGGGCAGCAACGAGACGGCGACCAGAAGTGCCGGAATCGGCACCGCGGCGAGAAACAGGTCCATCGGCGGTCGCGACCGAACCGCCGCGATGACGGCCCTCGTGAGGCCCCGAACCGTCGGACCGCCGTCGTCGCCTCCGCCGGTCATGGGTTCGGTACGGACGGCTCGAGTAAAGACGTTGCCCGCGGACCGAACGGACGCGTCGGACACGTCGGACGCATGGCGGGAGCGGCTTTCCCGGCAACCGATCAGCTTCGTGAGGCCGTCACGGACGCCAGCGCGGCCGCGAAATCGTCGTCGGTGATGCCGATCTCGTCGGCGTGGTCGTTCGCCGCCTCGCCGTGTTCGTCCGCGACCCGCTCGATGGCCTTGAGCGCCGCCTCACGGCAGACCGACGCGATCTCGGCGCCCGAGAAGCCCTCGGTCTCGTCCGCGAGCCGGTCGAGGTCGACGCCGTCGACGAGCGGCTTCTCGTCGGTGTGTACCGCGAACACCTTCCGACGGGCATCACGGTCCGGCTCGGGCACCTCGACGTGCGTCTCCAGTCGGCCGGGGCGAAGCAGCGCCGGATCGAGCGCGGCACGGCGGTTCGTCGCCGCGAGCACGACCAGGTTGGGATTGTCGCTCGCGCGGTCCAGCTCCGTCAGGAGCTGGGAGACGACCCGCTCGCCGACGCCCGAATCGCCCCCGCCGGCGGCGTCGCGGTCGGCCGCGACCGCGTCGATCTCGTCGAAAAAGACGATGACGGGCGCCGCTTGTCTGGCGCGGTCGAAGAGGTCCCGCACGGCCTTTTCGGACTCACCGACGTATCGGTCGAGCAGCTCCGGACCGGCGACCTGAATGAAGTTAACGCCGCTCTCGCCCGCGATCGCCCGTGCGAGAAGGGTCTTGCCGGTCCCGGGCGGGCCGTGGAGCAACACGCCCGTCGGCGGGTCGGCGTTCGCGGCGTCGAAGAGCGGGCCGTAGGTCAGCGGCCACGTCACCGCCCGCTCCAGTTTCTCCTTTGCGTCCTCCAGCCCGCCGACGTCGGAGAAGTCGGTCGTCGGCTTCTCGGCGACGTACTCGCGCATGGCGCTCGGCTCAACGGAGGCGTGGGCGGCCTCGAAGTCCGCCTTCCCGACCGTCACCTCGTCGAGGGCGGCCACGTCCGTCTCGCGGGCACGCCGCAGCGCCGTCATCGCCGCCTCCTGGGCGAGCCCCTCGATGTCGGCACCGACGAATCCGTGCGTCCGCGCGGCGATGCGGTCGAGGTCGACGTCGCCCGCGAGCGGCATCCGCCGGGTGTGGACGTCGAGGATCTGCCGACGCCCCGTCTCGCCGGGGACGCCGATCTCGATCTCGCGGTCGAACCGGCCGCTACGGCGGAGCGCGGGGTCGAGGCTGTCGACCCGGTTCGTGGCGCCGATGACGATCACGTCGCCGCGGGCGTCGAGCCCGTCCATGAGCGAGAGTAACTGGCCCACCACGCGGTTCTCCACGTCGCCGGCGTCATCACGCTTGCCCGCGATCGAGTCGATCTCGTCGAAGAAGATGATCGCGGGCGCCTCCTCGTTCGCCCGCTCGAAGTGGTCGCGAAGCCGCTCCTCGCTTTCGCCCTTGTACTTCGACATGATCTCGGGGCCGTCGATGGTGATGAACTCCGCGTCCACCTCGTTGGCGACCGCTCGGGCGATGAGCGTCTTCCCCGTCCCGGGCGGGCCGTGCAGCAGGACCCCCTTCGGTGGGTCGATGCCCAGCCGGGTGAACACCTCCGGCTCCGAAAGCGGGAGCTCGATCGTCTCACGGACCAGCTCCAGCTCCTCGTCGAGTCCCCCGATGTCCTCGTAGGTCGCACCCGCGGTGTGCTCCGCCGGCGGGTCGACCGCGTCGTCGGAGGACGTCGTCCGGGGATCCGTTCGGCCGGCATCGCGTCGGCCGCGTCGATCGCGTGCATCCGTCGAGCGGGCATCCGAGGGCCCGGACGACTTCCCGCCGTCGCGGGGGGAGCCGGCGCGAGCGGAGCCGGTTCGGTCGGAGCCGGCTTCGTCACGGTTCGCGTCGTCCTCGCGATAGGTGACGTTGACGTCGGTGCCGTCCGTGATGCGGACCGTTCCCGACGGCTCCGTCGCGGTGACGACGAACCGAAGCCCGCTCAGCCGCTCGACGTGGACGGCCTCGCCCCGAGTGATCGGTCGATCCCGGAGGTCGCGAACGAGCGCGCGCTCGACGACGGCCCGGCTGACGTCGACGGTCGCCAGCTCGGCGGGGGCTGCGAGGGTGACGCGCTTCGCGTCGGCGACGTCGATCGGAACCACGCGAACCGCGTCGCCGACCTTCACGCCGGCGTTCGCGCGGGTGTCCGCGTCGATGAGTATCGAGCCGTCGCGCGCGTCAGGCCCGCCGGGCCAGACCTTCGCGACCGTCGTTCGTTCACCCTCGATCCGAACCGTATCGCCGCTGAGGAGGCCGAGTCGCTTGCGCGCGGATTCGGGGAGCCGGGCGATACCTCGTCCCGCGTCCCGCTTTTCGGCCGCGCGGACCGTGAGCCGGACGCCGCCGGTATCGTTCATATTACCCGTACCGGCGCGTGACTCTTTACCCTTGCCCGACGCTCGGCTTCGGCCGTGCGGATCGCTCGGTACGACGACGATCCGGCGACAATCGTTTATCCGCTGACATGGTAGTCACACGCATGGTCACGGCGACACGGCGGGACGACATGACGTGGTACGCCTGTGAGGCGTGCGGACTGCTCTTCGCCGAGCGTGACGAGGCGGAGACGCACGAGGAGTCCTGTGAGGGCGACGACCCCGATTATTTCCAGTGAGCGCGAACTGGCGCTCTCGGGGATCGTTGGTGACTCAACCGCCGGGCAGGCCGACGGGACCGTCCGCGACTCAGCCGTCGACGTGCTCGTCGAGGATCCGCTCGGCGTGTTCGGCGGACGCCGCGAGCTCCCAACGAACCTTCGCGGCGTCGCCGTACGCGAGCGCCTCCTTCAATTCGTCCCGCAGCACGCCGGTCCCGAAGCCGACGGTTTTCCCGTCCCCGTCGCCGAGTTCGTAACACGCGTAGCGGTCGGGGGCACCCCTGACGGTGTCGCGGTCGAGCGCTCGCCACGGCTTCCGGAAGCTCATCGGTACGCGTCGAGCCCCTCCTCGGGGGGTGAGACGATCTCGTAGCTGCCCTCCTGCCACTCGTCCTCGATGAAGACGAGGACGCGACCGCCCGCCACCTCCGGATCGGCGACGACCTCGTTGCGCTGGCCCGTTCGGGTCACGACGACGCCCGGAAACAGCTCCTCGGTCTCGCCGTCCGCCAGGATGATCCGGCCGACGCCCGAGTCGCGGAGGATCTCGTCGTCCGTCTTGTAGTCGTTGACGTAGGTCATCACTCCCTCCGTCTCCGTCGGGTCGGTGACGAGCACGTGGGTCTCCTTGCCGGGACCGGTCGTGAGCGGCCCCTCGACCGCACTGGGGACGCCGCGATACAGCGTCGTGCGACCGTCGAGGTACTCGACGACGACCCCCTCCTCGCGGAGCTCGATCCCGATGGAGGTCGGCGGAACGTCACCGTGTGCGGGCGTGGACATGGTCACCGATCGGACGCGAACGTTCAAAAGGGGTCCGCTCCGAGCGGGCCCGGGCGGATGACGGGGGCGGTGTCCCCTCGGCGACCGGGTGCCTACGTTTATACGTCGCCGCCGTTCATGGGGGATATGAAACGGACCCGGCGGGGCGTGCTCGGTGCCGGCTTCGCCGTCGGACTCGCGGGCTGTCTCGCCGTCGATGGAGTGGAGTATCCGTCGGACGAGGCGGCCGATCGTGCGGTGGAGGCGGTGAGCGCGGCGGAGGAGTCGCCGGAGACGGACGCACGGCCGAACGGCGACCGGGAGAACGAGCGACTCGCCGACGCGACCCGAAACGTCGTCGACGACGCGCTTTGGTTCGCGACGGAGTATGAGGAGGCGGTCGCGACCTACCGGCGGGCGATCCGGTCGGTCGTCTCCGAGGCCGAGGACGTCCGCGCGGAGGTCGAGGAGACCGGAACCGTCGACGTCGAATTCGCGGAGCGTCTCGAGGAGGCCGGCCTCTCAGCGGCCGAGACGGCCGGTGACGTGTTCGAACCGCATTTCACTCCGCGGGAGGAGATCGAACGCCGCACGGACCGTCACGCCGAGGTGCTCCACAACTTCGCCCGGCGGGAGGACGTCGACCGCTTCCTCGAGGAGCTCGAGCGGGTGCGGAGCGGATTCGCCGGGATCGAAACCATGCCGTACGTGCGAACCCGATTCTCACGAAACCCGATACACAACCGGCTACACCGCCGGATCCTCGACCCGCTCCCGGAGGACGAAGACGAGCGCGAGGGCGTACTGGAGGGGACGCTCGTCGAACTCGCGGTGGCGAGTGAGGGGTTCACCACCTACGTGAAACGGCCGTACGACGACGAAACGTACTCGCGGGAGCAACGACCGCGGTTCTACGGCGATCCTCTCGACGGGGACCGACGCGAGGAGATCCGGGCCCGATTCGGCCCGGTCACGCAACCGGAGGAGCGGACGGTGGAGCTCTTTTTCGTCTTTTCGGAGCGCCCGCTTCCGGACGAGGATCCCGACGAGGTGTTCCGCGGGTGGCCCGCCGACCTGAACGGAACGACGCTGTACGTCCAGCGGTATCCGGACGCCGCGACGGCCGCCGATCGGTTCGACGCGGCGACCGCCGCCGGGCGGATGGAGGACGACGAGCCGATCGACCCGGACGTCGACAGGGCGGAGGGGCCGGAGGCGGCGACGCACTGGCATCGGATCTTCCATGACGAGGCGCGCGGCGAGCGGTATCGATTCGACGAGCACGCGGGCGTCCAGTACGGCTACGTCGTCCGGGCGGGCGAGTTCGTCCTGGCGACCGGCTTCTCGGGTGACGCGTGGGAGGAGCGGGCCGGATGGCAGGGTCGGCTCGCCGACGGGTGGGCGGTTCGATGATGCGGACGGAAGCGGTCGGCCTCCTCGTCGCGCTCTTCGCGGTCGTCGGCGCCGGCGTCGGCGTCGTCGCGGTCGCGGCGACCGGCTGGGCCGAGGCCGCCTTCGCGGCCGAGGCGGGCGGAGACGCCGACCGGTTCGGCCCCGTGTTCGTCGCACAGCTCTATCTGGCCGTTACCGCCGCGGCGCTGCTCGCCGCGCCGCTGCTCGCCGGGGTGCTCGGCGTGTTGGTCGGCTCACGGTCGTACGGCACGCGGGAGGCGGCGGCGACCTGCGGGGTCGGCTCGGGGGTCGGCGCGCTGGGATACGGCGGGCTCGTCGTCGTCTTCGTGGTCGGCTCGCAGGGAGCGGCCGCGGATCAGGCGTACGGCGCCCTCGACGCGCTCGGGCCGGTGCTCGCTACCGCCGCCGGCTCCGCGGTCGTCGGCGGCATCGCGGGCGTCCTTGGGGGGTGGACCGGATGACCGACGGAACCGATCACCGGCGGGACGTGTCAGGAAGCGAGACATCCGAGGATGCTGAACAGCCGACGACGCGACTCTCCCGTCGCCGTCTCGTCGCGCTCGCCGTTCCCGTCCCCGTCGCGCTCGCGGGCTGCTTCGAGGAGCCGGAGCCGCAGGTGGACGGCGGTGGAGCCGGAGCCGAAAACGGCGAGGCACCCGATCCGGACGTCGCCGACGACGATGACGACGAGCAACCCGATCCCGGCGACGACGCGAACGGGACGGATGATGACGCCGATGACGACTCGGGTGGCGAAGACGCCGAAGGCGACGATGACGACGGCGAGGGGACCCCCGTCCCGGACCGCGTCGACCCGGAGGACGCCGGCGTGACCGTTACCGAGGTCGAGATCATCGACGTCGAGGACCGCAACTCTCGAACCGTCGTCACGGCCCGCCTCGCGGTCCGCAACGACGGACGGTTCACCTACGGAACGCTCGAGTTCCGTGCGGACGCTTATAAGACGAGGCCAAACGACCCGACTCGGGAGGCCGTGGCCTTCGAGTACGTCACCCGTCGTTTCGCGTCCGGAAATCGGTTCGAGCCGGGCGACCACCTGACCGGAACCCGGCGGTTTACCGTGGACGTCGAGTTCCGAAGCAGGGACGGCGCCATGCGAGCCCACCCGGACTGGTACGAGGTCGACGCCGCCGTTCGGCGAGCCGAGCCGTCCGAGGACTAACCCGTTCCGATTCGGGGGTCCGGCTCCCGAGTGGACGGAGACGCTCGCCGAGACCGCCAACTCTTTGACTCCCCTCGACGGCGTGCGTGTATGGAGGGACGGGCGGCCGCGCTCGGCGCGGGGACCGTACTGAACGCGCTGGCGACGGGCACCGGCGCCGCGTTCGGCATCGACGTCGAGACGCGCGCGTCGGTCGAGCTCGACCCCGAATCGACGACGGGTCACGTCGAGGGATCCATCGTCGAGGCATCCGACGCGGACACGGAGCTCATCGAGCGATGCGTCGCGCTCGCGACCGACCGGTGGGGCGACGGCGAGGACGGAACCGTCGAGACCGAAAGCGACGTGCCCCTCGCCGCCGGACTCAAAAGCTCCAGCGCCGCCGCGAACGCGACGATCCTCGCTACGTGTGCCGCTCTCGGGCTCCGGGTCGGCGACGACCCGGAGGATCCAGCGGTCGACGTCACCCGGCTGGAGGCGTGTCGGCTCGGCGTGCGCGCGGCCCGCGAGGCCGGCGTCACCGTCACGGGGGCGTTCGATGACGCGACGGCGTCGATGCTCGGCGGCGTCTGTCTCACCGACAACGGTGCCGACGCGCTCCGACGCCGGGAGCCGGTCGACTGGGAGGTGCTCGTCTGGACCCCGCCGGAACGGGCCTACAGCGCCGACGCCGACGTCGACCGCTGTGCGTCCGTCGCGCCGATGGCCGACCTAGTTGCGGATCTCGCCGCCGACGGACGGTACGTGGAGGCGATGACGGTGAACGGGCTCGCCTTTTCGGCCGCGTTGGGCTTCGACCCCGACCCCGCCGTCGAGGCGATGCCCGACGTCGCCGGCGTCTCGCTGTCGGGGACCGGACCGAGCGTCGTCGCCGTCGCGGACCCCGACGAGCCCGCCCATGACCTCGATGCCGTCGCCGACCGCTGGAACGAGCGGCCGGGGACGCTTCGACGGACGACGACGCGAAACGACGGCGCGCGGATCGTCGATCGCTCGACCGAACGCGACGAATTCGACGCCAGTACCAACCACGACATCGACAAACCATGAGCACGAACCAATCCGACCCGGAGGACATGACGCTCGACGAGCTTCGCGCGGAGATCGAGGACATCGACCGCGAGATCGTCGAGCTGATCGCCCGCCGAACGTACGTCGCCGACACCGTCGCCGCGGTCAAGGACGAACACGACCTGCCGACCACGGACGAGGGGCAAGAGGAGCGCGTAATGGATCGCGCCGGCAGAAACGCCGAGCGCTTCGACGTCGACGCCAACCTCGTGAAGGCGGTCTTCCGACTGCTGATCGAGCTGAACAA